>CAZTTL010000158.1:0-8643 GCA_964616635.1 uncultured Rhodoplanes sp. | reverse complement strand
TGTAGTTGCGGATGTCCTTGACCCGCTCGTCGCCGAGCTGGCTGTCGCGCAGGCGTGAAATGGCGTCATATTCGTAGAGGCCCTGCAGCGCCTTGGTCGTTGACTTGATGTGCCATTCGATCAAGGGCGCGCCGATCGCCTTGGCGATCTCGATCGCGAGTACCGTCTTGCCGGTTCCCGGCTCGCCCTTCACCAGCAGCGGGCGCTCGAGCGCGATCGCGGCATTGACCGCGACCTTGAGATCATTGGTGGCGACGTAGGCACTGGTACCTTCAAAACGCATCGGTTCACGACCTTTGTTGCAGGGGCGAGGGCAAGCTTAGAGCATTTCCTGCCGCGGCGGAAAGCTCTGGCTTGCGCAAATTGGCGTCACGCGGCGCAGCGGCTGACCGCCGAATACACGCGGCAAGATTTGCCGGAATGGGCGAGTTTTGCCGGATCGGTTGCGCTGCGCCGCCCGCCAGTTCTTTCAACTCATTGAGTGGATTGCTATTTTATTTCGGCACGGCGGTTGCTCGTCAGCGGCGGGGGCCGTGCAAGCGTAATTGATCAAGCGCGCGCCGATTGGAGAGCAATGATGGGTATCTTCGGCGCGCTGACCACCGCTGTCACAGGAATGCAGGCGCAGTCTTTTGCGCTGCAAAACATCTCCGGCAATATCGCCAACTCGCAGACGACGGCCTACAAGCGCACGGATACGAGCTTCCTGGACCTGATCCAGGACGGCGAGGCATCCAAGCAAGTCTCCGGCAGCGTGATGGCGAATTCGCGTGCGACCAACTCGGTGCAGGGCGACGTACAGACGTCATCGATCGGTACCTTCATGGCGATCAACGGCGACGGCTTCTTCGTCGTCATGAAGCCGACCGGACAGACCGACAACAATCCGACCTTCAGCGGCGTCAACCAGTATACCCGCCGCGGTGACTTCCAGCCCAACAAGGACGGCTATCTCGTCAACGGCGCGGGCTACTACCTGATGGGCATTCCGGTCGATTCGACGACGGGGAACCTGACTGGCAGCGTACCCACCCTCCTCAAGTTCAAGAATGACTTCCTTCCCGCGCAGCAGACGACCGAGATCAGCTACCGCGCCAACCTCGCGCGTTATCCGATGACGCCGGGGCATGATACTTCGGTCGTCGGGTCGGAGCTGCTCAATCCGGTCGATTTCATCGCCAACCCGCTCGCGATCTCGCCGCAGGCGGCGAAGATCACCGGCAGTGGCGCCACCCTCAAGGCCGACGCCATTGCCAACCTCACCGGCTCGACGGTGCTGCCGGGCAGCGGCATGGTGAATGGCGGCACCTTCACCATCAACGGCACCACCATCAATATCGATGCCGGCATGACGCCAGCGCAGGTGCTGACGGCCATCAATGCCCCGGTCACGCTCGACGGCACCGGCGGCTTTACCGGGCCTGGCAGCACGCTTGGCGGCACGCCGGCAGCGATCACGATCCAGGCTGCCGGCCTCAATGGCGGCGCGCCGGTGACCATCAACACGTTGACCGCAGGCGATACCGCATCAACTGCGGCGACCAAGATCAATGCCGTGCTGGATGCGCTCGGCGGCGGCGACGACGGCATCTCCGTCTCGGGCACCACCGGCCAGCTCGAATTTACCTCCGCGAATGGCGAGGTGGTCACGCTGGCCGGCGATTCGGCGACGCTCGACAGCCTCGGCTTCCTCGCCGGAAACCGAGTCGCCACGGTTGGAACGCCGCCGCCGGGACTGCAGGCCGCCACACTCGACGCCTCCAATCATTTGCTGCTGAAAAGCACCGACGCCTACACGGCCGTTGTGATCGGCGGCTCGAACCCCTCGCTGCTCGACGAGCTCGGCATCAGCGTCGGCACCGTCAATCCAACCAACTTGCTCACGCAGTCCGCTGCCGCCGCCGGGCAGACGCTCACCATCCAGGTCGGCGCGAACCCGGCACTCACCGTCACCTTCGGCACCGGTGGTCTACCCGAGGTCGCCACCATTGCCGATTTGAATACGCGGCTCGCGGCGCTGACCGGTGGCATCGCCTCGGTCAATTCCACCAATGGCAATCTCACGGTGACCGCCTCCAGCCCGACCGACGAGATCACTATCGGCGGCACCATCAACCCGCTCGCGTTCGGCCTGCATACGACGTCGGCGCTGCCCTCGAACCAGACCGTGGTGGCCGACGACCTGACCGCTTTCGTCGATGCTTCGATCGGCGGCGGCGCCATCACTGCTTATGACGTCTCCGGCTCGCCGGTGAACATCCAGCTCCGCTGGGCGAAGACCGACAGCACCTCGCTTGGCAGCGGCCATACCGACACCTGGAACCTGTTCTATCAGGTCAATTCGAATGCGACCGGCAGCGAGGCTGCCTGGCAGAATGTCGGCGCCAATTTCACCTTCGATGCCAATGGCCAGATGGATCCGCTGATCTCCACCTGGATACTCAATAATGTCACCGTCGACGGCGCGGCGCTGGGGAACATGACGCTCAACTTCGGCTCCGGCGGCATCACCCAGTTTTCCGATGCCAATGGCAGTGTCCAGGTCAACCTCTTGCAGCAGAACGGCTTTGCTGCCGGTGCGTTGCAGACGATCTCGGTCAACGAGAAGGGACGGGTCGTCGGCGCCTATTCGAACGGTCGCACCATCGATCTCGCCGAAGTGATGCTTGCCAAGTTCAGCGGCACCAATTTCCTCAAGCGCATCGACGGCGGTGCCTTCGAAGCAACCGACGAATCCGGCCAAGCGATCTATGGCGCTGCGGGAAAGATCGTCGGCAGCTCACTCGAAGGCTCGAATACCGACATCGCCGATGAGTTCACGAAGCTGATCGTGACTCAGCAGGCTTATTCCGCCAACACCCGGGTCATCACCACCAGCAATCAGATGGTGCAGGACCTTCTGAACATGCTGCGATGAGCCACGGAGTGGCGCTGAGCGGGAAGAGTAGCAACCAATGAGCGTCACCCAGGCCCTCAACACCGCGGCAGCCGGGCTGCGAAGCGCCCAGGCCGGGCTCTCGATCGTCGCCGCCAATGTCGCCAATGCGCAGACGCCTGGCTATACGCGCAAGACGCTGCAGACGCAGACCACCTCCGCTGGCAGCGACCTCGTCAGCGTGCGCGTCGCGAGTGTCAGCCGCGAGCTTGATCAGTACCTTCAGAAGCAATTGCGCACGGAATCCTCGGGCGGCGCCTATGCCGATCTGAAATCACAGATTTATCAGCGGCTGCAGGAGATCTACGGCGACCCCAATTCGGCCTCGTCGCTGGAAACCGTGTTTTCCGACTTCACCACCGCGGCGCAGGCGCTGGTCACCAGCCCTTCGGATTCCTCGGCCCGCATCAATGTGCTCAACACCGGGCAGGTGCTGGCGCAGCAGCTGCAGAACCTGACGGCAGACATCCAGTCGCTTCGCAGTTCGGCGGAACAGGGCATCGCCGATTCGGTCGCGGCCGCAAACGACATCCTGCAAGGGCTCGCCCAGGTGAACGGCCAGCTTCGCTCTTCCCACGCCGACGATGCGGCAAAATCCGACCTGCTCGATCAGCGCGACCGTTATCTCGATCAGCTCGCCGAGCTGATGGATATTCGCGTGACCGAAAACGATTACGGCACGGTAAGCGTGTTCACGAGTTCCGGCCTGCAGCTGGTCGGTGGCGAAGCCTCCACGCTGTCATTCGATTCCCAGGGCATGATGAGCGCGAACGCGCAATGGAGCGCCGATCCAAGCGATTGCCAGGTCGGGACGATTACGCTGTCGAACGCGAATGGCGCCCCCATCGATCTGATCGCGACCAAATCGTTCCGCTCCGGTCGTATCGCCGCCTATCTGGAGATGCGCGATCAGGTGCTGGTGCAAGCGCAAGCCCAGCTTGACGAATTCGCTGCGGCGATGTCGCGCGCGCTCTCCGATCGCACGGTCGCTGGCACCCCGGTCACGGCCGGAGCCCAAAGCGGCTTCGATATCGATGTCAGCGGCCTGCTCGCCGGAAATTCCATCCAGGTCACCTATACCGATACGCTGACCAATACCGTGCACAAAGCGACGATCATCCGCGTTGACGATCCAGGCGCCCTGCCGTTGTCAAATGGCACGACCGCCGATCCGAATGATCGCGTGGTCGGCATCGACTGGTCCGGCGGGCTGGCGTCAGTCGTGAGCCAGCTCAATGCGAGCTTCAACGGCCAGCTTCAGTTCGCTAATCCGTCGGGCTCGACGCTGCGCATTCTCGACGACGGCAGCGCCAGCACCTCCGACATCAGCGCGGTCTCGGCGACAGTAACCGCCACCGGCGTGTCCGACGGCTCGGCCGAGCTGCCCTTCTTCAATGATGGCGGAACGCCCTTCAGCGGCGCCATCAGCAAAGGGGGCGCGCAGTCGGTCGGCTATGCCGGGCGTATCGTCGTCAACCCGGCGCTGGTGGCCGATCCTTCGAAGATCGTCGCCTATCAGGCATCAACCCCTGCCGGCGATCAGACACGGCCGAGCTTCATCCTCAATCAGCTCACGACTGCCTCGCTCGGCTATGCGCCGGCGTCGGGTATCGGCTCGGTCTCCGCGCCCTATTCGGGAACACTGTCGTCCTATCTGCGCCAGGCAATGAGCCAGCAGGGCGCTGCCGCGGCCTCCGCACAAAGCCTGAGCGACGGCCAGGGCATGGTCGTCGATGCGCTGCAGCAGCGTTTCAACGAAGGCGCCGCCGTCAATATCGATCAGGAAATGTCCAATCTCCTGGTCCTGCAGACCGCCTATGGCGCGAACGCCCGCGTTTTCTCCGCCGTCCATGACATGATCGACACCCTCATGCAGATCCTGTGACGCCATGAGCATCAGCAACATCAGCAGCCAGAGCGCGCTCCAGGTGCAGTCCCTGGTCGCGATGCGGCGGCAACTCGACGATCTGCAGCGCCAGCTCGGCACCGGCAAGCGAGCCAATGACTATGCCGGGATCGGCCTCGACCGCGGGCTGACGGTGGGGCTGCGCACGCAGCTGTCAACGATCGCTTCGTTCGGCTCCTCGATCGGCGTGCTCGGGACCCGGCTGCAAATCAGCCAGACCGCGCTGACCGACATCAGCGATGCGGCGCGCGTGGTCAAATCGGCTATTCCGCAGTCGACCTATGTCATCGACCAGGCCGGGCGCACCACCGAGCAGAATACCGCGCGCAGCGAGCTTGACCGCATTCTGTCGGCCCTGAATACCCGCTTCGGGGACCAATATATTTTTTCCGGCCAAGCCACCGACCAGCCCGCGACCGACACGATCGACCATATTCTTGAGGGTGACGGTGCCCGCGCCGGTTTCCGCCAGGTGATGAGTGAGCGCAATCAGGCCGATCTCGGCGCCGACGGGCTGGGCCGGCTGGTGATTCCGGCAGCGACCATCGGCCCGGCCACGCTGGTCGGCGCCGGTGCGACACTCGCGCCCGATGCGAGCGCGACCGTCGCAGGAAGCGCAGACTTGACCAGCCCGCCGTTTTCTTCCGCGGGCGGCACGCTCGACATCAACGGCGTTACCGTTGCGATCAGCCCGGGTGACAACGACACCGCGATCCGTGATGCGATCAACACGGCCATGGCCGGTGCCCCACCCGGCACGGCGCTGGTCACGGCGTCACTCAATGGCAGCCATCAATTGGTGCTGACGAGTGCTGACGCCGACACCGCCGTCACGATCGGCGGTGGCAGCACGCCCGGCCTCTTGACCGAGCTCGGCCTGTCCACCGGCACCACCGATCCGACCAACCTGCTCACCCAGGTACCGCCCGCGGTAACCGCCGGGCAGACGCTGACGATCGGCCTCGGGGCGCCGGGCACCTCGCTTAGCGTGACCTTCGGCACCGGACCGGGCGAGGTCTCGACGCTCGCCGAGCTCAACGCAGCGCTCGGCGGAATGGCGGACGCGACCGCCTCGGTGAACCTGACCAACGGCAATATCAGCGTCAGCAGCGCCTATCCGATTACCATCAGCGGCACGGCGACAGCGGCGAATTTCGGCCTGACGACCACGAGTGCGACGCCGGTCGAAACGATCAGTGTTTCGGAGGACACAGCCGGCTCGCTGTTCGGCTTCAAGCTGGCGGCCACGACGACCACGATCGCCGGCGCCACGGTAACCGGCCCCGCCGGATCGCCGCCGGGGACCACCATCGATCTCGCCGGCCATCAACCGAATACCGGTGACACCGTTACCGTCACCTTCAATCTGCCCGACGGCACCTCCGAGGCGCTGACGCTGCGTGCCACGACAACAAACCCGCCGGGCGACAACGAATTCCTGATCGGCGCCGACCCGGCTGAAACGACTACGAACCTGCACACCAAGCTGACAAGCGCGATCGGCAAGCTGGCGCAGACTTCGCTGTCCGCCGCCTCGGCGATTGCGGCAGCGAACGATTTCTTCAATGTCGATGGCGCCAATCCGCCGCGCCGGGTCGATGGCCCGCCGTTCGATACAGCGACGGCGCTGATTGCCGGCACCAGCGCCAATACCGTGACCTGGTATACCGGCGAAGCCGGCACGCTTTCCGCGCGAGCAACCGCCGTGACCGGCATTGATACGGCGATGAACGTTTCTTACGGCATGCGCGCCAACGAAGAAGCGCTGCGCACCCCGGTCGCCAATCTCGCCGTTTTCGCCGCCATGACCTTTTCCGCCAGCGACCCGAATGGTCAGGAACACTATACCGCGCTGACGCAGCGGCTGCAGGCCAATCTCTCGGAGCCGGCGGGCACGCAGAAGATCGCGGACATCGAGACCGATCTCGGCGGCACGCAGGCGGCGATGGCCGCCGCCAAGGACCGCCACACGCAGACGAAGGCGGCGCTCACCGACCTTCTGCAAGACGTGGAAGGGGCGCCGATCGAAGAGGTGGGCGCGCAGATTCTCGCGGTGCAGACCAGCCTTCAGGCCTCACTGCAGACGGCGGCGCTGCTCGCGAACCTCAGCCTCGTCAATTATCTCTAGAGCCTTTTCCGGCGAAGTGGATGCCGGTTCGCCGCGGAAAATGCGACCACTCAAGAAGAAATAGGGCGAATTCCGATTCTGTCAGAACGGGATTCGCCCTCGCATTCCGCGTGCAGCCCGGGCTTGATCCGAGCAATGCCGCCGACCTTTGCTCCTGCGCACCTCGGCCCGGCAGCCGAGGTCAAGACCGGTTTCGTCCCGTCGGAGCGCGTTCGCTCCAAGTCCATCGATGCAACCGCTTGTCCGGCGGCGCGATCTCACATCAGGCTTGCTCTGCCGCCAGTCGCCGAAAGGCTCGGCGCCCCGCGAGCTCAGGAATGCAGCCGCTCGTACTTGGCCTTGAGCTCGTCCTGCGACTCGACGTAGTCGGGATTCTGCACGATGCACTCGGCCGGGCAGACCAGCTTGCACTGCGGCTCATCTTCGGCGCCGACGCACTCGGTGCACTTTTCCGGATCGATGATGTAGATCGGATTGGCCGCCGTGATGGCCTTGTTCGGACATACCGGCTCGCAAGCATCACAAGCCGTGCAGTCGTCATTGATCAAAAGAGCCATTATTTTCTCCTTTCCGACGCGTTCCGGCGCGCCAAAGCATTCGCCGGAACAGGCGCCTCATGACCCGCCCTCTTCTATTCCATTTGCGCGTGCCTTGCTATAAGGGGTCTTACAGTGTCAGGCCGCTTGCGGCAGATCACCACGCGCGGCGAGCTTGTCGAAGCGGTACGCGCCCCATAATGCTGCGCCGATCGCCCCGGCATAGATCGAATCCGGATGGCTGCGGACGCTGCATGTCATATTTTTCATGCCCGCGATGTCCTGCGCGAGTGCTGCAACCAAACCGTCATCAAGCGCAAGCCCGCCGGTCACCATGACGACGCCGTCGGTCGACCCGATCGACTTCAGGAGCTTGGACAACCGGCCCGCCATCGAGAGATGGATGCCCTTGAGGATGTTCGGCGCCGAAATGCCGCGCGACACCATGTTGATGACGTCGGTTTCGGCGAGCACGGCGCAGATCGAGGACACGACCTCCGGATTGTCGGCTTTTTGCGACAGCGAACCAATTTCATCCTGACCGATGCCGAGATAGCGCGCGATGTTTTCCAGGAACTGCCCGGAGCCCGACGCGCACTGGCTCGTCATCTTGTAACTCAACACCTTGCCGCGGTCGTCGATCGAGATGGCGCGGCCATGCAGGGCGCCGACGTCGAGCACCGAGCGTGCCTCGGGCTCCAGATAGATCGCGCCGCGGGCATGGGTTGTCATCGAATAGAAATGCCCGGTGTGGAACGGCACGCCTTCGGCCTCGCCGGTGGTCGCCACATAGTTGACGTCGCTTTCCTTGAAATTGGCGTCGGCCAAGACCTGGTCGAAGGCCACCCGCGCAAGCTGCATCGGGTCGCGCTGCCTGATGCGCATCACCGAGCGCGACAGCCACTCGGTGTTGTCGCCCTCGACCTTGAACAGGGCCGCCTTCACCGCGCCGGTGCCGACATCGATTCCTGCTGTGATCGTCATGATGCGTGCTCCATCTTGGCGCCGCCCTCAAAAGCGCGGCGGGCGAACTCGGCGGCGCCAAGCGCGCCGGTGTAGATCGACTCCGGGTTGATGTTGATCGTCACCTCGCCGTAGTTCTCCTTGATCAGCTTGCGCAGTTCGCGCACCGCCGCCT
>CAZTTL010000157.1:2954-8711 GCA_964616635.1 uncultured Rhodoplanes sp. | reverse complement strand
CGGTCTGCTCCCATCGCGAGCGCCGTGCGGATGGTCTCCGCCGCCTGCGCCGGGCCAATCGAGACGGCGACGATCTCGGTCGCTTTGCCCGCCTCCTTGAGCCTGATCGCTTCCTCGACCCCGATCTCGTCGAACGGGTTCATCGACATTTTCACATTGCTGAGTTCGACCCCGGAACCGTCTGTTTTCACTCTGATTTTGACATTGTAATCGACGACACGCTTGACTGTAACGAGAACCTTCATGCTTTCACTCCCGCGCCGGCCTGCAGGGTATGGCTGGGGTATCGGCCTGTCAACGCGCCTGCTTTCACGATGCCGGTCTCGTGCGATTCCGATCGCCCGGGCAGACGTACAAAGCCCTTCAAAGCACTGATCGGCCGGTGGCGTGCCTTGACTCTGATCAAACGCGGCGACGCGCCGTAGCGAGAAAATCGATCGAGCGAATTCCGTTCTGACGAATCGGAATTCGCTCTCTTTCTCTTTGAGCGATCGCATCACGCCTAAATCGATCGCGCTCTTTACCTCCTTGTTTTGTCGCATGATCTTTTCCGAAAAGTCTGCAACTTTTCTCAGATCATGCGCTGGCGCCTTTCGTCAGCGATTTTGCCCCGGCTGCCAGAGGATGTCGCTTGCGCCCTTGTCGTTGACAGAGCGCGCGGCGACAAACAGGAAATCAGATAACCGATTGATATATTTAGCGGCTGCGGGACCAACCTCCTCGCCCTCGGTATCGGCGAGCGCCGCCATCAACCGCTCGGCCCGGCGGCTGACCGTGCGCGCGAGATGCAGGGCGGCGGCCGCTGCCGTGCCGCCGGGCAGCACGAACGAGCGCAGCGGCTGTAGCTCGGCATTGAGCTGGTCGATCTCCTGTTCCAGGCGCGTGACCTGGGGCTCGGTGATGGTCAACCGCGCGCCACCCGGCCCCTTGCCCTTCGATGGCGTCGCCAGCTCGGCGCCGAGATCGAACAGATCGTTCTGGATCCGCGCGAGCATGGCATCGATGTCCGGCAGATCGCGGGTGTGAACCCGGGCGAGCCCGATCGCGCTGTTGGTCTCGTCGACGGTGCCATAGGCCGCGATCCGCAGGTCATGCTTCTTGCGGCGCTCGCCGGAGCCCAGCGCCGTCGTGCCGTCATCCCCTGTGCGTGTGTAGATTCGCGTAAGCGCGACCATGACACCCCCATTTAAGATCGTGGGCTGGCCCATCAAGGGAGACGGTGCCTTGCCGCGGTCCGCACCCTTCGGCCATGTCCGGGAGGGTTAATTACAAAGTAAGCTGTTTGACTGCTAGCTATTCCATCCGGGGGCGGGGAGAAAATTCGCCGCAGGAGACCTATTTGCCCATCGCCCAGATCGTGACCATGATCACGACAATGGCGATGAACTGCAGCACGATCCGCATGCGCATGAGCTTCTGCGACACGTTGGGCGAGCCACCGCGCATCATGTTCGCAAGCCCGAGCAGCAGGACGATACCGACGGCACCGATCGCTACGGGAACTGCATAGACGCTGAGCGCATGAGCCATGACCGTTCCTTAACATGACGGAGCGGGCGCTGTCAGCCCTGCGACAAGCGTATGAATAGCGCCTATTTTGGCATCCACGCGCATATCTGCACGCCTGCATTCGGCCGCACGACCAAGCCCTTAACCCAACTCCGCCGATCGGGTTCTGCCACCGAGGGCAGGCGAGGCCTTGGCGGCGGTTCACGCGGCCAGGTGTTTTTCGATTTCGTAAATCGGCTGTTTGGTGAGATCCTTGTCGATTTCGGCGACGATGCAGCCCTTCACCTCGGGATGAAAGGCGCGCCGCAACTCGGCCAGCGTCCGGGGCGGAGCGATGACGACGAGCGACTTCACCTTGCGCTCGCGCACGATACGAAGAAGCGCTTCGGCCACGTCTTGCGCAAAGCGCTGCTCCTCGAGGTCATGCCAGTCGGTATTCTCGACCGCGCTGCGGCGGCTGCCGACGCTCGCAAAGGCGCGTCCGGGCTTATCGGAGCCCTGCTCATGCGTCGGCGGATTTTCATCGCGCAACACCTGCTCGGTCTTCAGGTTCAGGTAGCGCTCATCGCCCTCGTTGCGGAGAAACAGCGCTTTGCGGCCGTCGCCGACAAAGACGAAAGTGTCATGCGCGATGGAAAGCTTGGTCATAATTTCCGGCTCCCGGGTTACGCTCAGGCAAGGCCTGGAAGTTGCCGTTCACATTGATGCTTATCAATATTCGACACGGTTGCGGGTCCAAGACCTGAGTATTAATCCGAAGGTCGGGGTAATGAACTGTCCATGACAAGGAATTGTCAAACATGATCGAATTTACCGTTCTTTATCTGTTTTATTAAACTCGCTGGAATGACCTCCCCGCAATACTCGCGGTGCTTGGCGGGGTATTTTATGCGCAACCAGTTTGCGAGGCTGATAAAACGAATTGGCGGTATCCGCTTCCGCCTGATCGGCATGATCCTGGTTGCGGTCGTGCCGCTCATCCTCGCGCATGCGGTGACGCTTAGCGAGCAACGCGCCAAAACAATCGTCGCCGCCGGGCTGCGGGCGCGGGACCTCGCCCAGCGCGGTGCCGATCTCTATCGCGAGATCACCTTCGAGGCACAAACTCTCCTGCAAATTCTCGCCAACGTTCCCGAGGTCGGCAGCGGCTCTCCCGAGACCTGCGCGGCGTTTCTTGAGGAGGCGGGACGAGATCGCGTCTGGGCAAATGGCTTCTGGGTCTTCGCACCCAATGGCCGGGCGCTCTGCAGCACGGTGACGGGGGGTGTCGGATATGATACCTCCGACCGGGAATACTTCATCACGGCGATGAAGACCCGCAAATTCACCGTCAGCGATTTCATCATCAGCCGCATCAGGAATGTGCCGATCGCTGTCGCGGTGCTGCCGGTTCTCGACAGCAAGGGCGACGTCAAATACCTGCTCGCGATCACATTGCGGCTGGGCTGGTTCTACCGCTTCGTCGGCGAGTTGTCGCGCAGCCTGCAGGCGACGGTCTGGCTTGTCGATGGCAACGGCGTACTGATGGCGCGGAGTCCGCAGCGTCCGGACCTGATCGGCAAGAATTTTCGCGATCTCGACTTGGTTCGCGACATGCTGAGCCGAAGCCAGGGCTGGGTCGACATACCCCACAATGATGGAATGCGCGGAATTTACGGCTTTGCGCAGATCCGCGGGACCAACGCGCGCATTGCCGTCGGCCTCGACCGCACTGCGGTGCTTGAAGCGAGCAATACGCAGATCGCCCGCAGCACTTTCATGGTGAGCCTTGCCCTGCTGGTCGCATTGCTCACCGCCCTCACGATTGCACGCGGCATCGCCAAGCCGCTGAGCGTGCTGACCGCCGGTGCCGAACATGCGCGCCGGGTCGGAAGCTCGAGTTTGCCGCCGGTCAAAGGTTATACCGAGGTCGAGTCGCTGGCACGCTCGCTCAACGAGCTGCTCAATGAGCGCGCGCGGCGGGAGGACGCGCTCAGCGGGGCGCGACTGAAGGCGGAGCAGGCTAAGGAAGAGGCGCAGGCGGCAAATATGCGGTTGCGCGATGCGATCGAAGCCGTGCCGGCGGGAATCGCGATCTTCGACGCCGAAGACCGCTTCGTGCTTTGGAACAAGCTCTACGAAACACTTTATACCAACGGCCTGAAGGTCGCGCGCGGGATGCGGTTCGAGGATCGTTTGCGGCAGGGGCTCGCGCGCAATTACTTTCCGCAAGCGATCGGCCGCGAAGAGGAATGGCTTGCCCATCGTCTGGCGAGGCACACCGCGCCGCAAAGCAGCCACGAACAGGATCTGCCGGGCGACCGCTGGCTACGCATCGAAGAGCGGCGCACCAGCGACGGCGGCTCGATCGGCATTCGCATCGACATCACCGAGGCCAAACGCCGCGAGCAATCGTTTCGCTTCCTGTTCGAGAACAACCCCGTGCCAATGTGGGTTTTCGACCGGGAAACGCTGCGCTTCCTTGCCGTCAATGACGCGGCAGTGGCTCTCTACGGCTACACCCGCGAACAATTCCTCAACATGACCGCGCTGGATATCCGCGATCCCGCTGATCACGACGCAATACGCGCCGCCGCGGCCGACGATGCACCGCTCTATGGCGATCAGGTGTGGCGGCATCGAAAAGCTGACGGGACAAAGATGGAGGTCGCCATCTACTCGTGCGTGACCATTTACGAGGGGCGGCCGGCGAAAATCACCGCACCGATCGATCTTACCGAGCAGCGGCGCACCGAGGCGCGCATTCGGCATCTCGCCCATTACGACAGCCTGACCGATCTCGCCAATCGCACACTGTTCCGCGCCCGCCTTGAAGAGGCGATCGCTGATCGGCACTTGCCGGGCCAGGGGATCGCGTTGCTCTGCATCGATCTCGATCACTTCAAGGATGTCAATGACACGCTCGGACATCCCACCGGCGACCAACTGCTGGTTCTCGCCGCGAAGCGGCTGCGCCATAGCGTCCGCGAGCAGGACACGGTCGCACGCACTGGGGGCGACGAATTCGCGGTGATCCAGGGCGGTATCAACACTACCGACGACACGAACGCGCTGGCGGTCCGCCTGATCGAAGCGCTGAGCGCACCCTACGTCATCGACGGCCACGAAGTCACGGTAACGCCGAGCATCGGGATCGCGACCACGATCGAGCACAGCCAGAGCGCCGATGATCTGCTCGCCCATGCCGACCTTGCGCTCTATCAGGCGAAATTGACGGGTCGCAGCAGCTACTGCTTTTTCGCGCCGGAAATGGACACGCAGATCAAGGCGCGGCGCGCGCTGGAAATCGATCTGCGCGCCGCCGTCGCCAACGAGGAATTCGAACTGCACTTCCAGCCGATCATCAATCTCGCGAGCGGCCAGGTCGACGGCTGCGAAGGACTCGTGCGGTGGCGGCATCCCGAACGCGGTCTGATCCTGCCCTCGGAGTTCATACCGATTGCGGAGGAGACCAAGCTCGTGATTCCGCTCGGCGAATGGGTATTGCGCAAGGGATGCGCCGAAGCCGTCACTTGGCCTCAGCACGTCACTCTGGCCATCAACCTGTCGCCCCTACAGTTCAAGAGCGGCAATCTCGTTGATACGGTGCGCTCCGCACTCGATGAATCAGGCCTGTCACCACATCGCTTGGAGCTTGAAATCACCGAGACGGTGCTGCTGGAGGACAACGACACCAATCATGCCATTCTTCACGAGTTGCAGAGCTTTGGCGTGCACATCGCCATGGACGACTTTGGTACCGGCTATTCATCATTGAGTTATCTGCGCCGATTCCCGTTCAACAAGATCAAGATCGACCGCTCATTCGTGCGCGAATTGCCGGCCAGCCTCGACTGCATGACGATTACCCGCGCCGTTGTTGAACTCGCGACCGGACTCGGCATGACGACGACCGCGGAAGGCGTGGAAACGCCCGAGCAACTTTATGTGTTGCGCACTTATGGCTGCACGCAGGGGCAGGGCTACCTGTTCAGCCGCCCCGTCCCCGCCGCCGAGATCGCCGCGATGCTGAAAACGCATTACGACACCGCCAACGGCGCCGCAGCCTGAGCATTTCGTGCAAGCCCACCGGGAGAGAGCCGCGTTAGCGCGAATTCCGGCCTGACGGAATCGGAATTCGCTCTGATTCTCTTTGCGGGTTCGCATTTTCTGCGGCGAACCGGCGTCCGCCCGGATCAAGTCCGAGGCATGTGCTTCGCCGGAAAATGCTCTAGCGAACTAACACTTCCACATGCGTGCCCGCACCCC
>CAZTTL010000157.1:0-2854 GCA_964616635.1 uncultured Rhodoplanes sp. | reverse complement strand
CTTCGCCGGAAAATGCTCTAGCGAACTAACACTTCCACATGCGTGCCCGCACCCCAGACATAGATGCAGCTGAACAGGAACAGCCACACCACGTCGACGAAGTGCCAATACCAGGCGGCGAACTCGAAGCCGAGATGCTGGGTCGGCGTGAACTGGCCGGCGAACGCGCGGACCAGGCACACGATCAGGAAAATCGTGCCGATGATGACGTGGAAGCCGTGGAACCCGGTCGCCATGAAAAAGGTGGAGCCATAGATATTGCCGCTGAAGCCGAAGGCCGCATGGGAATACTCAAAGGCCTGCACCGTCGTGAAGATCATGCCGAGCAGAACGGTGCAGATCAGGCCCCATTTCAAACCCTGCCGGTCATTGTGCAGCAGGGCGTGATGCGCCCAGGTGACCGTGGTGCCGGAGGTGAGCAGGATCAGCGTGTTGAGCAGCGGCAAATGCCAGGGGTCGAAGGTCTCAATGCCCTTGGGCGGCCAGACCCCGCCGATAAACTCAGTGCGCATGACATCCTGGGCCGCGTTGGGAAACAGCGCCACATTGAAATACGCCCAGAACCACACGACGAAGAACATCACCTCCGAGGCGATAAACAGCATCATCCCGTAACGGTGCGAGATCTGCACCACGCGGGTGTGGAAGCCGCCATATTCCGCCTCGCGGATGACATCGCGCCACCAGCCGACCATGGTGTAGAGGACGCCGAGCGCACCGATGCCGAAAATAAACGGCGCGGCGGCGAAGTAGCTGTGCATCCAGAAGATCGCACCGACGGCCATGACGAAGGCGGACAGCGAGCCGGTGACCGGCCACGGGCTCGGATCGACCAGGTGATAGTCGTGGTGCTTGGCAGTCGCCTCGGCCATTTTGCTCTTCTCCGTATCAGCCGATGCAGCGCCGGCAGCGCCGCTCGAATGGTCTTTCAGATGCGCCCCGATGCACCTGTCGCGGCGGTGGCGGCCCGCCCCGCCTGCGGCTCGCGCGTCGGATAAAACGTATAGGACAGGGTGATCGTATCGACATCGTCCAAATCAGAATCTTTCGCCAGTGACGGATCGACATAGAACACGACCGCCATTTGTCGTTTTTCGCCTGGCTTGAGATGCTGCTCGGTGAAGCAGAAGCAGTTGATCTTGGTGAAGTAGCCACCAGTCTGTGGCGGCGTCACATTGTAGGCGGCGGAGGCGCTGGTCGGGCGCGCCGAGCGGTTGATGACGTCGTAATAGATGGTGACCACCTCGCCGAGCTTCAGGTCGATCGAGTTCACCTCGGGCACGAACCGCCATGGCAATCCACCGCCAACGTTGGCATCGAAGCGCACGGTGATCTTGCGATCGAGCACCGTCCCCGGCGCCACCGCCGCGATCTGCGGCGTGCCGCCAAAGCCGGTGACGCGGCAGAACAGACTGTAGAGCGGCACTGCGGCATAGGCGGCGCCGACCATGAGCACAACGATAGCGCCGCAAACCAGGGCCACCGTCACTTCGCGGCGCGGCGTCCGCGCCGACTTCGCCGGATGATCTCTTGCGGTTTCGTGGGATGCCTGATCCATGGTCAATCGTTTCACAACGGTCTCGTCAATATGCCGGGTCCAACCTTCACGACAGTGACGATGTAGAACAATAGTACCAGCGCACCGAGAGCGAGTGCGATGGCGATGGAGCGGGTCCGCTGGCGACGCTTCTGCTCGGCGCTCAGCACGATCCCGTCTGTATTCTCGCTATCAGCCTCCCCCATCACGCCGCTCACCCGAGACTCAATGACAGCGGCCGCCCGAGCCAGTGGTCGACGAGCAACGCTGCAAACAAACAGAACAGATAAAGAATCGAAAACGAAAAGAGCCGCTTCGCGGCGACATGCGCCGCAAGATCCGCGGCTGCCCACTTCAGGCGCAGCGCCAGCGCAACAATGATCACGCCGCCGACCGCGGCAACGAGGCCATACATCAGGCCGGCATAACCAAGGAGGTATGGCGAGACGCCGACCGGCGCCAGCAGCAGCGCATGGGCAAGAATCTGCCGCTTGGTCTCGGTCGCCCCAGCGACGACCGGAAGCATCGGAATGCCGGCACGCCGATATTCGTCGGCCCGGCGCAGCGACAGCGCCCAGAAGTGTGGCGGCGTCCAGAAGAACACGATGAGAAACAGCAGGATGGGTGCGAGCCCGACGTCATTCGTCACCGCCGCCCAGCCGATCACTGGCGGGAAGGCGCCGGCAGCGCCGCCGATGACAATGTTCTGCGCGGTCCATCGCTTGAGCCACATCGTATAGATGACGGCATAGAAGAAGATCGTGAAGGCAAGGAGAGCGGCAGGAAGCCAGCCGGCGACGAGGCCGAGCACCGCCACCGCACCGAACGCAAGCGTCAAACCGAAGGCAAGCGCCTCACCCGGCTGCATCCTTCCTGCGGGGATCGGACGCTGGCGCGTGCGCCCCATCACCGCGTCAATGTCGGCGTCGTACCACATGTTCAGCGCACCCGCTGCGCCGGCGCCCACGGCAATGCAGAGCAGCGCCGCGCCGGCCAATACCGGGTGCAGCGTGCCGGGCGCCACCATCAGTCCGACAAAGCCGGTAAACACCACGAGCGACATCACCCGTGGCTTCATCAGCGCGATGAAATCGCTGACTTCGGCGAGGCTGGGCTCGATCGCCTGCGGGCGACTGGACGATTGCAGGGTGGCGCCTTCACTGATGACGGCCATCGCATTGCCTTTTGTTGTACCCGACGCGCCGGCCTAGCGGCCTGCAGTTACAGGGACGGCGGGCCAGCGACCCGCCGTCCAATCACGCGATCCTCAGCGGATCCGCGGCAGCACTTCGAACTGATGGAACGGCGGCGGCGAAG
>CAZTTL010000156.1:0-8784 GCA_964616635.1 uncultured Rhodoplanes sp. | reverse complement strand
CGCGGAGCGGCGAAATCGATGAAGGCGCGCAGTATTGGCGCCGGGACCGGGCGAGTGAGCGTTTATGCCGGTCCCGGATTGCGCCGCACGCCATCCGGGCTGCGAACGGGCCTCTGTTCCTCATGGTGAGGAGCGCGGCGAAGCTGCGCGTCTCGAACCATGTATCGCCGGCAGTGCGCGCGAGCATCCTTCGAGACGCCCGCTGCGCGGGCTCCTCAGGATGAGGCAGTAGACCTTCCCCCTCGCCGGCGCTTCGCGCACCGACTTTTCCCCGTCGACGGGGAGAGGTAGGCTCAAATGCTTGATTTGGGTCAAAATGGCTCGCGTCTTTCGTAGTAGGCACGGACTTTCCGACAATGCCGATCGGTGTCTTTCAAGGATCCAGAAGCCACGAATAGAGTTCGGATCGGGCGGGCCGGATCACGAATTGGAATTGCCCATCGACGAAGTTGGTTTTCCTAAGCAAGGAGGCTGTCACATGAGTCTTTATAGGGTCGTTCGCCTGATCGGGAGTAGCCCGACCTCTTGGGAAGATGCCGCTAAATCAGCTCTCGAAGAGGCCGCGAAACATTTGGAAGACCTTCGGGTTGCGGAAGTCGAACAACTCGATATTCGGATGCAAGAGAACAAAGTCGTCGAGTATCGAGCGCGCGTTCGGGCATCCTTCCGCTATCATCCGGGAAAGGCTTGAGCCTGCTTGGCGCAGGGCACTGCGTCGCCGGAAACGCGGTTGGTCTTGCGCATCGGCCAGCGGCGGCCGGCGGCGACAGCTTCAGCAAGCGTCGCCTCGGCTGTCGCGTAGGCGCTTAGTTCTGCCCTTTCGCTGACGCCCGGCACAGGGCCTCGAATGCCGTGGCCGTGGCCGCGGCCGTCAGATCGCGCTCCTTGTGGCGCAGGATCGTGAACTGCCGCGGCGGCAGAGCGATATCGAGAACTTTTAGCTGGCCGTTCTCAATCAAGGGCGCGACGACGCTCTCCGACAAAGCGGTCGCGCAGTCGCTGCTGCGGACGGCGGTCAACACCGCTTCGTTTGACGGCAACACCAGAACCTCGATGGCCGCGCTCGGCCTGTCGGTGAACCTGCGCACCGTGCTGGCTTCGGGTGGCCGCGTGCTCGCCGCCGGTTCGCTATCGATCCTGGCGCTCGCGAGCCTGAGTGCCCTGGCGCTGGTTTTCCTGCCGGTCGGGTGACTATCGAGCCGGCGCAGCGGTGGCCGCGCCGCCCGCACCCGCATCCGTCTGTCCGCCTCAATAATCCTTCAGCAAACGCTCGATGTAATCGAGTTCGAGCGGCGGGCGCTGCGGTTCGGCAAAGCGGCGGCGCAGTTCCTCGAGGATGCGGCGGGCGCGCTGCATGTCGATTTCGCGCGGCACCTTGACCGTCGAGTCGTCGCCATAGTCGCGCCCGCGCAACGGCCGCCCGAATGGATCCGTATCCTGCTGCGCCCGTCCCTGGCCGAGGCGGCCCGGTTGACCCTGGCCCGGCCCGCGTCCCATCTGCTGCTCGAGCTGCTGGGCAAGCCCTCGGGCGCTCCTGCGCAGCGCATCGAGGGCGCGGCCCTGGCTGTCCACCGCGTCGTCGGCATTGCCCTGCCCGAGCGACTCCGCAGCGTCGCCCATCGCATCGCCGGCGCGGCCGAGCTGATCGCCGCCCTGCCCCTGCTCGCCGTCCTGCGGCTGCTGGCCGAGCCCGTTCTTGCGCAACTGCTCCATCAGTTGCTTGAGCCGGTCGCGCAGCGCCTGCTGGTCCTGCCGCAACCCACCCAAGCCTTTACGCTCGCCCTGCTGCTGGCGCCCCCGACCACGCTCGCCGCGCTGATCCTGGCCTTCGCGATAGGTCTGGTCGCGCAATTGCTGCTGGCGGCGGATCATGTCGGCAAGATCGTCGAGCGCCGACATCATGTCGTCGTCGCCCTCGCCCGGCCGCGCCATCTGCAGGTTTTCCAGCATCGATTGCAGCTGGTCGAGCATGGCACGGGCGGCATCGCGCGCGCCGGACCGCGCCATCTGCTCGAGGCGGTCGAGCATGCTGCGCAGATCCTGCGAGCGCAGGGCGCGCGCATTGCGGTCGATCGGCCGTGCGAGCTGCGGGTTCTTGCGCATCTCCTCGGCGAGCGTCTGCAGGAACTTGTCGAGCGCGGCGCGCAAATCGTCCATCAGCCGCTTGATCTCTTCGTCGCTGGCGCCGCGTTCGAGCGCCTGGCGCAAACGCTCCTCGGCAGCGCGCAGCTGCGCTTCGGCCGACGAGACATCACCGTCCTCGAGCTGCGTCGCCATCGCCCATAGCTGGTTGACGACCTCGCGCAGATCATTGTCGGACTTGGCGCGCGCCAGCATCCAGTAAATCGTGCGCAGGCCGATATAGGTGCCGAGCTCCGGCGTGAACTGCTCCGGCGCCATGGCCAGCGCGTCGATCGCGATCAGCACGCGGTCGCGCGCCTCCGCATCGAGGGCAAGCGTGCGCCGCTGTTCGATCAGCGCACGGGCGAGCGGCTTCATGAATACACGCTCGGGCAGCCGTAGCTCGAATGGTTCGCTGCGCCCCTCATTCTTGGCCTCGTCGCGCGCAATCAGCGTCATCACCACATCGGCGCCGGCCCAGGGGTTTTCCGTGAGGTCCTTGATGGTCTGGCCGACGCCGTTACGGGTGCGCGCCTGCGGCAGCGTCAGGGCGATCTCCGGCGGCTTGAATAGTGCGCGCGGCACGCCGCCGCTGGTCGGCGCCTGCGGTGCGAAGACCGCATGGGCATCGACAACGCCGTAATCGTCCTCCAGCTTGTAGGAAAGCTGCAGCGCGCCGCGCGCCTGCTGCTCGGGATCCTTGGTGAGCGCGATCATCGGCGGCTGATCGGTGACCGCCTCGAAGGACCAGACGAGATCGCGGCCGATGCCGCGCAACGTCGCGGTACCGCTGCCGCTGATGGTGAAGCGGCGCTCTTCGGCGCCCGCCGGAAGCGGCGCGCGTCGGTCGGCGACCGGCACCGCCTCGACCAACCCACCGGAGGTCACAACGTCGAACTTGGCGTCGCCGCTTGCGCGCACGACCAGAATGCTGCCGGTCGGAACCGAAAGCGGGGCGGTCGTGCTCGCGGCGGCAATCTCGCCGGGGCGCATGCCTTGCAGCATGATCGGCGGCCGGCCGGTATAGACCGGCGGCGAAACCCAGGCGTCGAGACGGAAATTGGCCGGTGTCACCACGCCGGTCCAGTCGAACGCCGCGGTAATCCGCCGCATCCGGTCGCCGCCGGCGGCGAAGAAGGTTGCGATGACGGCGATCAGCACCAATGCGCGCAGCGCCGCCGGATCGCGCGCGGCGAGACGCGGGGCCGGCCAGCCGGCACGGAGGAACCGCGCGGCGGCGAGCGATTGCGTGACATGGGCCTGCCACAGCGCACCCGCCCAGGGATCGCCGCCAGGCGTGGCCAGGGCGTCGGTTGCCGCGGTCGCCGGGCGGTGGGCGAGGCCGGACCGGCGGTCGAGGCGGCTCACGGACTCGGCCCGGGTGGGAACGCGCAGGCGGATGAGCGGGATGAGTGCCGCAATGAACAGGATACCGAAAAAGATAATCCCGGCGAGCCGCCCCGCCGCCGGAAGCTGCAACCACAGGCCGCTCCAGGAAACCGCCAGGAACGCGCCGACCACGACGGCCGGCAGCGCTAGCGCCGGCCATAGCCGCTCCCACAAGAGCGACCAGCGTGACCGCGCCAGCATCGGTTCGAGGGCGGTTGTGTAACGGGAAAGCAGCTTGCCGTCCGGTTTTCCGGTCGCGGGCGGCGCGTCAGTCGGTCGATCGGCGGAAATGGTCGGCTCTCCAGGCTGTCTCGGCCGCAGCCGGACCGGCATCAGTCCGGCACCAGTCGCACACAGAACAATGCAACGCTTGCACCAACGCCACGGCCGAATTGCGTCAATCACGCAGATGTCAGCTTCGAGCCGTTGGTGCTTTAGGCAGCCCGCTAAGACCCCTGTGGACTGTCCAGCGGCAAAATCCGGACGCGGAATCGCGTCGGATCGATCGAAAGTAGCGCGCCATCGAGAATGTCTTGGTGCGCCCTGCGAATCGCTGCCAAGACGGCCTCGCCAATCGCTTCCGGCGCCAGAAGATCGCTGCGAATTTGAAGGACGCTTGGCCGTCGGTTCTGCGTCGCTGCTAAGATCGCGCCGAAGTCCAGATCATTGGTCAAGAGGACGTATTGGTGATCGGCCGCCCATCGCAGCAGGTCTTGATCCGGAGCGTCACCCGCATCGATCTCTGACCAATGAATGGCCTCAAACCCCGCTTCGATCAGAAAGCGCACCCAGGTGGGCGAAAGGTTCATGTCGATCAGCAGCTTCATGAATCGACAGGAAGCTCGATCTCCCGCTCTTGGGTCCGCCAAGCCGCATACCGCAATGCCTCAAGAATGTCCTCGCGATCCAGATACGGGTAGTCGGCGAGCAGTTGTTCGATCGTGCGCCCAGCGCCAATCTGCCCGACGATCATCCCGACCGTGACGCGGAGCCCCCGGATGCAGGGCTTACCGCCCATGACGGCGGGGTTTTGTGAGATGCGACTGAACGAAATCATGCCAGCGTTCCGCCGAGGCAACCAAATCAAACGAGACACGGCTGCTCAAACCTAAGGCGTCGCGGGACAAAGCGAAAGGGGCTTTCGATGGCTTTCGATCTGGCATATTTCATCACAGCCACGGCGGGATGCGGTCCAGCGCGATCAGGGCATCGACCTCGAGGCGGGGGCGCACCAGCGCGCATTCGCTCCCGCGCACCATCACCTCCGGTACCAGCGGGCGGGTGTTGTAGGTGCCCGCCTGCACGGCGCCATAGGCTCCGGCCGACATCACGGCGAGCAGATCGCCCGCCGCCGGCTCCACCAACTCGCGGTCGAGCGCGAGGAAATCCCCGGATTCGCACACCGGCCCGACGACGTCGACACGTTGGCGCGCGGCGCCAGGCGCCGCCTCCCATAGCGGGCGAATGCCGTGATGGGCTTCGTAGAGCGTCGGTCGGACAAGGTCGTTCATCGCCGCGTCGACGATCACGAAGGTCTTGGACTCGCCGCGCTTCACATAGATCACCCGCGTTACCAGAATGCCCGCATTGCCGACCAGAAGCCGCCCCGGCTCGAAGATCAGGGTGCAACCGAGCGCGGCGGTCGCGCGCTTGACCACTGTGGCATAGGCCTGCGGGTGCGGCGGCTCCTCATCCTCGTCGCGATAGGGGATGCCGAGGCCCCCGCCGAGATCAATATGCTCGATGGTGTGTCCGTCTGCACGCAGCATGCGCACGAAGTCGGAGAGCAGCGCGAAGGCATCGTCGAATGGCTGCAGCACGGTGATCTGGCTGCCGATATGCATGTCGACGCCGACGACCCGCAACCTATCGAGCGCGGCGACACGGGCATAGACACCGCGCGCACGGCTGATCGGAATGCCGAACTTGTTCTCCGCCTTTCCCGTCGCGATCTTGGCATGGGTACGCGCATCGATGTCGGGATTGACCCGCAGCGAGACATTTGCCGTCCGGCCTTTTTCCACCGCGATCGACGACAGCAGCTCGAGCTCCGGCTCGGACTCGACATTGATGCAGAGGATGCCGGCATCGACCGCGGCCGCGAGCTCCGGCGCGGTCTTGCCAACGCCGGAGAACATGATCTTCTGCGGCGGGATGCCGGCCGCGAGCGCGCGCTTGAGCTCGCCGCCGGAGACGACATCGGCACCGGCCCCGAGCTGCGCCAGCGTCCTGATCACCGCCTGATTGGAATTCGCCTTCATCGCATAGCAGACGAGAGCAGGCACGTCGGCGAAGGCATCGGCGAAGACGTGGTAATGGCGCTCGAGCGTCGCCGTCGAATAGCAGTAGAACGGCGTGCCGACCGTCGCCGCGAGCCGAACGAGGTCGACCGCTTCGGCGTGGAGGACGCCGTCGCGATAGGCAAAGTGGTGCATCGGCGATTGCTGCGGCGCTCGAGGGAACGGCCTGCTTCGAACTGATCAGGACGGCAGTCTGTGCTTTATAGCATCGTGCGCGAAAGTGGGAACCGGTTTCGCGAAATCACGATGCGACAACAAAACGATAGCGCCGGAATCCGCAGATGACAAACCGATCTCTCGCAGATCACCTCAACAGCGGGTCGAGAATAAAGCCACGATCGCGTGGGGATGGAGCGGCCGCCGCCTCCTGCGCAGGCCCCTGCGAATCGGCGGGCTGGCCCGCCTGGCTCGTCGTCGACCGAGCGGGCACGGCCGAGGTCGAGGGCGGATCAAGCGAGGATTTCCGCCCGCAGGCGGCAAGCCCGAACGCGATGCATCCCGCAATGACCGCGAGTGCGAACAAGCGTCCGCCAGTTTTCTGCGACTGCATCTCGCCCCTCCGTTCCCCCTTGCAGCAAACCCCGGCGATTCTAGAGCGAATTCCGATCTGACCGAATTGGAATTCGCTCTATTTCTCTTTAAGTGGTCGCATTTTCAACGGCGAACCGGCGTCCACTTCGCCGGAAAATGCTCCAGGCAAGCCAGCATCCGCTGGGAACGCCGTTAGTTACATCACAAAATCAGGAGGCAAAAGTGCGGCCGGAGACAAAGACCGCTGGAACGCGCGCTCGGCGCGTCGGATAAGAGCCGGCAGCGGCACGGCAGGCGCTGTCGGCTATCTCCTGCGTTTCTTCGGTTGCCGGCGTTCGATCAGACGCAGCCAGCGCTGGGCCTGAGCCCGCACATTCTTGGGCGCCGTGCCGCCAGCACTGGTGCGTGACTTCACCGAGTTGTCGACGGACAGCACGCGCAGGCAAGCGGCGGTGACGCGAGGCTCGATCTCCTGCATGACCGTCAGCGGCAGGCGATCGAGCGCGACGCCGCGCTTTTCTGCTGCTGCGACAATTCGCCCGGTGACGTGATGGGCCTCGCGAAACGGCATCTTCAATTCGCGCACGAGCCAGTCGGCAAGATCGGTCGCGGTCGCATAGCCGTGCGCCGATGCCTCGCGCATGCGCGTCACGTCCGGGCGCATGTCCCGCACCATGCCGGCCATCGCGGTGAGCGCAAGCGACAGCGCGGACATCGCATCCATCGCCGCTTCCTTATCCTCCTGCATATCCTTCTGATAGGCGAGCGGGAGCCCCTTCATCACCATCAGCAGCGCATTGAGTGCGCCGACGATACGGCCGGTCTTGGCCCGCACCAGTTCGGCGGCGTCGGGATTGCGCTTCTGCGGCATGATCGAAGAGCCGGTGGTGAAGGCGTCGGACAGCCGCAGAAAACCGACCAGCGGCGAGGTCCAGATCACGATCTCCTCGGCGAAGCGCGACAGATGCACGGCGGTGATCGCCGCCGCCGACAGGGCTTCGAGGACGAAATCACGGTCGGACACTGCATCGAGCGAATTCGCGGCAGGCCGGTCAAAGCCGAGCTTTTTCGCGGTCATTGTGCGATCGAGCGGGAACGATGTGCCGGCAAGCGCCGCCGCACCGAGCGGGCATTCGTTCAGTCGCGCCCGGGCATCGGCGAAACGCCCGCGATCACGCGCGGCCATCTCCACATAGGCGAGCAGGTGGTGTCCGAAGGTCACCGGCTGCGCCGGCTGCAAATGGGTGAAGCCCGGCATCAGGGTCGCGGCGTGCTCCAGCGCCTTCTCTGCCAGCGCGCGCTGATAATCGGCGATCAGCGCGTCAATCGCGTCAATCGCATCGCGGACCCACAGCTTGAAGTCGGTCGCAACCTGGTCATTGCGCGAGCGCGCGGTGTGCAAGCGCCCCGCCGCCGGCCCGATCAACTCGGCGAGGCGCGCCTCGACATTCATGTGAATGTCCTCGAGCTCCGGCTTGAACACGAAGGCGCCGCTCTCGATCTCGGCCAAGACCTTGTCGAGCCCACGAATGATCGTTTTCGAGTCCGCCGTCGAAATGATGCCCTGTTTAGCCAGCATCTCCGCATGGACCTTGCTTGCGGCGATGTCCTGGCGGAAAAGGTGGCGGTCGACGTCGATCGAGGCGTTGATCTCCGCCATGATTGCCGCGGGCTCGCTGGAGAAGCGCCCGCCCCACATCTTGTTACTCATGATTTCACCGCGGTTTTGCCGGCATGACTGATTCACCTCCGCCCCGAACCTCCCATACGGCGCGTCGCCAGTCGATCATCGCACTTGTCCTCGTCGCAGTGGCGGGCATCGCCATTGTGGGCGGGATATACGGCTATCTCGACTCGGCACGCAATTCGGCGGACCCTGCATGCGCATCGACGGTCGCGCTAACCCGGCGGGTTGCGCCGCTCGCCAAGGGAGAGGTCGCCGCCGTGGTCGTTGCCGATGCCCCGCGGCAGTTGCCGACGATCACCTTTTCCGATGCTGCCGGCCAGTCGAAATCGCTGGCCGACTGGCGCGGGAAAACCGTGCTCCTGAACCTGTGGGCGACCTGGTGCGTCCCCTGCCGCAGGGAAATGCCGGCACTCGACGCCCTGCAACGCGAGCTCGGCGGCAAGAACTTCCAAGTCGTTGCGGTGAATATCGATACCCGCGACCCGGCGAAACCCAAAGCCTGGCTCGCCGAGACCGGCGTCAAGAACCTTGCCTATTACGCCGACCCGAGCGCCAAGGTTTTCCAGCAGCTCAAAGCGATCGGCAAAGCCTTCGGCATGCCGACGACGCTGCTGGTCGATACCAATGGCTGCGAAATCGCCTCGCTGGCGGGCCCGGCCGAATGGGCAAGCCCGGATGCGTTGGCGCTGGTCAAGGCTGCGCTCGGCACCTCAGGCGAACACGAGAGTCCACGGACCTGAGACCGGGTCTGCTCGT
>CAZTTL010000155.1:0-8807 GCA_964616635.1 uncultured Rhodoplanes sp. | reverse complement strand
CTAGGTCTTCAACGAACCGCGCGAGCAGCTCACCAAAGAATACATCCAAGGCAAGTTCAGCTGATCGGCGATCGGGGAACGGAAAATCATGACCTTCGCTCATCGTGCGCGAACATTGATTGCCGTCGTCGCGACCCTGTCGCTCGGGGCGACAGCGATGAGCTGGGCGCAAGGACCCGCGACCAAGGCGTCCACCGCTGTGTCCCTCGCAGGCGCGGGCGCCACTTTCCCGGCACCGCTCTACAAGAAATGGATCGCGGTCTACAGCGCCGCGCATCCTGCCGTTTCCATCAGCTATAAGCCGGTCGGATCGGGCGAGGGCATCAAGCGCTTCGTCGCCGAAACGGTCGACTTCGCCGGCAGCGACGAGTATCTGTCGCCGGCCAATGCCGCCAAGGTCGAAAGCGGGGTCGCAACCGTGCCGGCGACCGCCGGAATGGTGGTTTTTGCCTATAACATCCCCGGTGTGACTGGCCAGATCCGGCTTCCGCGCGACGTCTATGCCGACATTTTCGCCGGACAGATCCGGCGGTGGAACGACCCGCGCATCGCGGCGGCCAATCCCGGCATCCATTTCCCAAACCGTGACATCGCCCTCGTCGCCCGCCTCGATTCCAGCGGCACGACAGCGGCGTTCACCCGCCACCTTGCCGCCGCCGACCCGTCCTGGCACACGCGCGGGCTTGGAACCGGCAAGCTCATCGCTTGGCCCGCCAAGACGATGCTCGCGGCCGGCAACGAAGGGGTTGCCGCGCGCATCAAGATCAGCGAAGGCTCGATCGGTTATGTCGAATACGGCTTCGCCAAGCGGCTGGGCCTGCCGATGGCCGCGCTGCAAAACAAGGCGGGCGAATTCGTCGCTCCAACCGCGGCCGCCGCACAGCTTGCGCTCTCCGCACGCGTTCCGCAGGCGGACGCATTGGAGCGCTCGGTCGTCGACCCCGACGCTGCCGGAGCCTACCCGATCGTCTCCTATACGTGGCTGTTCCTGTACCGGCATTACCGCGAGCCGGCGAAGGCCGCGGCGCTGCGCGACTTTGTCGCCTGGGGGCTGTCGGACGGCCAGCAATACGGCGCCGAACTGGGCTGCGTCCCGCTATCGGCCGACATTGTCGCTCTCGGCCGCCAGATCTTGGATACTGTCGGAAAATAGTTAGAGCATTTTCCGGCGAAGTGGACACCGGTTCGCCGCAGAAAATGCGATCCCGTAAAGAGAAATAGGGCGAATTCCGATTCCCACCAGAACGGAATTCGCTCTAGAACGATAGCAACGACCGTGCATCTGGAGTAGTTTCCGGCGAAGTGGCCAGTGGTTCGCTGCAAAAAATTCGATGATCTGAGGAAATGCAGAGCGAATCTTGGTTCCTTGCGAACGGAATTCGCTCTCGTTCGTGGGCGACCCGCTTCATAACCTTTCTCTGAGTGTAGAGAGCAGTTGGGAAAATAGCGCGACGGGCAAGCCTGCTTATGTTCGTGGCGACCAAACTCCGCCGGCCGAGGATGAGCGATTCCAAATCGATTTCGCGCACGCCCCACCCCGCTCTGTCGATGTCAGCGGGGCGCGGTGGGGTCGTTCTCGATCTCGATGCCATCGAAGCGTCGCTGCGCGAGGCCGAACGGCAGTTCGCCGACATCAATCCGTTTCTCGACAGCGCCCGCGACCGGCTGGATGCCTGCGCTGTTGACCACATGATGAGCGGCTATGCCTTCGTCGACGAATTGATCGCGTCCAAGATCGACCTTTTTTCCTACGGACACCTCCGCCTGTTTCTTGAATTGAACGCGCGCGTTCTGTGCGGACAAGATCAGGCCGTGAGATCGGAAGCCGCACGCCACCTCGCCGCGACCAACAAACACTTCTACGACACGGTAGAAGGCGGCATTCGTGACGTTATCGAATGGCACGCCTTGCATGCCGAGGAGCCGGCATTCGTGCACGCTGCCGGCGTCTATATTCGCATCCTGAGCGAGCCGGAATTGTTCATCGAAGGCAATCACCGCACGGGCGCACTGGTGATGAGCTACATCCTGGTCCGCGCTGGCCATCCGCCCTTTGTCATGACGGTCGACAATGCCAAAGAGTTTCTCGATTGGTCTGGCTATCTGACCACGAAGCACAAAGCCAGCGTGCTCCTGCGCTGCCAGATGCCGTGGTTGAAGCGCCGCTTCGCCGTCTTCCTGCAGCAGCACGCGGATCCGAAATTTCTGCGGAGCGGCTCACCCGCGGCTTGAGCATCTTCAGCCACTGTTGAGATCGGTTCAGCGCTGTCGACGCACGACTCGCGAAGCCTCGGGCGTGGGGTTGAACCGTTGGGCTAGCTCTCCCAAGCCCGATTCACACCCATTGATGCATCAATCGCCAGATTTGGCGAAATGTTGTGCAGGCTCTATTCTCCGGGCGCGATCCCCTCGCGGCCAAGCAGTCCACTTGCTAGGCTCGGCATTTGCATGGTCGCGATCCGATTGTTCGAGCGGCAAAGGCGGTGCCGGCCACCGCGGTCGTCCCAATGAAGCCGCAAGTCAGAAACCGAGCTCGATGTCGATTGCGGCCAACCTCCATCACGTCACCAGCTATCGTTACGACCGCCTGGTCAATCTCGGCCCGCAGATTGTGCGGCTGCGACCCGCGCCGCATTGCCGAACGCGGGTGCGCAACTTCTCGCTCAAGGTCACGCCGGCCGAGCATTTCGTCAATTGGCAGCAGGATCCGCACGGCAACTGGCTGGCGCGATATGTTTTTCTCGAAAAGGCAAGCGAGCTCTCCGTCGTCGTCGACCTGATCGCCGACCTCGACGTGATCAATCCGTTCGACTTCTTCGTCGAACCCTATGCCGAATCCTATCCGTTCGATTACCCGGACGAGCTGAAGGCGGAGCTCGCCGCCTATCTCGAACCGGAACCAGCCGGGCCCCGCCTGCGCGAATTTTTAGCTCGCATTCCACGCAGCCGCCGCAGCACCACCGACGTCCTCGTGGAGACCAACCAAAACCTGCAATCGGCCATTCGCTACGTCGTCCGCATGGAGGCGGGCGTGCAGATGCCCGAGGAGACGCTCGAAGCCGCGTCAGGATCATGCCGCGACACCGCTTGGCTGCTTGTTCAAATCTTCCGCCATCTTGGCATGCCGGCGCGCTTTGTCTCCGGCTACCTCATTCAACTCCGACCTGACATCAAGCCGATCGAAGGTCCCGCGGGTGCCGATCGCGACTTCACCGATCTTCATGCCTGGACCGAAGTCTATATTCCGGGTGCGGGATGGATCGGCCTCGATCCGACCTCGGGCCTCTTGTGTGCCGAGGGGCATCTGCCGGTCGCGGCGACGCCACATTATCGCTCGGCCGCGCCGATCAGCGGGACGGTCGATCCGGCGGAGGTTTCGTTCGCGCACGAGACCCACGTCTCGCGCATCGGCGAAAAGCCGCGCGTTACCTTTCCATTTTCTGAGGAGCAATGGACCGCCCTCGATACGCTCGGGCGCGTCGTCGATTCCGACCTCGCCGCGCAAGACGTCCGCCTGACCATGGGGGGCGAGCCGACTTTCGTCTCCATCAATGATTACGAGTCCGCGGAGTGGAACACCACCGCCGACGGCCCGACCAAGCGAACCCTGGCGGATGATCTGCTCCGCCGCTTGTGCGCCCGCTTCGCGCCGAATGGCCTGCTCCAATATGGCCAAGGAAAGTCGTACCCCGACGAGCCGACCCCGCGCTGGGCCTACGGGCTCTATTGGCGCAAGGACGGGATTGCGATGTGGCGCAATCCGCGACTCCTGGCGATTGCGGAAAACGGCGCTGAGCCGTCGATTGCCACCGCTGAGCGTTTCACCAAAGCGGTTGCGGAACAGCTCGGGCTCGGCGCCGAATGTGTCATGCCGGCCTATGAGGACCCGGTCGCTCTCATGGTGAGGGAAGGCGAACTGCCCGCGAACGTCGATCCATGTGATCCTAACATCGACGATCCGGCGGAGCGCGCCCGCATCCTGCGCGCGTTCGAGCGCCACTTGACTGACCCCGTCGGGTTCGTCCTCCCGGTGCAGCGGCCACATGCGCAAGCGTCGTCTTGCTGGTCGAGCGAAGCCTGGGAGCTCCGCCGTGGGCGGCTGTTCCTCGTCGCAACCCATGGGCCGATCGGTGCGCGGCTGCCGCTGAAGTCGTTGCCGCAGGTGCCGGCAACGGACTACCCCCATGTGTCACCGGCCGATCCCTTTGCCGAGCATGCCCCGCTGCCTGACCCCGCTATGTTCGCATTGCATGTGGCGCGACACGCTGGGGCTGTGCCGGGCGCTGAACCAGCTTCACAGGATCGACCGGGCATCGCGGCGGAAAAGCCAGCCAGTCCTCCCGTTCGCACGGCGCTCACGGTCGAGCCGCGCGATGGCGCGCTGTGCATCTTCCTGCCTCCCGTCGAGCGCCTGGAAGATTTTATCGATCTCGTCGCCGCCATCGAAGCTGCGGCCGAAGCCCTGGCCATGCCGGTTCGCCTCGAAGGCTATGCACCGCCGCCCGATCCGCGGCTGAACGTCATCAAGATCACGCCGGATCCAGGCGTGATCGAAGTCAATGTTCATCCGGCGGCGTCTTGGGACGAGGCGGTGACGATCACCAGCGTGCTCTACGAGGAAGCCCGTCTCGCGCGCCTTGGCACCGACAAATTCATGATCGACGGCCGGCATACCGGCACCGGCGGCGGCAACCATGTCGTGCTTGGCAGCGCATCGGCGGCCGACAGTCCCTTCCTGCGGCGGCCCGATCTCTTGAAAAGCCTGCTGCTGTACTGGCAGCGCCGGCCATCCTTGTCCTATCTTTTTTCCGGCCTGTTCATCGGCCCGACCAGCCAGGCGCCGCGCCTCGACGAAGCGCGCCAGGACATGCTGTACGAACTCGAAATTGCACTCGCCCAGGTGCCCGTGCCTGGGCACGGCGATCCGCCGCGACCGTGGCTTGTCGATCGGCTGTTTCGCCATCTCCTCGTCGACGTGACCGGCAATACCCATCGCGCGGAAATCTGCATCGACAAGCTGTTCTCTCCCGACAGCCCGACCGGTCGGCTGGGCTTGGTGGAATTCCGCTCCTTCGAAATGCCGCCGGATGCCCGCATGAGCCTTGCGCAGCAATTGCTGCTGCGGGCGCTCATCTCCTGGTTCTGGCGCAAGCCGCTCGAGGGACGGCCGGTCCGCTGGGGCACGGCCCTGCACGACCGCTTCATGCTGGAGCATTTCGTCTGGCGGGATTTCCTTGAGGTGCTGGACGATCTCGGCAGAGGAGGCTACCGATTTGATCCGGCCTGGTTCGAAGCGCAGCGTGAATTCCGTTTTCCCCTTTATGGTACTGTCCACCATGGCGGGGTCGGGCTGGAAATTCGCCACGCGCTCGAGCCGTGGCATGTGTTGGGCGAAGAAAGCCATCGCGGGGGGCCGGTGAGATTCGTCGATTCGTCACTCGAACGGCTACAGGTCAAGGCCGATAATCTCAATCCGTCGCGTCACATCATTTCCTGCAACGGCCGGCGCGTTCCGCTCGTTGCGACTGGCCGCACCGGCGAATATGTCGGCGGCGTGCGCTTCAAGGCGTGGAACTTCGCTTCGGCGCTGCACCCGACGATCGGCGCCCACGCGCCCCTGACCTTCGACATCATCGACATCTGGAACCAGCGCTCGCTGGGCGGCTGCGTGTATCATGTGGCGCATCCGGGTGGCCGAAACTACGAAACCTTTCCGGTCAATTCTTATGAGGCCGAAGCACGCCGTCGCGCCCGGTTTCAGGACCATGGGCACACCCCAGGCGTGATCGCGCATCCGCCCGCTGACATTCGCTCGTTGGAATATCCGACTACGCTCGATCTCCGCTATCCGGTGGTAGCCCCATAATGTCGCATACCGGCTACGTCCATGATGATCAGCTGAACGGCGCTTTCGCCACGCTCTTGGCGGGCTATCGTCCGCTTCCCGGCATTCATGACGAGATGATGGATAGCCGCGGCGCGGTGCGCAGCCACTGGCGTCCGTTCCTTCAGCACCTCGCCAATCTCGGCCCCGACGAGATCGAACGCCGGTTCGCCATCGCCGAGCGTTATCTGCGGGACTCAGGCGTCTTTCATCGCGTCTACGAAGATCCGGCGGGAGTCGAGCGGGCCTGGCCGTCCAGCCACATCCCGCTGATGATCGAACCGACTGACTGGGAGAAGCTCAAGACCGGTCTTGTGCAGCGTGCGAGGCTGCTCGAAGCCGTGCTGGCAGATGCCTATGGTTCGGCGGGCCTGGTCCGGCGTGGACGGCTTCCGGCCATGCTGATCGCCGGCAATCGCGAGTTCATCCGCCCGGTGGCGGGGATCACGCCGCGTGGCGACGCGCATCTGCGGCTCTATGCCGTCGATGTTGGGCGCGGAACCGACGGACAGTGGTGGGTTCTCGGCGACCGCACCCAGGCGCCGTCCGGTGCCGGCTACGCATTGGAAAACCGGCTCGCACTGGCCCGCGCCCTGCCCGACATTTATCGCGCCCTCCACGTCCACCGGCTCGCGCCGTTCTTCCGTGACCTGCAGGCCGAGTTGAAAGGGCTGAGCCGGCGCGACGACGCGCGCGTCTGCGTGCTGACGCCCGGTGCGTGGAATGAGACCTATTTCGAGCACGCTTACCTTGCGCGCTATCTCGGTTTCCTGCTCGCTGAGGGTGGCGATCTCACGGTTCGCAGCGACGGCGTATTCATTCGCACCGTCTCGGGATTGCAACGAACCGAAGTGCTGTTGCGTCGCGTCGACTCTGACTTTGTCGATCCGCTGGAGTTGAATGTGCGCTCGCGTCTCGGCGTCCCCGGTTTGGTACAGGCCGTGCGCGAGCATCAGGTCGTTATCGCGAATTCGCTCGGCTCGGGCCTTGTCGAGGCGCGCGCCCTCCTCGCTTTTCTGCCGGCGCTGGCGCCGCATTTGCTCCGCGAAAACCTGGCGATTCCCAATGTTGCGACGTGGTGGCTCGGCGATGCCGCCGCGCGGGCCGAGATGGGCAACCGGCTCGACTCGGTGGTCGTCGCGCCTGCATTCGCCTCATTGGCCAGCGACGATTTATCCGACGGCATATTGGGGAGGGAGCTCGACCCGAATCAGCACAAGCGGATCGTTCAGCTCATCGCCGATCGCGGAATGGACCTTGTGGTTCAAGAACCGGTCAAGCTGTCGACCATGCCGGTCCTGCAGAATGGTCGTCTGCAGCCCCGTGCTTTCATTCTGCGCCTTTTCCTCACCAGGGTTGACGACGGCTGGTCGGTCATGCCGGGTGGCTTTGTGCGCATTGCCGACGATGTCGACGCGCACGCCGTGAGCTTGCAGAGGGGCGGGCGCACCGCCGATGCATGGGTGCTTTCCGATGAGCCGATCGTCGAGACGACGCTGCTGCCGACGCCTGACAGGGTCGTCATCCGTCGATCAGCCGGCGCCTTGTCCAGCCATGCCGCAGACAATCTGTTCTGGGTCGGACGCTACATCGAGCGCGTCGAAGCAACGCTGCGGCTGGTGCGCGCGCTGATCCACCAGATAATCTACGATGACGACGAGGCAGCCCCGGTCGTCTCCCGGATCAGCTCGCTGCTGGGCGCCTGGAGCGCGGGACCGACCGATATACCCCATGCAAAGCCGACGCTGGTCGCCCGCGCCGTACTGCACCGCGCGGACTGTGAAGGATCGCTGCCCTATCTCGCAAGCGCCGCGCGGGCCGCCGCGTCCGTCATTCGCGATCGCCTGTCGCCCGATGCCTGGCGGGCGCTCACGAGCCTCGTTGCCGTCATCGATGCGACCGTCCCGGACGGGCCATCGGAAGGCGCAATGCTCGAGCGGGTCAACGAGGCGCTCCGCATCGTGGCATCGTTCTCCGGCCTCGCCCAGGAAAACATGACGCAGCGCACCGGCTGGCGCTTTCTCGAGATCGGCCGCCGCGCCGAGCGCGCGCTCGTGACCTGCCGCTTCGCGCGCCAGTTCTCCAGCCCTCCCTTGATCGACCGCGCGCTCGATGTGCTGCTGGAGCTGAGCGACAGCCAGATCACCTATCGCAAGCGCTATGTGATGATCGCGGCGCGCGCGCCTGCTGTCGATCTCGTCGTGCTCGATCCCTTTAATCCGCGGTCGGTTGCCCATCAGGTTGATCGCATCGATGCGCATCTCGCGGCCGTGCCGCCTTATCTTGGCGACGGGCTGCTGTCGCCCCCGCAAAAGGCGGCGCTGGCCTTGGCCACCAAGCTGCGCACCGTAGACGTCGCGGACATCGACGACGAGGCGATTGCGAACTTCGAAGCCGACCTGATGCAGCTTTCCGACCTCGTTGCCGCGACCTACTTCCGCCAATCTGAGGATCTCGAAGCCCGGCGCGAGGCGCTCAGATGATCTACGACGTGCGCCAGATGACCGCCTATACCTATGCGTCGCCGGTGACCTACGCACGGCACGTCTTGCGGCTGACGCCGATCGACCGACCCCGACAGCGGGTCCATGTCGCGGCGCTCGATGTGTTGCCGACACCACTCCGCCGCCGCGAAGGCTTCGACTTTTTTGGCAATCGTCTGACCTGGATCGAACTCAATCAACCGCACGAGAAGCTCGCCGTGCATGTCATCGCGCGCGTCGCGGTCGATTATCGGGGTGACAATACGCAGTTCGCTTCGCCGCCCTGGGAAACCGTAAGAGACGAGGCGCTTGCTGTCGCCGACATCGGACCGACCGCGCCTGGGCATTTCCTTTTTCCGAGCCGCCAAGTTTCGCTCGATCCGGATATCCGCGACTATGTGCGCGAGAGTTTCGGGGCTGGCCGTCCCATTCTCGAAGCC
>CAZTTL010000154.1:0-8812 GCA_964616635.1 uncultured Rhodoplanes sp. | reverse complement strand
CTTTCAGCACCTTGTTGAGCGCCGTGCCGATATGAATGTGGCCGTTGGCGTAGGGCGGACCGTCATGCAGGATGAAGCGCTCGCGCTTTTGTGCCGCGGCGCGCAGCCGGCCATACAGGTCGATCTGCTGCCAGCGCGCCAGAATCTCGGGCTCGCGCTGCGGCAGGCCGGCCCGCATCGGGAAGTCGGTCTTGGGCAGGAACAGCGTCTTCGAATAGTCGCGGTGCGGCTTTTTCACGATCTCGTTCATGCGCGCCTTCTAGAGCGAATTCCATTCTGGTGGAATCGGAATTCGCTCTATTTCTCTTTGAGTGGTCGCATTTTCTGCGGGCCGAACCGGCGTCCACTTCGCCGGAAAATGCTCTAACAAGCGGCGCGCGGCGCGGGAAGGGGCGTATCACGACGCGAATTCGACCGTCCCCTTCGCCGCGAGCGCCGGGAAGGCATCCGGCGCCTGCGCCAGGCTGGCGCGCGCGATACGGGAATCCTCCTCCATCTGCCGGATGAGTTCGGCGAGCGAGTCGAATTTCTGCTCCAGCCTGATCCAGCCGATGAAGGCGACATCGAGCTTCTCGCCGTAGAGGTCACCAGCAAAATCGAACAGGAACACTTCGAGCAGCACCACGCCGGAGTCGAACATCGGCCGCCGGCCGAAATTGGCGACGCCGTCATAGCGGGCATTTCCGATGCCGACCCGCACCGCATAGACCCCGTGGCGCAGCCGGCAATTCGGATCGACCTGGATATTCGCGGTGGGAAAGCCAAGCTCGCGCCCGCGCTTGTCGCCATGCACGACCATGCCGGACACGAACCACGGATAGCCGAGCAGCCGCGCCGCCGGCGCGACCTCGCCCCGCGCCAGCTCGTCGCGGATCGCGCCGGACGACACCCGCTGGCCGTCATCGCGAAGGGCCTGCACGATATCGACGACAAAACCGCGCTCGCGCCCCTGCGCCTGGAGGAAGGCCGGCGTCCCGCCCCTGCCCTTGCCGAAGTGAAAATCGTCGCCGACGACAACGCCGGCGACGGCATAGCGATCGACCAGGATGCGCGCGATGAAATCCTCCGCAGTCAGCGCAGCAAGGGCGGCGTCGAAGTCCATGACGATCGTGCCGTCGAGCCCGGTCATCGCCAAGAGCCGCAGCTTTGCGGTGAGGTCCGTCAGCCGGAACACCCCGACCCCGGGATTGAAGAAAGCGCGCGGATGCGGCTCGAAGGTCATGGCGGCGGCGGGGCATTGCAATTCCTGGGCGCGCATGCACGCCGCCGCAATCACCGCCCGATGCCCGCGATGCACCCCCTCGAAATTGCCGAGCGCCAGCACGGCGCCCTTGAGCGTGCCGCTGTCACCTGCCGGTGCGTCCACGGCATCGCGGACGACGACAAACGGCCTTGCCGATCGGATGGACCCCTCGTTCATTGGTCGGCGATACCGCTCACAATCACAGTCAACGAAGCACAACGATCGGCGTGACACCGTGTTGACGGCATAAATCTAATGTCCGCGGCCAGGTCAGTAGTACAAAAGTAGGTATGATCAAGCTGTATTGCATAGCCAGGAAACCTGTCCCGGTGCCAGCTCATGTCACGGATTCCTTATCTTTTGGAAACCTTGCGATACGACCCGCGACCATTTCCGGTGCCGCGATCCGCGTGATTAACCGGATATTCAACGGGCGCTGATACTTTCCAAACGTTTTTGGGGAGAGCCTGGGTTTAACTCGGGCGGTGGGGTCTGTCCACACGCGCGAGAGACAACAAAGGGGACGCACCCAGCGTGCCCAGGCGATGCGTAACGGAGTCATAGGAGATGGCTGTGGACCTTTCCATGCCGGTACTCGTCGTTGATGACTACAACACGATGATCCGGATCATTCGCAATCTGCTGAAGCAGATCGGTTTTGCGGATATTGATGACGCCGTGGACGGCTCGTCCGCGCTCGGCAGGATGCGTGAAAAGCGGTACGGCCTGGTCATTTCCGACTGGAACATGGAGCCAATGACCGGCTACGAGCTGCTCAAGGAAGTCCGCGCCGATCCCGGCCTGTCGAAGACCCCGTTCATCATGGTGACGGCGGAATCCAAGACCGAGAACGTGATCGCGGCGAAGAAAGCAGGCGTCAACAACTACATCGTGAAGCCGTTCAACGCGCAGACCCTGCAGAGCAAGATCCAGGCGGTATTCGGCGGCTAGGGCATTTTTTGGCGAAGCCTGCCCGCGGCCGTGATCCGAGGGGGACGCCGGTTCGTTGCAGAAATGCCGGTCACGCAAAAGTAGATAAGGCCGGCACGGCGTGGCACGCCGGAGGGCTTGTTCGACGCCGGCTTTGTAGTGGGAGTGCGCGAAGATGTTGAAGTCGAAAGAACTCGGCTCGCTTGTCGAGCAGCTGAATCAGAAACGCAAGGAACCGGTGAGTTTTTCCGAAGTCCTGGCGCTCGCCGAGCTCAGCGCCCAGTCGCTGCAGGCGTTCTTCGAGACCATGGACACCACGGTCTATCGCGAGATGCGCGAGATCGCCGGCTATATCGAGCGGATGAAGGGCGAAATCGGCGCCCTGCAGGCCGACGAAATCAAGAAGAGCCGGCTTCCCGCGGCCGGCCAGGAACTGGGCGCCATCGTGCAGGCAACCGAAAACGCAACCAATACGATCATGGAAAGCGCGGAAGCGCTGATGGCGGCGGACCCGTCCGACATCGCGGCCTATCAGGCGCTGGTGCAGGAAAAAGTGATCCTCATCTTCGAGGCCTGCTCGTTCCAGGACATTACCGGCCAGCGCATTGCCAAGGTGTGCGAGACGCTACAGCTAATCGAGACCCGGGTGGGCCGTTTCGCCAGCGTCATCTGCTCCCCACAGCCTGCTGCCTTGGCCGACAACGCCGAACGTGCCCGCCAAGAGCGCAAGAAGCGACTGATGCTCAACGGGCCGCAGCTCGCGGGCGATGGGATCGATCAGAGCGCGGTCGACGATTTGTTTGCATCGGCCACGGTTGCCGAGCGTAAAGCCGCCGCCGGCGCGGCTTGATTTCTCAGCTTTTGGGGCGCCGGGCATGACCCGACGGCTTCACGGCCGTTTCCGCACGTCCAGAGCGGTTTCCGACCACTGGAATCACCACATCAGCCGATGGGTCACCGCTTTCGGCAGTACGCCGGCCTCAGCAAAAATCGCCGTCAGGGCCTGGGAATCGACGCTCTCGCGCCCGCCCAGCTCGGCCGCATGGATTCCGGCGGCAACGAATAGGCAGTCGATGCCGAAAGCAGCCGCGCCGGCAAGATCAGTGCGCACCGCGTCGCCGATCGCCAGCACGCGTTCGGGTGGCACCTCATCGCCGCGCAGTTCGGCGGCGCGCCGAAGCGCCTGCTCATAGATCGGGCGGTGCGGCTTTCCGGCATAAAGCACCTCGCCACCCATCGACTGATAGAGATCGGCAATGGCGCCGGCGCAATAAATCCGCTCATGGCCGCGCTCGACCACGAGGTCGGGATTGGCGCACAGCATCAGCAGATCACGTTCCTTGAGGGCCGCAAGCAGTTCCCGGTAGTTCTCCGGCGTCTCCGAGGCATCATCATAAAGCCCGGAGCAGACCACGTAGTCGGCTTCGGTCGCGGGCGCGAAGGCGATCTGCAGGTCGGTGAAGACCGGGTGGTCACGTTCGGGGCCGATGTGAAAAACCGTGTCGTCGCGGCGCGCCTCGATCACCGCGCGGGCGACGTCGCCAGAGCTGACCACCGCATCATAGGCGCCGCGCGGCACCTTGAGCTTGTCGAGAAAGCCGATCACGACATCGTTCTGCCGCGGGGCGTTGGTCAGCAAAATCACCGTCCCCCCTCCCCGGCGGAACCGCGCGAGGGCGTCGCAGGCGGGCGCAAAGGCCCGAATGCCATTGTGGACGACGCCCCAGACGTCGCAGAGCACGACGTCATAATGCGGGGCGAGCATCTCGAAATGGTCGATCAGCGGCGGGGATGAAGCTGTCATTACACGTCAGGTGGAAGAGCTGATCGGGGGCGGACGGACTTGCCTGTAGACGATCATGCGTCTGCGGTCACCCCCCCATCAGGATCGACGGCGCTTCGGCTTCACAAAGCGCCGCGGGCAGCGTCCGCGCTTTGCGGGCACCATTTCACCGCTGCTATTTCCGCGCCTTCATGTTGCGGGCGAGCTGGGCGAGCGCCGAGCCTGGGCTGGCGAGGCCGGTGGGAGCCGTTTCGGGAGGTGATTCCGGACCGTGGACGACCGGCGTAACAATTCTTGCCCGCGACGCATCGGCAGCCGAGCGGTCGCGCCGCTCATTGCTCTGCTGCAGCACCTCCGATCGCACCGGGCGCGGCGGCGAGAACAGGAAGCCCTGGCCGAGCTTCACATCGTAGTCGAGGAGATCGACCACCGCCGACTCGCGTTCGATCTTTTCCGCGATCAGGCTGATGCCATAGCGGTTGAGCAGCCCGGCGAGATCGGCCGGATGGATGTCGGCCGGGGCCGCCGCATTACGGCCGAGCAGCAGGCCGGCCGGCACTTTGACGAAGCGGAACCCGCGTTCGGCAAGGTCACGCGGCTCGAAACGCAGGTCGCCGACATGGTCAAGCGAAAAGCGAAAACCGCGGGAGGCGAGCGCGCCGAGGCTTTCCGTCTCGATCGGCCCCATCGCGCGAAGGGCGGCCTGCCCGAACTCGAAGACAAAGGCCGGCGCGATGGCGCGATTGGCCTCGGCGAACTCGGTGAACTCGCGGAATGAATCCGGATCGACCAATGTGGCCGTTGACAGATTGCAGAACAGCCCGACCTCGCGATTGTTGCCCATCAGCCGGCGTACCGCCTGGACGCAACGGAACAGCATCGCATTGTCGATCCGCGGCATCAGCCCGCCGGCTTCCGCCGCCTTAAGAAAATCGGCCGGCATCACCAGCTCGCCGTCGCGGCTGCGCAAGCGCGCAAGGGCTTCGTAGTACCTCACCTTCCGCTGCGGCAGCATAACGATCGGCTGCAGGTGCAGTTCGATCTGGTTGGATTCCACCGCTTCGCGCACGAGCGCGATGATGGCATTCTGGTCGAGCCCGCTGAACCGGCCGGATGCCGCGCCGGCTTGCGGAGCCTGCATGCGACTTGGTTCGGCCCTCTCGCTCCCCGCGGGTTCGTGGACCTGGGCGGACACTTGCGGCCGCGTCGCTGCGGCGATTGGCGGCTCGTCCGGCCCGGGGGGCGTCATCGCGGACGGCGGTACCGGCGGCAGCGGTTCAGCAAACATCGATTCGGGCGCGGCGGGCATGGCGTCGAACCCCGCGGTCAGGGCCGCGTCATGGGCAGCGACCGAGGTGGCGATCTGATTGACCAAGGCTGCCAATTCGTCGATCTCGGCGGCCAGGGGTCGGCTCGCCTCCGCCGCCTGGGTCATGGCCTTCTCTGCCTTCGCCTCGACTGCCGCAACGCGTCGACCAAGGTCAATGACCTGGCGGGCGAGATCAGCGGTCCCGCGGGAGAGATCAGCGATCTGCCCCCCGACATCGCTGCGGTCGCGTGCTCGCGTCGAGATCGTGTTGTAGACGGCAAGGCCGGTGAAGGCCGCCAGCGCCACGATCGAAGCTTCGGCGCCGGTCATCCCGAAGTAAAGATAGAGCACTGCGCCAAGCGATCCAGCGATCAGCCCCATGCACAGGCCGATGAAAATGGCACTGAGGCGAATCATTCAAAGCTCCGGCTGGCGGACAGGCTCCGTCATAAGTCGATTCGTGACAAACGCGCATAATTGTTGCGCGGGCGTGACATCTCGCGCAAGCGCGCTTGCGCCGCATGTCCCCGATTTTATTTGGCTCCGAGCGCCGGTGCCGGCAAAACCCTGCGCGTCCCGCGGTCAGCCTTTGCGCAAAACCGCCGGCAGGAAACTGCCGTTATTGACGCCGACTTCTTTGGCGATCATCCGGTTGAGCAAGGTGTTCATCCGCATGATCAAATCTTTGTTTTTGTGCGGATCGGCGCCGAGATTCTTCATCTCGTCGGGGTCGGTGAGCAGGTCGAACAGCTCGATGTCGTTATTGGCAAGAAGCTCCGCAAATGTCTTTGGCGTGTTGAAATTGTCCGGCGCGTAGTAGCGGGCAAACTTGTAGCGGCCGTTATAGACGAAGCTGATGAAGCCGCGGCGCGTCATGTCCGGCTTCACTTCGGTGAAAGGCGGCGCGAAGCGGCCGTGAGCGATATCACGGCAGACCCGCATCATGTAGAGCGAGTCGACCGTCTGCAGGCCGACATAATTGAACAACACGGCTTCGCGGATCGCATCGGCCGCAGCATGGTCGGGCGCTTTCAGCAGGCCGGTAAAGTCATGGCCGGGTAGCCCGGCGACGACTTCCTTCTGTTGCTTGGCATCGACATTGGTCAGTCCGACCAGGGTGGGAATAAGGTCCATATGGCTGGTGAGCGCCTCGCACTTGCGTCCGCCGGGATGCTCGGGATGCACGATCACTGCGGGAACGTGGCACTCCTGCTCGTAGGGCAGCGGCCCCTTGCCGCGCAAGCCGCCATGTGAACCGCCAAGTTCGCCATGGTCGGCGGTGCGGAACACGATGGTCGAGTCCCACAGGTCGAGCGCCGAGAGCGCGTCAATGACGCCCTGAAGATTGCGGTCATTGTCGCGGATCAGGTTGAGATAATAGTTGTAATAGGTGTTCCACATGTCGAGTGCATCGACCGGGATTTCGCCGAGGAAAGCCGACCAGCCGATCATGTAGGCGAGTTGCGCGCGCGGCCGGTCCGGCGAGTCCATCGGCTGGAAGTGACTCGGCGACTGCGGAAACTTCCATTGCCGGGCGAAGTGCGTGTTCTGCGGCGGCGGCGTGATGGTCATGCCGACCTGCGACACCTGAACCTTCTTGCCGGGCTGATTGGCATCGCCGTACATGATGTCATGCGGCGACACGAAGCTGACGACCAGCAGCCAGGGCTTGCCTTGCCTATTGAGCTCCTGGGCGTTGGTGCGCAGCCAGCGGATCGCCTCGCCCCCGGTATAGGTGTCGGTGTCGTAGGCCTGATCCGGCGCGCCGACCTTGTCGCCATCGGGCGCAAAGGTGTCGAAGCCGTATTCGCGCAGGGCATCGGTGTAGTTGATGTGAGGGCTGGGCGTGATGATATCCTTGCGCAGCTCGAACTTGCCGAAATAGGCAGTCGCGTAACCGAGCTGCTTGAAGATCGTCCCCAGGCTCGGTTTGTCGGTTTTCAGGCTCGGCACATAGCCGAGCTCCATCTGATCATAGACGCCGTTGACCTGCGGCGGCTGACCGGAAAACATCACGCCGCGCGAAGGCGTGCACATGGCCGCGCCGATATAGTGGCGGTGAAAGGTGGCGCCGCGCCGCTGCAATTCAGCCCGCGCCGGGGTCGTATAGCCCTCCGCCGGGCGGAGGTGATAGGCCTCCTCGTCGGAGATGAACAGCACGATATTGTACGGCCGGCCGAGCGGCGTCGTCCGCTGTGCCGGGTACTGCGCAGGCGGCTCGGCGGGGCGCGGCTCGGCGCCGGGCGGCGCCGCGGCAGGTGGCGCTGCAGCGGCGGGTGCCGGCGCTGGGGCCTGGGCGCTTGCTGCCGATGGCAGGGCGCCCGCGGCGGCTACGCCGGTTCCTGCCCGCAACACGTCGCGACGGCTGATGCCGGTGTCGCGTGACGCCTCGCCGGCAGCATGGTTATCCCGATCAGGCTTGTCCTTCCGCGTCATTACAATCAGCCCCTGAAAATGCGGTTGCTTTTCGCGCAAATAACGCAACGACGGTACTATACCGGGGTCGCCCGCCGGCTCAATCTACCCGGATTCGGCTAATTGTGGCGTCTTGCATCAAGATTGGGAGTGCGCATGGTGGTCGAGATCACGGGCTATGTCGCTTCCGCCCTCGTGCTCGCGACATTCTGGATGCGCACGATGATCCCACTACGCCTCGTGGCGCTCGGCAGCAATATCGCCTTCATCACCTATGGCATCGTCGGCGGTCTGGTGCCGATCTGGGTGCTGCATTCCATCCTGCTGCCGGTGAATCTCTACCGTGCGGTCGAGATGATGCGGCTGCTGCAGCGGGTGCGCCGCGCCGCCCGCGGCGATCTTTCGCTGGACTGGCTCAAGCCGTATATGAAGACCGAGCGTCACCGCGCCGGCTATGTCCTGTTCCGCGAGGGCGACGAGGCCGACCGCCTCTATCTCATCCTGCAAGGAGAAATCCGCCTCGAAGAATCCGCCACGCGGCTCCAGGCGGGCCAGATTTTTGGTGAGATCGGCCTGTTCTCGCCCGACCGGCAACGGACCCAGACGGCGGTCTGCGCCAACGCGGTGGAACTGATGTGGATCGGTGAAGGCGAGCTTGTCCAGCTGTGCTACCAGAATCCGGGCATGGCGTTTCACCTGCTCCGTCTCATCACGGCGCGGCTGACCGCCAATATCGCGCGCCTGCAAGAGTCATGACCCTACTTGACGAAAACATGCGCTGGCACCCAACGCGAAGCCATGCAAAGGTCTGAATACACGCGAGAGCATTTTCCGGCGAAGTGGAAGCCGGTTCGCCGTCAGAAAATGCGACCACGCAAAGAGAAATAGAGCGAATTCCGATTCCACGACACCGGAATTCGCTCCAAGCGACGAGGATTTCGATGGTCACATTGCACATTACCGGAATGACCTGCGACGGCTGCGCCAAGGCGGTCGAGCGGGTGATCAAGAATCAGGACCCGAAGGCGACCGTCACCGTCGATCGCGCTGCCGAGCGCGTCGAGGCCAATACCTCGGCCCCGGCCGATGCGCTGATCAAGGCGATCGAGGCGGCGGGCTACGGCGCCAAAGC
>CAZTTL010000153.1:0-8825 GCA_964616635.1 uncultured Rhodoplanes sp. | reverse complement strand
CAAGCACGCTGATTGCGGCGAGAATCGTTATGAATCAGGTCCGTACGTCCACTTACGTGGCTGTCCGGAAAGCGGAAGATCAGGCGGCTGAAAAGCGGGACCGACCATGTCCCGGTCCCCCCGCGCCCGTCAAAGCCCCTGGTCCCTCGCAACGAAGCCGAGGTCGTTTGCAACGAAGCGGTGGAAGAAGCTGTCGCGTCAATGCGAGCGCTTAGAGATCGGCGGGCGCGCAGCATCTCATTACAAGCGTCGGCTCCACCCGACCCGTCAGCCTCCGGCGCGAGCGGGTGGGGCCATCGAGGCTGACGATGTCAGGGCGTTGGGTGTGCAGCGCTCGATCTATTTCGTGAGAAACACGTCCTTGTGCGGGAATTTCTCGAACAGCGCCGCATCCTGAGAAAAGTTGGTCGCCAGGATGTCGGTCGGGTTGCCGGCGATCCATTGCGAGACATCGATCGTCTGGTAATGGCCGTTGTTGAAGACGATGAGGATACGCGCGGTCTCAGCCCCGATGTTCTCGATCGAATGGCCAAAGCCCTGGGGAATGTAGGCGACATCACCCTTGCGGAGGGTCTCTTCCCGCCAGCGCCCCTGCGAGCCGAACAGTGTCACGCTGAACGTGCCGTTGAGCACGTACTGCCACTCCGATGCGTTCGGGTGCCAATGCAGCTCGCGGAGCGCACCCGGCTCCATCTGCAGCACGACGCCGGTCATGGTCGTCGAAATCGGAAACTGTGAGCCGTCGACGCGCCACTCGATGCCGCCTTTGAAGGTTTCGAACGGCGTCTGCGACAAGAGACTGTATTTGTGGGTCAGCGGCGGCGCCTTCCAACCCTGCAGCGGTGGGGCAGGGACGGCGGGCGGGATTTTGCCTTTGGCAAAATAAACCTCGGATTTCGGGAAACTGTCGAAGGCCGAAGCGGGGAGGCCGAAGTTTTTGGCAAGCAGTTCTTTCGGGGCGTGGCCAAGCCAGTCGGTGATGCTGAAGGTGCCGAATTCGGAGAAATAGCCGTTATCGAAGACGAGGATGAAATGGCAGGGCGCGTCGCCTAAGGTCTCGATGACATGGCCATGCCCGCGCGGGAAATACCAGAGATCGCCGGGAGCGAAATCATTGGTCTCGGAGCAGCCCTGCGGATCGATGACCGTGGTGCGCACCGCGCCCTCGGTGACAAAACCCCATTCGGCTGCGGTGGCGTGCCAATGCAGCTCGCGCATCACGCCCGCCTCCATGCGCATCGACACGCCGGCGAGCCCTTTCGAGATCGGGAGCTGCGCCACGGTCGCCTCTTTACCGTAGCTGCCGCCCATCACGCGCCCTTCGGATTTCTCCAGCTCGAACTTGAAGGTCGGAAGCTGTTTTCCCGAGGTGACCGGATCGGGGAGATTGTTCTGAAAGGAATTGTCGCCGCCTTCGGAACTAATGGGAATCGTCGATGAAAACACGGAGGCCTCCTGGGCTTGAGCGGGGCAAATCAGGGTTGTGATAACCGATATGTGACGCAGAACAGGCCGCGTGCTTGTGACGCAGGACATGCCAATGGCGGCCACGCGTCCTGGAGCCGCAGCTATCACGGGCACTGTATTCAGCTCAAGCGTTCGGACAAAGCGGGAGGAGGAGCTGCACGGCGGGTTCCTGGTTGGCGGCGCCGAGGTGGTCTCGGCGCCCGCCCAGCATGACTGCATCGTCTACTCCGGCAATCCGGGAGATCGGCAGCAATCTCATTCTGCCGCCACCTGTGCGTCTGCCGGATCGCTGCGCACGACGACCGTCGTGGCGACCTTGTAGAACTCCTCGCCGGGCATCCCGACGCGCCGGGCATGCTCACGAATCGACTCGCCGTCGCGAGCCTCGTAAATGCAGAAAGTGCCGATGCGGCCATCTGGCTCGTGCACCACATAGCTGCGAATCCAGCGCACACGATCGGACATCTCCTCGTTGCCGATGTGCGCCGATTTGGCGCCGGCTGCTTGTAGCTCCTGGAGGTTTGCCCATGCGCTGGGCCGGCGGATTACGTATAGGTCCATTGTCGTTCTCCTCTACTCTTGCTGGCTCTTTGGCAGCAGATTGCCTTTGCGAAAAGCGCGCTTTGCCTGCGCGCGTCAGCGCCGGGTGATCACGATTTCCAGGTACTCGCCGGGCGCGACCATGGTGCCGTCTTTCGCGCGATTGAATTGTGCAATGAGCGCGATGAGATCGCGGTCAAGCGCCGTTCGCTGCGCCGGTTCGATGGCGGCAAAGGCCTTGAGCAATGGACCGTAATAGGTCTTGAAGAGGTCCAGCCAGTGCTGCGGCGAGCGATAGCGGAATACGAAGTCGGGCTTCTCGATTTTGATTGACGACGCGTGCGGTCCGAACATCTCATCGATCCGCGCTTGCGTACCCCACAGTGCCGGCGACTTCACGCCGGGCGGCGGTGATACGTGCTTGCCGATGGTCTTGAACAACTGGCCGATGAAGCCTTCCGGCGTCCAATTAGCGAGGCCGATCTTGCCGCCGCTGCGGCAGACGCGGACCATCTCGGCGGCTGCGGCATCCTGGTCTGGTGTGAACATCACGCCGAAGGTCGACACCACCGCGTCGAAGCTCTCGTCTGCGAACGGCAGCGCCTCGGCGTCACCCACGCGGAATCCGATATTGAACCTGTCGGCACTGGCGCGCTCGTGCGCGCATTCGAGCAGGGCCGGCACATAGTCGAGCGCGGTAACGTCGCACCAGCGGCGCGCCGCCGCGAGCGCGACATTGCCGTTTCCGGCGGCGACATCGAGCACCTTTTGTCCGGAGCGGATATCAAGGGCCTCACACAAGTCCTCGCCGACGATCTGCAACGTCGTGCCGACAATGGCGTAGTCCCCGGAGGACCACGCACCCTGCTGGCGTGCTTTGATCGCCTTGAGGTCGACGGAACCGGTTACGGCAGTTTGGGTCATTGCGGTTGCGGCCATTGCCATGATCGTTCTCCATGTGATCGACGGATTCCTGCTATGCTTTCGCCATGCCCCGAGGGGCGCGCCCGGTTTTGGCGCGTCGCGCGCCTTGACCGTTGAAGCGACCGTAGCGGCTGCACGTGGAGCCGAGCGTGGGAACCGGCGTGGAAATGCCCGTGGAAACCGATCTGCCGAACCAAGCCGGCAGTAGACCGGCGTTACAGATTCGTCTGCTCGGACCGCTGACGATTGTCCGCGGGGGCAGCGCCGTGCCATTGCCCGCCTCACGGAAAGTCCGCGCGCTGCTTGCCTATCTGGCGCTGGCTCCGCGCGCCGTGCCACGCACCCGGCTTTGCGAGTTGTTGTGGGACGTACCCAACGATCCACGCGGTGAGCTGCGCTGGTGCCTCAGCAAGCTGAGAGGTGTCCTCGATGAGCCCGGCGGGCGCCGGGTCGAGACCGAAGGAGACACGATCAAGCTCGATCTGACCGACTGCTTGGCAGATGCCGTCGAGGTTGCTCGTGCTGCGCAGGAAGGGATTGCGACGCTCGGCGCGGAGCGGCTGCGGGTGCTGACGGCACTGTACGCCGGAGATTTTCTCGACGGCCTGGAGATTGACCGCAGCCCCGATTTCCACGGCTGGCTGACGATGCAGCGCCGCCGGTTCCGCGGTTGGCATACTGCACTGCTCGAGCGATTGGTCAGGGCCGATCCCGACGACGAAAATGTATTCGGATATCTGGAGACTTGGTCGCGGCTGGCCCCCTTCGACCGCCAAGTCCATGGCATTCTCCTCGGCGCTCTCGCGCGGCGCGGTCGCTTGCGTGACGGCGAGGAGCACGTGGCCGCGACCATCCGGCAGTTCGAGGCGGAGGGTCTCGACGGCACCGAGGTGCGTGAGATGTGGCGCGCCGCCAAAGCGGCGATATCACTTGCACCGCGCCTGGAAGCGGTCACGTCTTCGCCGCCGATTGCGGATGTCGAGAGTGTTAGCCAAGACAGCCCCCGCGGCGGGCGACGCGCTTCCATTGCGGTGATGCCGTTCGTCGACCAGAGCATCATTATTGGCGCTGCCAGCGGGAGAGCGGCCGATGGGCTCGTTCATGACGTGATCACCAGACTCGCCAAGCTACGGAATCTGATCGTCATCGCCCAGGGCACCGTATTCGCATTGCACGAGCGCCATATCGGCCCCGATGAAGCTGGTCGTATGCTGAATGTCGATTACATCGTATCCGGCTCACTTCGCCGCCAAGGCAAACGGCTGACGGTTGCCGTAGAACTCAGCGAGACAAGGACAGCCCGCGTTGTCTGGGCGGAGGTGTTTGATCGGAAGCTCGATGAGGCGTTTCTCGTTCTCGACGAGATCGGCAATAACATCGTCGCTTCGATCGCGAGCGAGATCGAAACGCACGAGCGCAACCGCGCGATTCTAAAGCCGCCGGGCTCACTGGATGCATGGGAAGCCCACCACCGCGGTCTGTGGCATATGTACCGCTTCAACAAGGCCGACAACGAGCAGGCTCAGCACTTTTTCGCGACTGCGATCCGCCTCGATCCGACATTTTCCCGCGCCTATGCCGGCCTTTCTTTCACGCATTGGCAGAACGCGTTCCAGGGCTGGGCGAAGCGCCAGCCGGAGGTCGATAAAGCCTATGAGGCCGCAGGGCAAAGCCTGATGGCGGATGATCGCGACCCGGCAGCACACTGGGCGATGGGTCGCGCGCTATGGCTGTGCGGCCATCACGATCAGTCAATCACCGAGCTCGACGAAGCGGTCGACCTAAGCCCCAACTTCGCACTTGGCCACTACACGCTCGCCTTCGTTCACTCGCAAACGGGCGACCCGCGTGCTGCAATCGAGGCCGCCGACCATTCGCGTATTCTCAGTCCATTCGATCCGCTGCTGTTCGGCATGCTCGGCGCGCGTGCCATGGCGCTGGCGCGGCACGGTCAAGTCGAGGAAGCGGCGGAGTGGGCAGTGAAAGCCGCCGCCCGGCCGAATGCGCACGCACATATCCTGGCGATCGCCGCCTACTGTCTCAGCCTCGCGGCGCGCGGCGATGAAGCGCGCGCCTACCTTGCTCGTATCCGCGTGAGGCTTCCGCGCTATCGCGTGGACGATTTTCTCACCGCGTTTCAGTTCGATGCGGATGGCGCCGCTCTGTTCCGCAGGGCCGCCAAGCAAATCGCAGAATAGGTTCGCGCGCGCCGGCAAAGCCACCGCTCACCGGCCCGCCGGCTTGAAACCATTGACGGCCCTGCCGGCGCGGCGATCCGGCGCTACTCTTCCTTCAGCCCATTCGCCGGGATGTTGCCGGTTGCACCGTAATATTTGTACGGCAGGAATTTGCCGGACATGGTGATCTTCACCCGGTCGCCCTTGGGATCGGGCTGGCGCTCGACCGCCAGGTCGAAGTCGATGGCCGACATGATGCCGTCGCCGAACTCGTCTTCGATCAGCGCCTTCATGGCCGGGCCATTGATCATGATCAGCTCGTAGAGGCGATAGATCAGCGGGTCGGTCGGCGGCATCGGCACGCCGGCGCCGCGCATCGGCACCTCACTGAGCATCGCCGCTTCCGCCTTCGACAGCCCGAACAGCTCCGCCGCCTTCGCCGCCTGCCGCTTGGTCAGTATCATCTGGCCGAGCAGCGCGCCGGCGATCAGGATCGGCGAAAACCCGCCGATCGCCGCACAGACATATTTCCACGTCCAGCCCTTCTCACGCTTGATGTCGAGAATCTTCTCGGTGAGATCGGCACGCGTCATCGTGATCTCCTGTGGTTGTCACGTCCTCACATCTGCCCAAACTCTGCCGCTCGTGTTGCGTCCGAGTTCATGGGGATGGCGGCAAGCGCCCGGCTGTGCAGGCTGATGGTTGATCGCCGCGCGCATCGCTGTTGTCTGCAAGGCACATGCCACGACCGCACGCGGATGCGCCGGCGAAGCCTGGCGGAGGTCGGCCGCAACCTTCTGCAGGGCACGCGCCACAGGTCGATGCTGCCGGGCACGTGCCCAGGCAGGACCGCTCGCAAAGGAAACCGAGCGGAATTCCGCGTCTGCCAGAATGAATCCGCCCTAAGGTCTTACCAACGCCAGCGGATCGCGCGTTTCCGGAATGCGCTGCCAGGTCTTGTCGTCGGTTTCCTCGAAGCGCCAGGTCCGGTCCTCGGTGCCCTTCATCACCAGTTCGGCATCATCCATCTGCCACCCGCTTAGCCCGAACTGGACGATCGCCGGATCGCAGCCTGGTTTGACCATCATGGCGAGGCTACCGCCGCCCGCTGGCTTGTTGATGAGGGTGAGGCTGCACACTTTGTCCTTGCCGCGCATCAGGTTCCAGTCGCCGGCGATTTGGTCCGCCGTCGGCGGGGGTGGCGCGATCGCGGCGGCGCTCTGCAGGAACAGCACGCCTTCGCCGGGATGCGGCGATTCAAAAATCCCGCTCTCGACTTCGCTGAACTCGATCACCGGCTTTCCCTTGGCGTCGACCAGCCGCAGGAAATCACCCTCGGCGATGGTCCAGCCGGCGACATCCTTGGCGAAGGGAAAGACCGTTGTGCAGTTCTTGTCGAATTCCAGTTTTAAGCCGGCGGCGCCGGCAGGTTCTGCCTTGAGATTGACCATGCAGCGCCGGTCGCGGTCGGCATTGGAGAATTCGTATTCGCCGGCGGTTGTCTTCGCCGTTTCGTTCAGTGCGCTTGCCGCCTCGGGCGCAGCCAGCGCATTTGTATAGAAGCCCATGATCAGGGCGGTCGCCAAAAGGGCAGTCCGGTTCGTTCTCATGAGAGGAAAGCTACCATGGTGAATATCGCGGCGCCAACGCGCCATCGTTACGATTCATGTCCTGACCGGGGGCCACGGTGTTTCGCGCACCGGGGTGAGGGGGCCTTTGCCCTTGAACCATGACAGCAGATTGTCGACCACGAGGCGGTCCATCTTCCCGCGCGTATAGGTGGAGGCCGAGGCGACATGTGGCAGCAGCACCACATGGTCCATGGCGAGCAATTCGGGCGGCACGGCCGGCTCGTTCGCGAACACATCAAGCCCGGCCGAGTAGATGGTGCGATCCTGCAGGGCCTTGATCAGAGCCGCCTCGTCGACCACCGAACCGCGCGCGATGTTGATGAGAATGCCTTCCGGACCGAGCGCCGCCAGCACCTTGGCATTGATGAGGTGTCGCGTTTCCGGGCCGCCGGGCACGATGACGATCAGCGTGTCGACCGCGTGCGCCATGGTAATGAGATCAGGAAAATAGCGGTGGGGGAGGTCCGGCCGTGGGCGGCGGGCGTGATAGACGACCGGCGCGCCGAAGCCATCGAGCCGGCGCGCAATCGCCTTACCGATCCTGCCCATGCCGACCAAGCCGATGGTGCGGTTGCGCAGCGTCGTCCTGGTGAGCGGATAGGGAGCTTCCGGCCATTTGCCCGCGCGCAGATAACGCTCGGCCTGGGGCAGCTCGCGCAGCGTGCAGAGCAAAAGCCCGATGGCGGTGTCGGCGACCTCGTCGGTCAGCACCTCCGGCGTGTTGGTGACGATGACGCCCTGGCTGCCGGCCCAGGCGGCGTCGACATGGTCGTAGCCGACCCCGAAAGTCGATACGATCTCCAGCCGCGGGAACTGCGCCATGAACTCGCCGGTGACCCCGGGAACCATGTAGCTGATGGCAATCCCACGAATTTTTTCGGCAATGGCGGCGAGCAACGACTCCCGGTCCGGCCCCTCGCCGAGCCGATGCACGGTGAACGCGTGTGCGAGCCCGTCGTCGATGACGGGCTTTGCTGGCCCGACCAGCAGAACATCCGGCTTGTCGCCCGACATAAGGTCCCCAATCACTGCAAGACGGCATGGGATACCAGCCGTCCGGGGCGCCCGGCAAGCGGATCGCGCGCAGGGAGTGGACGGAACCTTAAGCCCGGCCTATGCATTTCAGCGACGAAAAGGAATGGGCGTGCGCCGATGGGATACGTCGAGACCGTTTTGCAGCCGGACGAAACCGTGCGGTTTCGGACGAATTTCCACTGGATCGGGTTCGTTCCGGGCCTGGTGCTGCTGGTGCCAGCCGCCTTCATCTATTGGAAGCTGGTGCCGGCGAACGGCGGGTTCGGGCTGTGGATGATGCTGGTGCTGCTGTTGCTGGCCGGCGCCGCAATCCTGCTGGCCAAGGCCTGGTACGACCGCTTTATCACCGAGATCGCGATCACCGACAAGCGGGTGATCTACAAGACGGGCTTCATCTCCCGCGACACCGACGAAATGCCGCTGAGCAAGATCGAGAACATCGAGGTGAGCCAGTCGATCCTCGGCCGCATCTTCAATTACGGCAATGTCGACGTGCGCGGCACCGGCTCCGGCGGCATCGGCCCGGAAAAGCTGCACCGCATCGCCGCGCCGCTCGAATTCCGCAACCACGTGATGGCGGGGTAGAGCGATCGCACGCGCAACGGCGAGCTTTCTTACCCCCCGAGCTTCGCCATCAGCGCGTCGGACACCTCGAAATTGGCGTAAACGTTCTGCACGTCGTCGTGGTCGTTCAGCGTCTCGATCAGCTTGAGCAAACGCTCGCCCGCCTCGTCGTCGACCGCGACCGTGTTCTGCGGCCGCCACACGATCGCCGCCTTGCGCGGCTCGCCAAACTTGTCCTCCAGCGCCTTGGCGACATCGTGGAACGATTCCTGCGACGCGTAGATTTCGTGGCCGGTTTCGCTGGAGACGACATCGTCGGCGCCGGCCTCGATCGCCGCGTCCAGCATGGCGTCGGCCGAGGCGATCGTTTCGTCGTACTCGATCACGCCGACCCGGTCGAACATGAAGGATACCGCGCCGGTTTCGGCGAGATTGCCGCCGCTCTTGGTGAAATAGGAGCGCACGTCGGAGGCGGTGCGGTTGCGGT
>CAZTTL010000152.1:0-8873 GCA_964616635.1 uncultured Rhodoplanes sp. | reverse complement strand
GGCCATCGCTTCTCGCCGCAATATATCGAGAACAAGCTGAAGTTCTCGCCCTATATCGCCGAAGCCGTGGTGCTCGGCGCCGGCCGCGCCGACCTCGCCGCCATGATCTGCATCCGCTTCTCGATCGTGTCGAAATGGGCGGAGAAAAACCGCATCTCGTTCACCACCTATACCGACCTGTCGTCGCGCTCCGAGGTCTATGCGCTGGTGCGTAAGGAGGTCGAGGCAGTGAACGCTTCGCTGCCGCCGGCGCAGCGCATTGCCCGCTTCCTGCTGCTCTATAAGGAACTCGACGCCGACGACGGCGAGCTGACCCGCACCCGAAAAGTGCGCCGCGGCATCATCAACGAGAAATATGCCGATATCATCGAGGCGATCTATGGCGGCCAACGCGAGATCGACGTCGATACCGTGATCCGGTTCCAGGACGGCACCACCCAGCGCATCCGCACCAAGCTCAAGGTCATCGATCTTACGCCCGCAGCCGAGCCTACGCTCGCCATCGCGGCGGAGTGAATGCCATGCGTGTCAGCCCCCCCGATTGTCCGGCGACTCTCTTGATCCATCCTCCCCCGTTTCACGGGGGAGGGGGACCATGCGCAGCATGGTGGAGGGGGCATGCACCAAGCGAAGAAGATTGCCCCCTCCACCACCCTACGGGCGGTCCCCCTCCCCCGCGCGGCACGCGGGGGAGGATATTTTGTAGCGACCGCCTGGGCTGGAACGGGTAGAGTGATGAATACGCTGTTTCTGATCCAGCTCCTGGTCAACGGCCTCATTGTCGGCACGCTCTACGGCGTCGTCGCGATGTCCTTCGTGCTGATCTACAAGGCGACGCAGGTCGTCAATTTCGCGCAAGGGGAATTTCTGCTGATCGGCGCCTGGGTATGCTGGTGGCTGCTCACCAAATACCAGATCCCGTTCTATCTCGGCATGCCGATCACGCTCGTCTTCATGTTCGCCTTCGGCGTCGCGCTGCAGGTCGTGGTGTTGCGGCCGATGATCGGTGAGCCGATCATCTCGGTGATCATGGTGACGATCGGCCTGTCGACCGTGTTCCAGGCGCTGATGAAATGGATGTTCGGGACCAATCTGCAGCCGTTTCCAGCCGTGTTTCATACCGAGACCGTGAATGTGTTCGGCCTGCATATTCAGAGCATCTATCTGATGAGCTTCGCCGTATCGCTCTTGATGATGGCCGGCATGGGCTGGTTCTTCCGCGCCACCAAGCACGGGCTGGCGATGCGCGCGACCGCGTTCGATCAGCAGGTGGCGCAGTCGCTCGGCATTTCGGTCGAGAATGTCTTTGCGATGGCCTGGGCGATCTCGGCAATGGTGTCGGCGGTGGCGGGCGTCGTCGTCGCGGTGGTCAACGGTGTGTCCGCCGGCCTCTCCGCCTACGGCATCAAGGTGTTTCCCGCGGCGATCCTCGGCGGGCTCGACAGCATCGGTGGGGCGGTGCTCGGCGGCATCATCATCGGCCTATTGGAGAACATCGCCCAGTTCTTCGACAGCGAGTATTTGCACTGGGGTAATCTCTACGAGGTCGCACCGTTCTACGTGATGATCATCATCCTGATGATCAAGCCCTACGGCCTGTTCGGCACGCGCGACATCGAGCGGGTATAAGAGGTCTGTGTCGTGATGTCAGTGCTGACTCCAAATGAAGTGCCGCCTCGCGCGAGAGCAAAGCGCCAGCACCTCGAAAAACCCTCCCCTAATAGGGGAGGGTCGGACCATCGTAGATGGTCCGGAGACGGATCGTATGCCGGCTTGCGACCCCCTCCCGGCGAGTGCTGCTCGCCGACCTCCCGCTTTCAGGGGGAGGCAAGTGTGAACGGCACCGCGCGGTATTTTCCTAACCTGCACGCGGACTCTATCTTCCGGCATCCGAATAACAGGGCAGCGGGAGGTCGCGCATGACGAGCTTCCTCCCCGCCGGCGATTTCCGCACCACCTACGCGGCCGACACCACGATCTTTCCCACCATCACCAGTCGCAATTGTGCGATCGCAGGAATTATCCTGCTTTGCTTCGCGCCCTACCTGCTCGGCCAGTACTGGCTCAGCATTTTCATCCAGATCGGTTATTTCGGCATTGCCGCGCTCGGGCTTAACATCCTGGTCGGCTTCACCGGCCAGATCTCGATCGGCCATGCCGCCTTTTTCGGGTTCGGCGCCTTCAGCTCCGCCTATGTCAGCACCCAGCTCGGTGTGCCGGCGTTTTTCGCGGTCCCGATCGCAGGCGTGATGACGGCTCTGGTCGGCCTCGTCTTCGGCCTGCCGGCGGCGCGGCTGAAGGGCCTCTATCTCGCCATCGCGACGCTCGCCGCCCAATACATTCTGCTCGACTTCTTCTCGCGGGCGGAATGGTTCACCGGCGGCAGCGTCCCGGCGAGCGCCGAGCCGTTCCGGCTGTTCGGCTACACACTCAGCAGCGATCGCCAGTACTTCTATGTCGTGCTCGCCTATGTCGTGGTGTGTTATCTGCTCGTCACCAACCTGATCCGTACCCGCGACGGGCGGGCGCTCGTCGCCATCCGCGACCACTATCTCTCCGCCGAGATGATGGGGATCAACCTCACTAAATATCGCACGCTGTCATTCGGCCTTGCCGCCTTCTATGCCGGGATCGGCGGGGCGCTCTATGCGCATTACGCCCAGGTGGTCTCGAACGAGGGTTTCGGTATCGAGCGCTCGATCGTTTTCCTTGCCATGGTCATCATCGGTGGCGTCGGCTCGGTGACGGGCACGCTGATGGGCACCGCCTTCATGGTGCTGCTGCCGGAGGTGATGGAATGGATCAGCGCCGACCTGCGCGGCAGCGCCATCGACCACGCGCTCTCGCTCAACAACAACATCGCCTTCCTGCGCGAGATCGCGATCGGCCTCGTCATCGTACTGTTCCTGATGTTCGAGCCGGACGGGCTCGCCCATCGCTGGCACCAGATCAAAGCCTACTGGAAACTCTACCCGTTTTCACATTGAGGTCAGGGCGGGTAGTGGGCTTAAAAGACCTCGAAACAAACCGGAGGAAACCTTCCATGAGAGGAATGACGTTCTTGCGAGGTGCGTCGCTTGCAGTGCTTCTGTGCGGCCTCGCCGGCACCGCCAATGCCGAGACGGTCAAGATCGGGCACCTCGCCGATTATTCTGGCGGCACCGCCGATGTGGGCGTACCGTTCGGGCAAGGAATCATCGACGCCATGGCTTGGGCGAACAAGCGGGGCGGCGTCACGGTTGACCTCGATACCGTCGACTACGGCTACAAGGTGCCGCGCGCGGTCTCGCAGTATAAGAAATGGTCGGAGAGCGCCAACAAGGTGCCGGCGATTCTCGGCTGGGGCACGGCCGACACCGAAGCGCTGACTGGCTTCATCGCGAAGGACAAGATTCCTTATATGTCGGCGTCCTATTCTGCCGCGCTCACTGATCCGACGGGCAAGAGCGGCAAGGCCAAGCCCGCTCCGTACAATTTCTTCTATGCGCCGAGTTATTCCGACGCGTTGCGCGCGATGCTGACCTGGGCGGCACAGGATTGGAAGAGCAAGGGCAAGCCGGGCAAGCCGAAATTCGTGCATATGGGGGCCAATCACCCCTACCCGAACTCGCCGAAGGAAGCCGGCGAGGCGATCGCCAAAGAGCTCGGGTTCGAAGTGCTGCCGCCGATTCAGTTCGCGCTGACCCCGGGCGATTACACCGCGCAGTGCCTGACGCTGAAGAATACCGGTGCGAATTACGCCTATCTGGGCAATACCGCGGGATCGAACATTTCGGTGCTCAAGGCGTGCAAGAATGTCGGCACCGACGTGCAGTTTCTCGGCAATGTCTGGGGTATGGACGAGAACGCCGCCAAGGCGGCGGGCAACGCGGCCGATGGCGTGGTCTTTCCCCTGCGCACCGGCATTCCCTTCAGCGGCGATGCCCCCGGCGCCAAGAACCTGAAAGAGATTTCCAAGAATTCGGATCCGTCCGGGACCGTCTACCGCCCCGTTCATTATGTCGCCAGCGTGTGCACGGCGCTCTACATGAAAGAGGCGATCGACTGGGCGGCCAAGCACGGCGGCGTCACCGGCGAGAACGTCAAGAACGGCTTCTACCAGAAGAAGGACTGGGTGCCGGCCGGCATGGAAGGCGTGTGCAAGCCGTCGACTTGGACCGAGACCGACCATCGCCCGATGCTCAATATCGATCTCTACCGCATTCGCGTGAGTGGCGCGACCGACGCTCCGCTCCCCGAGCTCATGAAGAACGGCACCATCAAGCTGGAGAAGGTCGCGACCATCGACCTGCCGCGTAAGCCGGAATGGCTGGGCTGGTGATATCTCAGAGGAACAAGGGGCCGAGTGCTCGAGCTTTCCCGGCCCCCGCTCGAGCGGAGAGTGACCAGGCGCTCGATCGCGCCCTCCCCAAACCCTCCCCCGCATGCGGGGGAGGGAGCGGAGCACCGCAGGCAAGCTTGCGCAGCCTGCGCAGGCTTGGCTGCGAGCGGCGCGGGAGGGGGGACAAGCCCCGACCTGACGCTGCTCGCGAGTTTGGATCAACGACGTCTGGCATCGGCGACCTCGCCATGAACCACACCCCGGAACCTTTGGCCGCATCCGCTCGCGATCCCACGCCTGCGGGCAGCGAGGCGCTGCTGTCGGTCCGCAATATCGAGGTCGTGTATGACGAAGTGATCCTGGTGTTGCGCGGCTTGAGTCTCGACGTGCCGCGTGGTGCGGTGGTGGCGCTGCTCGGCGCCAATGGCGCCGGCAAATCAACGACGCTGAAGGCCATATCCGGTCTGCTCAAGACCGAGAACGGCGCGGTCACACGCGGTGAGATCCTGTTCGACAATGAGCGGATCAACGGCAGCGACCCGGTGCGCGTCGTGCGTCGCGGCATCTCCCAGGTCATGGAGGGACGGCGCATCATCGCCGACCTGACGTCGCTGGAAAACCTGCAGCTCGGCGCCTTCATCCGTCACGACAAGAAAGCGATCGCCGACGATATCGAGATGGTGCTCGGCTATTTTCCCCGCCTGAAGGAGCGGACCGGGCTCGCCGGATATCTCTCCGGTGGCGAGCAGCAGATGCTGGCGATCGGGCGCGCGCTGATGGCGCGGCCGCGGCTGATCCTGATGGACGAGCCGTCGATGGGCCTTTCGCCCTTGCTTGTAAAGGAAGTGTTTGGGATCATCCAAAACATCAATCGCGATCTCGGCGTCACCATTCTGCTGGTCGAGCAGAATGCCGGCGCGGCGCTGTTGGTTGCGAGCTACGGCTATATTATGGAGCAGGGAAAAGTGGTGCTCGACGGCACCGCCGACGCCCTGCGCAATAATGAGGATGTCAAGGAATTCTATCTCGGCGGGGCTGGGGACCAGCGCCGCAGCTTCAAGAACCTGAAGAGTTTCCGGAGGCGAAAGCGATGGCTGTAAGGGCGCCGCGGGAGGCCCCGTTCGATGCGCTGGAGCGGCGCTCGACGGATGAACGTGACGCCGCGCTCGCTGCAAGCCTGTCCGGGCTTGTCGCCAAGGCGCGGGAGACAAGCGCCTATTACGGCAAGCTGTTCGCCCCGGTCGAGCCGCTCGACGTCACCGATCTCAAGGCGCTCGCAGAACTTCCGGTCACCCGCAAGGCCGACCTCAAGACTGTCCAAGGACAGCATCCTCCCTTCGGCGGTCTCGACACCGCGCCGCAGCGGTTCTCGCGCATCTTCTCCTCGCCGGGTCCGGTGTTCGAGCCGGAAGCGGCACGCCCCGATTACTGGCGCTATGGGCGCGCGCTGTGGGCGACCGGCATTCGTGCCGGCGATCTCGTGCACAACTGCTTCGCCTATCACTTCACGCCGGCCGGCGCGATGATGGAAACCGGTGCCCATGCGATCGGCGCTGTCGTTTTTCCCGGCGGCACCGGGCAGACTGACCAGCAGGCGCAGGCCGCCGCGGTTTTGCGGCCCATTGCCTATACCGGCACGCCGGATTTCCTGCGGACCATCATCGAACATGGCGACTCGCAGGGACTTTACCTCACCTGCTTTCGCCTCGCCCATGTCACCGCCGGCGCTTTCCTGCCCGACGCGCGCGCGTTCTACCAATCGCGCAATATCGACGTGCTGCAGAGCTACGGCACTGCGGAGATCGGGCTCATTGCCTATGAAAGTCCGGCGCGCGAGGGCTTGATCATCGATGAAGGTGCCGTCGTGGAGATCGTCGAGCCCGGCACCGGCGCGCCGGTCGCTGAGGGAGACGTGGGCGAAGTGCTCGTCACCGTGCTCAATCCCGACTATCCGCTGATCCGCTTCGCGACCGGCGACCTGTCCGCGATGCTGCCGGGGCCGAGCCCGTGCGGACGCACCAACCGGCGTATCAAGGGATGGCTCGGCCGTGCCGATCAGTCCACCAAGGTCAAGGGGCTGTTCGTGCACCCGCATCAGGTCGCCGACATCCTGCGCCGCCATCCGGATATCGGCCATGCACGCCTCATCGTCACCCGCGAGCACGGCGCCGACGTGATGACCCTCAAGATCGAGACGCAGGCGACGGGCGCAGACTTCGCCCGCGCCGTCGAGACGAGCATGCACACCGTCACACGGCTGAAAGGCCGGGTGGAATCGACACCGCCAGGCAGCCTGCCGCGCGATGGCCGCGCCATCGAGGACACCCGCGATTACGGGCGTTGACCGGCGACGGCGAACCCGTCACCGGCACCGCGCTATTCCTGCCAGCGGGAATAAGAGCCCTTCCCCGACCCTCCCCCGCCGGCAGGGCCATCGCTTTGACTTTACCCTCCCCGAAAAGGGGAGGGTCGGACCATCGCAGATGGTTCGGGGAGCGGTCGCAAGTCGCATCCGACCCCCTCCCGGTGCCCGCAGCCAAGCCTGCGCAGGCTGCGCAAGCTTGCCTGCGACGCACCGACCTCTCCCTTTCAGGGGGAGGTTGTTGAAATCGCCATATGCGGTGCCTCTCCCCCTGCTGGGCCCACAAGGGGGGAGGGTGTTGCGCGAAAGTATGAACGGAACGGTCAAAACGAGCTCAAACGCGCAGCAAGAGGGGCTCAAACCCCGGCGGGCATCAATCCGCGCCGGATGCCCATCGTGGCGCTGGCATGTCTTCCCGGACAAAACGCCCGCGATCGTGCGGCGCGCTGAAATCGAGTGCCGGGCCGCGCGGCACGATCCGGGTCGGATTGATGTGCGGGTGGCTCAAGTAATAGTGCCGCTTGATGTGGTCGAAATCGACGGTCTCGCCGAACCCCGGGGCCTGGTAGAGATCGCGCAGATAGTGCGACAGGTTCGGGTAGTCGGCGATGCGGCGCAGGTTGCATTTGAAGTGCCCGACATAGACCGCGTCGAAGCGGATGAGCGTGGTGAACAGGCGGATGTCGGCTTCGGTCAGCACGCTTCCGACGAGATAGCGCTGGCCAGCGAGCTGCGCGTCGACCTGATCGAGCGCCGCAAACAGCAAATCGAAGGCCTCATCGTAGGCCGCTTGCGTCGTGGCGAAGCCGGCGCGATAAACCCCATTGTTGATTGTCGGATAGACGAGGCCGTTGATCTCGTCGATCGCGGCGCGCAGCGGCGCGGGATAGTAATCAGTCTTCGCCGGCGTGAAGGCGTCGAAAGCCGCAGTCAGCATGCGGATGATCTCCGCCGACTCGTTGTTGACGATGGTCCGGCGTTCCTTGTCCCACAGCACCGGCACGGTGACACGCCCGGTGAAGCGCGGCTCGGCGAGGCGATAGATGTCGGCGAGCGTGGGCGCGCCATTGACCGCATCGCCGGTCGATCCTTCATTCTCGGCAAAAGTCCAGCCTGCGCTGCCCATGAGAGGTGACACCACCGAGACCGTCACCACCTCCTCGAGCTGCTTGAGCTTGCGCATGATCAGCGTGCGATGCGCCCATGGGCAGGCGAGCGAGACGTAGAGGTGATAGCGGCCCGGCGCGGCCGCAAACCCGCCCTCCCCGCTTGCGCCCGCGCGCCCGTCTGCCGTCACCCAATGACGGAAGGTCGAAGCGCTTCGTACGAAACGCCCGCCGCTCGCCGCGGTGTCGTACCATTGATCCTTCCACTCGCCATCGACCAGCACGCCCACGATCCACTCCGTTCGCCTGGCGGTTATAGGCATCGCGTGCAACAAGAGCGCGACTGCCTTCCAGGATGAAGTGATCGCGCTCCAATATCTTCCGGTTTGATCGCATGATCTTGGCCGAAAAGTCTGCAACTTTTCTAAGATCATGCTCCCGTGAACCGGCACGGCGGGTACGCGCTTAGGCGCAAGCGCGCGGCGCGTATAGACCGGCGGCGGGCGCGGTGCTAATCGCTCGTCGCGTGATGACCGACCTCTCCCTGACCATCCTGCCGGAAATCGCGGGCGACGCCCCCGCGATCGAGCGGCTGCACGAACGCACCTTTGGTCCGGGCCGCTTCGTGCGCACGACACATCGTCTCCGCGAAGACGCCGCGCACCTCCTGGATCTCTCGTTCACGGCGCGGATCGGGACGCTGCTGGTCGCCTCGGTGCGGCTGACGCCGATCCGCATCGGCGAAACGCCGGCGCTGCTCCTGGGGCCGCTGACGGTCGATCCGCCGTTCCGTGAACGGGGAATCGGTCTTGCGCTCATCGAGCGGGCGCTGGCGCAGGCAAAGGCCGCCGGCCACCGTCTCGTCATCCTGGTCGGTGACGAGCCGTATTATGGCCGCGCCGGGTTCAAGCGCGTGCCCCGCGGGCTCGTTACCATGCCGGGGCCGGTCGATCTCGCCCGCCTGATGGTCGCCGAACTTGCCGAGGGCGCCTTTGAGGGTGTGGCCGGCGCCGTGCGGCCGGAATGGGAACCCGCCTGAGCCCCGGATTCCCCTCCCATCACGCGGACGCGAATTGCTGGTGAA
>CAZTTL010000151.1:0-8890 GCA_964616635.1 uncultured Rhodoplanes sp. | reverse complement strand
GGTTAGCTCAGTTGGTAGAGCATCTCGTTTACACCGAGAGGGTCGGCGGTTCGAGTCCGTCACCGCCCACCAACAGGGTCCTGCCGACCACATCCCGGCTGATCCCGACCGCGTGAGCCGTCCGTTTTCCGATTGCGCAGGGGGCGGCGGCGCCACAAGATGCTGGCAATAAGCCAAAGGGCGGCACGCCGACAGGACGGCGAGGAGAACCGGCGGCGATTGAAACGGAAAGCCGCTATTCTGCCCTATTCCGTCCTTACGCCGCGCGTCTTACATGAAGGGCCAGGCGGCGAAGCGTGCCCGCGCGATGCTGCGCGAGGGGACGACCGTCCCCGTGGTTTTCCTTTTGATGGAGATCGTCAGGTCATGACTGGCCGTTCCCCCGAGCGTTCACCCCAGCTCCGCCGTCCGGTTGCCGCCGTGCTGTTTGCCGCGCTGGTCGTTCTTGCCGGCGTCGCGCCAGCCGCCGCGCGCGGGCCGGAAGCCATTCCTGACGTGTCGGAACGCGTGATCAACGCCGTCGTCAATATCTCGACCTCGCAGAAGGTCGAGGCGCGCGCGAACCTGCCGCAGTTGCCACCCGGCTCGCCGTTCGAAGAGTTTTTCGACGAGTTCTTCAAGAAACGGCACGGCCAGCAGGGGCAGGGCGATGATCATCGCGAACGCACCATGCGTCGCATCAACTCGCTTGGCTCCGGCTTCATCATCGATCCTTCCGGGATCGTCGTTACCAACAACCACGTTATCGCGGATGCCGACGAGATCAGCGTCATCCTCAATGACGGGACGCGGTTGAAGGCTCAAATCGTCGGGCGCGACAAGAAGGTTGATCTGGCGGTGTTGAAGGTGAAGCCGGAGAAGCCGCTCACCGCGGTGAAGTTTGGCGACTCCGACAAGCTGCGGATCGGCGAATGGGTGATCGCGATCGGCAATCCGTTCAGCCTCGGCGGCACCGTCACCGCTGGGATCGTCTCCGCGCGCAACCGCGACATCAATTCCGGACCCTACGACAATTACATCCAGACCGACGCCGCGATTAATCGCGGCAATTCGGGTGGGCCGCTGTTCAACCTCGACGGCGAAGTGGTGGGGATCAATACCGCGATCATCTCCCCCGACGGCCGCTCGATCGGCATCGGTTTTTCGGTGCCGTCGAAGACGGCGATGCCGGTGATCGAGCAGCTCCGCCAGTTCGGTGAGACACGGCGCGGCTGGCTCGGCGTGCGCATCCAGCAGATGACCGACGAGATCGCCGAGACCATGAATGTCAAGCCGCCGCGCGGCGCGCTGGTGGCCGGCATTGACGACAAGGGACCGGCAAAGCCGGCGGGTATCCAGACCGGCGATGTCATCATTCGCTTCGATAATCACGAGATCAAGGAAATGCGCGATCTGCCGCGCGTCGTCGCCGACACGCCGGTCGGCAAGGAAGTCGATGTCGTGATCCTTCGCCAGGGCAAGGAGGAGCACAAGACCGTCAAGCTCGGCCGCCTCGAAGACGGCGAGAAGCAGGCTGTGCTTGCCGAGAAGAAAGATGACCAACCCGAAGAAAAGTCGGTTGTCCAACAGACGCTCGGCCTCAAGCTGACGACCATGACAAGCGACCTGCGGCGCCGCTTCAAGATCAAGGACAATGTGAACGGCGTGGTGATCACCGGCGTCGATCCGAACTCCGCCGCCGGTGAGAAGCGGCTCAGCGAGGGCGACGTGATCATGGAGGTCGCGCAGGAGCCGGTGGCCTCTCCTGAAGAGGTGCAGAAGCGCATCGATCAATTGAAGAAGGCTGGCCGCAAATCGGCGCTGCTGCTCATCGCCAATTCCGAGGGCGACCGCCGCTTCGTGGCCTTGTCACTGGAATAGCCGCGCCGCAGCCCTGGCGGGTGGCAGCGCCGCGTGCTGGTCACCGCATGCCGAGACGATGGCCGGCGCGCAGGAATTTCTGCGGATTGACGGCTTCGCGGTGGATCCGCGTTTCGTAATGGAGATGCGAACCGGTCGAGCGGCCGGTCGAGCCCATCCGGCCCACAATCTGGCCGGCCTTCACAAGCTGGCCGGTGTGTACGAGAATGCGCGATAGGTGGCCGTAGCGGGTGCTGAGGCCGTTGCCATGGTCGATCTCGACCAGCCGGCCATAGCCGCCGCTCCATCCTGCCGAGACCACTTTGCCGTTTGCGGTGGAGCGGATCGGCTCGCCGACATCGCCACGGAAGTCGATCCCGGTATGCATGGCCGGCCGACCATTGAATGGGTCGATGCGGACGCCAAAAGTCGAGCTGATATCGACTTCTCCTGACACCGGTTGCCGCAGCGGGACGCCGGTCAGGGTCTTGGTCAGGCGGTAGAGATTGGTTCGGGCGAGCTGAATACGGTGGATCTGGCGCTCGAACGCCGCGGGACTGCTCGCAAGCTTGGCCGGCACGAACGGACCGCCGACGCCTGATTCGGCCCGCCTGGTGCCGCGAACGCCGACCTCGGCGAGGACCGAGCGGATCCGGTTTGCCTTGCTCTCGTAGCTCTCCTGCATGGCGATCAGGGCGTTCGCCTGGCGCAGTTCGATGCGATCGAGCGACGTCATCATGCGGGTGAGGCGGCCGTGCAGCCCGATATAGGGCTCGTTCAAGGCGGTGCGGTCGGCGGGCACGAACGGCCCGCCGCTGTCGTGCATCGGCGATGGCTTCGGCAGCGGGGTTTCCGACGCCGGGGTGCGACGAAGCTGCGATTTGATTGATCCGGTGACGGCCGGGGCGCCGAGATTACCGAGGGCGCTCGCGCGCTGCTCAAGGATGGACTGGCGCCGCGCGACCTGTTCGAGCTTTTTCGCGAACTGCTCCTGATCGAGAAGCTGTCGCGTCGTGACCCGGTCGACTTGGGTGCGCATATCGGCGAGGCGGTCTTCGTAGGCCGCCTGAATGTCGGCCTGGCGACTGATCATGCGGGTGATGACATCGTCATGAAAGGCAAAATAGGTGGCGGTGACGATCGACCAGGCCGCCATGATGACGAGGGTGCCGACCACGATCCAGAACACCACCGGCCCGAAACGAATTTGATGACGAGAGAAGGCGAGCATGTAACTGCGCGGCCGCGGCCGCGGCCGCTCCGACGCCGCTTTGGCGGCCTCATGCTGGGTTTCGTGGGCGGTGCGATGGCGCCGTGCTTCCTCCGCCGGAGCGCGATGGCCATGGCGATGGTCACGATGCTGCTGCGCAGTGTAGGGACGAACCGAATGTGTCCGCGGCGACGGTTCATCGTCGTCCGGCCGCGGCCTCGTCGGGCGCAGCTCACGCCCGGCGGCCGCTTGATGGTGATCGGCGCGATTGTGTTGCGCGGAGCGAGGAGCCTCAAAGCTGGCGTGCTCGAAACTTCCCCGGTCATACGGGACATAGTTGGTCTGTGGCCGCGCAGACATTGACGCTCCCCGGCCGGCCGGACTTTTCGTGAGGGCCGGCGAGCCTTGACGCGGAGCTAATCAGCGCTTGGTTAAGATTAAGCAAACCTTTGAGCAGTTGCGTATTTCTGCTTGCCGCCGCGGTCGGCCGAAAGCCCTTCTTTACAATGCCTGGGCTGCCGCAAGCACCTCCTCGGCGTGCCCCTCGATCTTGACCTTCGGCCAGATACGCGCCACCCGCCCATCCGGGCCGATGAGAAACGTCGTCCGTATGATTCCCATAAAGGTTCTTCCGTACATGGATTTCTGTGCCCACACGCCATAGGCTTCAAGCATCTTGTGGGTTTCGTCCGAGCCCAAAGTGACGGTAAGACCGTACTTGGTTCTAAACGCATCCTGCTTCTTCACGGGATCTGCGGACACGCCGAGGACGTCGGTATCCGCGGCGGCGAATGCCTCCTTAAGGGCCGAAAAAGCTTGCGATTCGCGCGTGCAGCCGGATGTGCTCGCCTTCGGGAAGAAATAAAGGACAAGCTTGCGCCCGCGGAAATCGGCAAGCGAAACCTCGCCGCCGCCGTCACGCGGGAGGCGAAAGTCAGGCGCAGGACTGCCTGTGGTCAGTTTTGCCGGCATATGCCTTCCTTTCGGCGCTTTCGAAGCGTCTCTGTCGAGTTTGGGGAAGTGACTAAGTCGTTGGCGAAACAATCATGTGTGGGCGACCTTTGAAGTCCGCGGCAAGCGGCTTTGGGTCGGGTGCCACGCGATTTAGCGGGTAGGGAGCGGGGCCGTCCAGCGCATGGCGGACAAGGATATCAGTCCGAAGCTCGCTGCGCTTCGCAGCCTCGAAGCCAGTCTGCACCGGCACCGTTGCGCGGAAGCGGCGCAGCGAGCGCCGCAGGCACGACGCAGCGATCGTGCGCGTGCCAGGTCGGGTTTTTGGCACGGCTTTTTCCACCGGATGCCGTGGGTGCGGCGGCTTTTCGTTTTCGCGGCGCTGGCGTGCAGCGTGGTCGCGGCGCTTGTCCACACCACACTGGCGCGGCTCGATCGTTTCCGCATCGTGCGGCGGGCGCGCCGGCGCCTCGCCTCTTGGGCGCGGCGGCCGATGGTGCGGATAACCGCGAGAGTCGTCGCGGCGGGTGTGCTGATTTTCGCGCTTGCGGTCGGCGCGCTGTGGTGGCGGCTGACGTCCGGGCCGATTTCCATCGACCTGGCGACGCCGTGGCTGACCGCTGCGATCGACGAAAATCTCGGTCATCGCTACAAAGTCCAGATCAGCGGCACGGTCATCGAACTCGACGAAAATCGGCGCATGGCCATTCGCATGCGCAATGTGGTCCTACGCGACAGTGATGGCACCATCGTCGCGAGCGCGCCGAAAGCGGAAGCCGGATTCTCCTTGCTCGCTTTGCTAAGCGGTCGTCCACGGGTGGAAAGTCTCAATCTGGTGGGTGCCGAGCTTGCTTTGCGGGTCGGGGCGGACGGCAAGGTTGCGGTCTTTGCCGGGGCGGACAAGCGGCCGATCGCAACCTCGCCGGTGCTGGCGTCCGCGGACGCTACGTCGTCGCTCGGCGTCGCTACCGGGCAGTCGCATCCCGCCCCTTCCGCATCGGCGCCGGGCTTCGGCGCTGGGTTCGCCGCGCTGCTCGGCTGGATCGACAGCCTGGGCACGGTTGGGCTCGACGGCGGAGACCTCACCGAAGTGGGGTTGAAAAGTGGCAACCTGGTCGTCGAGGATTCGCGCAACGGCCGCCGGACCCGCTTCGAAAATATTCATCTCAGCCTGACCCGGCCGAATCCCGGCGAGCTGTTGGTGACCCTGGGTTCGCAGAAATCGGACCGGCCATGGGTCCTGGTCGCAGCGGTCAAACCGACCCGGTCAGGATCGCGGGCGGTGCGTCTTGAAGCACGTCAGGTGGTAATCCGCGACCTTCTGCTGGCGAGCCGGCTCGATGCCGGTGATGTCAGTGCTGATGTGCCAATATCGGCCAGCCTGCGCGCGGAGGTCGCCGTCGACGGAACGCCAGTGTTCGCCAGTGGCCGGGTCGTCATCGGCCCCGGCTCTGTCGGACCCGCGGAAGATCCGGAGGGGCAGATCCACATTGATCGGTTCGAGGCCAAGGTTGATTGGGATATCAGGCGCGGCTCGATCGTGGCACCCTTCCAGCTTGTCTCCGGCAAAACACGGATGACGCTGATCGCCCGGGCCGAGGCGCCGCCAGCCGCAGGCGGGACTTGGGCGCTGGCCGTGCGCGGCGGCAGCGTCGTTATCGGGTCGGACAAGCAAAAAGAAAATACGCTACTGCTCAACCACGTGCTGTTGCGCGGCAAAGTCGATCTGGCGACGCGGCGGCTCGATATTGAGGACGCGGAGGTTGCCGGCTCGGACGTCAATATCGCGGCGTCGGGCTTCGTCGACTTTGCCACTGCCGATCCGCGGCTCGTCATCGGCATGGCGGCTCGCAATATGTCCGGCGAGTCGTTCAAACGGATATGGCCGGCCTTTGTGAATCCGAAGGTGCGGGCCTGGGTGCTCGAAAACATGTCGGGCGGAATGGTGGAACGCGCCGAGGTCGCCACCAATGCGCCGCTGTCGACGCTGCGGGATGGTGGCCCGCCAGTGCCGGATGACGGCCTGTCGATCGAGTTCGTCACCAAAGGCCCGGTGGTCCGTCTGGTCGAAGGGCTGCCGCCGGTGCACGACACCGATATCGTGCTTAAGGTGCGCGGGAGGCGGGCGACTGTTTCGATGGGGCGCGGCGTGGTCGATCTGCCGTCGGGGCGCAAGCTGGCGCTGGTGGACGGGGTGTTCGACGTTCCCGATACGCAGACCAAGCATCCGCCGGCGCAGGTGCGCGTGCGCGCCGAGGGGCCGGTGCCGGCCGCCGCCGAACTCTTGGCGATGGACCGGCTGCGCGAGGCCTCCGGTGCGCCGCTCGATCCGGCAACAACCCGCGGCAATGTCAGCGCGCGGATTGCGGTGAACATGCGGCTCGAGCCCGATGCGATCAGCAAGTCGCTCACCTACAACATCGTTGCCGATGTTTCGAATTTTGCCGTCGACCGTTTTGTCATGGCGCAGAAGGTGGAGGCGCCGACGCTGCGCATTACCGCCAATATGCAGGGATACCAGTTCAAGAACGAGGTGCGCATCGGCGGCATGCCGGCGACGGTTGAATATCGCAAGGCACGCGACGAACCGGATGCCGAGATCAAGCTGCAGGCGGTGTTCGATGATGCCGCACGCAACCGCTTCGGCTTAGATACCAAGGGGGGACTGTCCGGCCCGATCCCGATCAAGCTGGCCGGACGGTTCGGCGGCCCGGCGGACAGCGGGACCAAGTTCGACGTTGACCTCGATTTGACCAAGGCCAAGATCGACAACCTGCTGCCAGGCTGGATCAAGAACGCAGGCCGGACGGCGCGCGCAAGCTTCACCTATGTCAGCAAGAACCAGGTGACGCGCATCGAGGGCGTGAAGATCGAAGGATCGGGCGCTGTGGTCGCGGGTGACATCGAGCTCAACAGCAAAGGCGACCTCGTCGCCGCCTCGTTTCCGGCGTTCGGCTTGTCGGACGGCGACAAGGCGACGCTCAAAGCAGAGCGTGGAGACGACGGTGTCATCAAGGTCGCGGTGCGCGGCGATGTGTTCGATGGCCGCGCTTTCGTGAAATCGGTGATGGGCGGATCCAGCGCCGAGAGCAAGCAGCGCCGCGCCGTGGCCGATTTTGATCTCGATCTGAAGATCGGGGCGCTTGCCGGATTCCATGGCGAGGCATTGCGTGCGGTCGACCTCAAACTCTTGTCTCGTGGCGGTCGCTTTGAGCATTTCGCCCTTGCCGCCAAGATCGGGGTCGACACGCCGCTGATTGGCGACATGCGCGAGCGCGCCAGCGGCGAGGGCAAGGTGATCTATTTCGAAACCAAGGACGCCGGCGCGCTGTTCCGCTTCACCGATATCTACCCAAAGATGCACGGCGGTGAAGTCTGGATCGCGATGGACCCGCCCAATTCCGATCCTGGTCCGCGTGACGGTCTGCTCAATGTTCGCGACTTCGTCGTGCGCGGCGAAGCTTCGCTCGACCGTGTCGCCTCCTCGGGCGCTCCGGGACAAGCCAATCCCGGCGTGCAGTTCACCCGCATGCGGGCCGACTTCACCCGCTCGCCCGGCCGGCTGACGATCCGCGAGGGCGTCGTGCGTGGCCCGGTGATCGGTGCAACGATCCAGGGCGTGATCGATTATGCCGCCGATGAAGTGCGCATGCGCGGCACCTTCGTCCCGCTTTACGGCCTCAACAATGCCTTCGGCCAAATCCCGATCGTCGGAATGCTGCTGAGTGGCGGCAGCAATGAAGGATTAGTCGGCATCACCTTCGAGGTAATCGGCACGCCGAGCAAGCCCGTCCTCAACGTCAATCCGATCTCGGCACTGGCGCCGGGCGTGCTGCGCAAGTTCATGGAATTCCCCACCACGATGCGGAACGAGCCGATTCCCGCGACGCCATCTGCCATGCAGTGAGGCCTGGCTTTCTACATTGGCCGCAGCAGCACGTGCTTCTTCTTGCCAAGCGAGAGCTTGATCACGCCCTCGGCGGTGAGATCACTTGCCGTCAGCACGCTCTTCTCGTCGGTGACCGTGTGATCATTGACCTTGAGCCCGCCGGCCTTGACCTGGCGACGGGCTTCGCCGTTCGAGGCAACGAGACCCGCTTTTTCGGCAAAGGCCGTCAGGACGCCGAGCCCGGTGTCGAGGTCGCTGCGGGCAATCTCCACCGTCGGCAAAGTTTCCGCGAGCGCGCCTTCTTCGAAGGTTTTGCGCGCCGTCTCGGCGGCCTGCTCGGCGGCCTCGCGGCCATGCACCAGCGCGGTCGCTTCGGTCGCCAACACCTTCTTCGCCTCGTTGATCTCGCCGCCCTTGAGTGCGGCGAGGCGAGCGATCTCGTCGAGCGGCAGCACCGTGAACAGCTTGAGGAAGCGGATGACATCGCCGTCCTCGGTGTTGCGCCAGTACTGCCAGTAGTCGTAAGGGCTGAGCAGGCCGGCATCGAGCCACACCGCGCCGGCCGCGGTCTTCCCCATCTTGGCGCCGGACGAGGTCGTCAGCAGCGGCGAGGTCAGGGCGAAGAGCTGGGTGTTTTCCAGGCGGCGGCCGAGGTCGATGCCGTTGACGATGTTGCCCCACTGGTCGGAGCCGCCCATCTGCAGGATGCAGCGATGGCGGCGATAGAGCTCGACGAAGTCGTAGGCCTGCAGCACCATGTAATTGAATTCGAGGAACGACAATTCGTGCTGGCGCTCGAGCCGCAGCTTGACCGAATCGAAGGCCAGCATGCGGTTGACCGAGAAGTGGCGGCCGACATCGCGCAGGAAGTCGATGTAGTTGAGGCTGTTCAGCCAGTCGGCATTATTCGCCATGATGGCGCCGCCCGCGCCGTCGCCGAACTCTAAGAACTTGTCGAAGATGGTGCGGATGCCGCGCAGGTTCTCCTCGATCGCTGCCTG
>CAZTTL010000150.1:0-8919 GCA_964616635.1 uncultured Rhodoplanes sp. | reverse complement strand
CATTTTCTTCGGGCACGGACGCCGGTTCGCCGCAGCAAATGCGACGAGGACAGAACGGATTCCGATTCAGCAGCGCCGAAATTCGTTCTGAAATCGTTAACGCCGGACGAGACCGGCGGACGCGGCTTGTATTAGGGCGATCCCGAAAAGTCGCAGACTTTTCGGAAAAGATCATGCGGCAAAACAAGGAGGTAAGGAGCGCGATCGATTCACCCTCAAGCGATCACGCTTATGCGCCCTCGAAGGCGGCGCCGCCGGCAAGTGCGAGCGCCGTCGATCCCGCCAGCGGACGATCAAGCGACAGTGCGGCGAAGTCCGCCTCGCCGCCCAGCGCATGCGCAAGCAGCTTGTGATAGCCGCGTCGCGGGACCTCGAAGGCACCGAACTGGCGCAGATGGTCGGTCACGAACTGGGTGTCGAGCAGCCGATACCCCCCCACCCGCAGCCGCGCGACAAGATGGACGAGTGCGACTTTCGAGGCGTCGCGTGCCTGGTGAAACATGCTTTCACCAAAAAACGCGGCGCCGAGGTTAACGCCGTACAGACCACCGACCAGCCGGCCCGATTCAAACACCTCGATCGTGTGGCAATGACCAATGTCGAACAGCCGGCGGTAGAGCGTGCGGATGCGCGCATTGATCCAGGTGCGGTTGCGTCCTTTCGCGGGTGCTGCGCAGGCGTCGATCACCGCATCAAAGTCGCGGTCGGCGACAACGACAAAGCGGTCGGATCGTACCGCGCGGGCGAGGCGCGCCGGCACGTGAAAGCCCTCGAGCGGAATGACGCCGCGCTGCTCCGGCTCAATCCAATACAGCGCCGGATCGTCGGCACTTTCCGCCATGGGAAAGATGCCGCAGGCATAGGCCTTGAGGAGGACTTCCGGCGTGATTTCGACCGATGCGGAATCGCGGCGCGCCATGAGCAGACCGATGAGTTCAAGCGGATTGCGTTCGGATGAGCCCCGGATCTGGCTTTGTGCTTTATCCATCTCGTCGTCTTTGCCGAGCGCCGCATGCCCTACGCGCTGGCGAAAACCGCGTTGCAGCGACCGAACCGTTTTGGCGCAAGAGCCCGCATGCGTTCAACGGATCGTGAAGAGCCGAAGCGCTCCCATTAACGAGTTGATAACTGGCTACACGTAGTTTTCTAATAAAATTAAATCAATCCTGAAATAGAGATGTTAACGCTCAGCGCCCCGTGCGGGCGGGAGAACCGCTATGAGTATCACCCGTGGCCGAGCCCCTCGCGTTCTTCTGGTCGAAGATGAGGTGCTCATCAGCATGATGATCGAAGACGCGATGATCGCACGCGGCTTCGAGGTCTTCACGGCGACCAGTGCCGGGGAAGCATTGCAGGTCCTCAGCGACGGCACGCCGGTGGACGTGCTGTTCACCGACATCAATATCGAAGGCGACATGGACGGAACCGCGCTGGCGCATCGCGCCCGCGAGATCCGGCCTGAGCTTGCGGTGCTCTACGCCTCCGGAACGCTCAAGTCGATTGTGGACGCTGTGCCGGGCTCGACCTTCGTGCCGAAGCCTTACGCACCCGCCGATGTCTGTGCGATGCTCGCGCAGCTGACCTTGTCCTGATCATCTGACGCGGCTTCGGGCGGCGGCGCCCTGCGACCCTGGCGTTTGTTGAGGCTGCGGGCAAATTTCCGCGCCTCCATCGGCTTGGCGAACAGAAAGCCCTGTACGAGATCGAACCCCATGGCGCGGACCGCGTTCAGGTCGGCCCGGTTCTCGACGCCGTGCGCGACCGTGCGCACGCGGGCTTGCTTGGCAAACTCGACGATCGCCCCGCAGGCCGCGCGCTTCGGACCGTCGGTCGCACAGCCCTGAATGAATGCTGGCCCGACCTTGATCTCGGCGAAGGGAAAATCGCTGAGGCCGGTCAGCATCGGCCATTCGGAACCGACACCGTCGATCGCGAGCTGAATGCCGTCGAGCCGCAGCTTTTCTGCCGCCGCCTGGGCAAAGGGCAGGTCGCGAATGATCTCGGCGCTGTTGATTTCCAGGATCAGCGTTCCCGCGCCGGCACTTCCTGCCGCCGCCTCGCGGAGAACGTCACAAAAATCCTCGTCATGGAGCAAAGTGCTCGGCAGATTGATCGCGATATCAATCGGTCGCCAGTCGGAGAAATACAAGCGATCCTTGCAGGCCCGTGAAACCACGAACTCCGACAGATGGCGCAGATGCGGATCGCCATAGGCCGGAATGAAGCTCGCCGGCAGCACCACGCCCCAGATCGGATGGCGCATGCGGCAGAGCGCCTCCGCACCGCGCGGGATCAGCGTCCCGGCATCGATCTTCGGCTGATACCAGACCTCGAGCCAATCATGGGCGAGCGCTTCGGAGACATCGACCGGAGCTTCCAGCGGCATGTTGACCCCGTTGAGCGCACGCACCCGCTCCGCAAGCTCCTCGACGCGGAATGGCGTCTCCAGAGCCGGCAGCATGGTCAGCCCGAGCTGCGCACCGCACCGCTGTGCCTCCCGAAGCGCGGTCGAACGCTCTGCACCGAGAAGAAGGACCTTTCCTTCGTACTGCGCCGCCGCAAGCTTGCGCAGAAACTCCTCGGCATCGGCGCCCTCCGGCGGCAGCGAGTAGACAACGAGATCAGACGGGATCTCGGCATTCATCGCGAGCACGCCGGCAGCATCCGCCGCTTGGCGCGGAACCAGCCCGAATTCCACCAGTGTTTCGGCCAGAAAAGCCCGCAGATGTGGCTTGCGGTCGACAATACAAGCATGCGGCGTTACTTGCCGTCGGCCGAAACGGGGACGCGGCGCAGTCGCTATATCGACGTGCTCACCCATAGCTACCCTCGAACAAGCGAATAAACGCAACTCAACTACTCGACGCATCCAGTCCCCGTGGCATGGTCACAATTAACTGTTGCATCGTCAATCTTTATTCTGCCAAAATTTCATGGACGTATACGTAATACGAAGTATATTTTATATCAACTCAGCAAATACGTTCCGTTTTGCTTCGATCTTCATTCAATACTATATAAAGAATTCTTAGAAAGAGGCTAAGCCGGAGGGATTGTGCGGGGCGGGCCGCGGCACCCGGCGGGCACGCAACCCACCCCAACGGATTACCGTCCGGCCGCTCAATCCTCGACGCTCTCGTGGGCGAGAAACTGCTCGAGCCAGTGGATGTGATAGCTGCCGTCGAGAATGTCCACCTCGCGCACCAGCGCCCGGAACAGCGGCAGCGTCGTTTCCACCCCGTCGATGACGAGCTCGTCCAGCGCGCCGCGCAGCCGCATCAGGCATTCCGGGCGCGACTTGCCGTGCACGATCAGCTTGCCGAGGAGCGAGTCATAATAGGGCGGAACCGCGTAGCCCTGATAGACTGCGGAATCGATGCGCACGCCCATCCCACCGGGCGCATGATAATGCACGATCTTGCCCGGCGAGGGCCGGAAGGTCACCGGATTCTCGGCATTGATCCGGCACTCGATGGCGTGGCCGTGGAAGGCGATATCGCGCTGCTCGATCGTCAGTCGGGCGCCATCAGCGACGCGGATCTGCTCGAGCACGAGGTCGATATCGGTGATCATCTCGGTCACCGGATGCTCGACCTGGATGCGGGTATTCATCTCGATGAAGTAGAATTCGCCGTTCTCATAGAGGAACTCGATGGTGCCGACGCCGAGATATTTGAGCTCGCGCATGGCGTGGGCGACGGTCTCGCCCAGCGCCTCGCGCTGACTGGCATTGAGCGCCGGCGACGGGCTCTCCTCCCAAAGCTTCTGATGGCGTCGCTGCAGCGAGCAGTCGCGCTCGCCGAGATGAATGGCATTGCCCTGGCCGTCGCCGAGCACCTGAAACTCGATATGGCGCGGTTCGGTAAGATATTTCTCGAGATAGAGCGTGTCGTCGCCGAAGGCCGCCATTGATTCTGCGCGCGCGGTCGCAAGCGCCATCGGCAGCTCGGCCTCGCTGCGGGCGATCTTCATGCCGCGTCCGCCGCCGCCCGCCGCCGCCTTGACCAGAACCGGAAAGCCGATGCCGGCGGCGATATCATGCGCCTCGCTGTCGGAGCCGACCGCTCCCTCCGAGCCCGGCACCACCGGAATGCCAAGCCGTTGCACCGTGCGCTTGGCTTCGATCTTGTCGCCCATCAGGCGGATATGAGCAGGGGTCGGACCAATGAAATGCAGGCCATGCGAGGCGAGGATTTCGGCAAAACGCGCATTCTCCGAGAGAAACCCGTAGCCGGGATGCACCGCATCGGCGCCGGTGATCTCGCAGGCGGCAAGCAGCGCCGGGATATTGAGATAGCTGTCCTTGGCCGGCGGCGGACCGATGCAGACGCTTTCATCGGCAAGACGCACATGCATCGCCGCCTCGTCGGCGGTCGAGTGCACCGCCACCGTGGCGATGCCGAGTTCCTTGCACGCGCGCAGAATCCGCAGCGCGATCTCTCCACGATTGGCGATCAGGATTTTTTCAAACATCGCTGCGCCGTTGAGCGTGTCCGGGAGGTGTGGGGTGCCTTGGGAGACGGTGCGATGACACCGGTTCGATTGCCTTCACCGCGCTCCGCTTTGCACCAAGCGCGGCGACGCGCGTTTGCTCACTCGATGATCATCAGCGGCTCGCCGAATTCGACCGGCTGGCCGTCTTCGATCAGGATCTGGGCGACCGTTCCGGCGTGCGGTGCCGGAATCTGGTTCATGGTCTTCATCGCTTCGATGATGAGGATGGGATCACCGACTTTCACGACGGTCCCGACCTCGACAAACGCCTTGCCGCCCGGCTCGGCCGCACGATAGGCGGTTCCCACCATCGGCGAGGTGACGATGCCGGGATGCTTTGCCGGTTCGAGCTTTCCGGGCGCGACCGGACTGCCGGCGAGTGCCGATTCCGGCGATCCTGCAGAGACTGGCGTGATCGCTGCTGGCACCGGAGCGGGCATCGGGCCGGAGGGTTGGCGGACCACGCGCACGCGCAGGCCCGCCTGCTCGATCTCGATCTCCGTCAGCCCGGTTTCGTTCAACAGCCGCGCCAGCGCACGCACGACGGTCTCGTTCGCCGCAGCGATCTTCTCCTCCGCCACGACCGTGGAGGGGTGATTCTGATCCGTTGCGTCCACCGCTCAGCCTCCCCGACCCGCCGTTGCCAGCCCTGTGATCGCCAATGCGTAACCGAGTGGACCGAACCCGCAAATCACCGCCTTGGCCGCCCGCGACACATATGAGGTCCGCCGGAACTCCTCGCGCGCATGGATATTGCTGAGATGCACCTCGATCACGGGCGCCGGACATGCCTTAACCGCGTCGAGGATCGCGATCGAGGTATGGGTATAGGCGGCGGCGTTGAGAACGACGCCCACTGCCTCGGCCGCGCCCGCCTCCTGGATCCAGGTCACCAACTCTCCCTCATGATTGGACTGGCGAAATTCGACCACGAGACCATGCGGCTCGGCCGCCGCCCGGCACAACTCTTCGATATCCCCAAGCGTCGCGTGACCATAGATGTCGGGTTCGCGGGTGCCGAGCAAGTTGAGGTTCGGCCCGTTGATGACATAGATGGTCTGCGCCATGGACATGCTCGCAAGTAACGCAACGGCTCACGAAAATCGCGATCGCGGCGCTCTTATAAGGGGGCCCGGCAGCAAGGGGAAGCCTGCAGCAGCGGCGCGCCGGTTCCGCCGCACCGGCGGCAGGCCGTCGGCGGTCCGCGGCAGCCTCTGCCGAGCTGCCACGCGCGAAAATGGCGTGTGGCCGACATCCCCTCCTTCGGCAGCCGCGGTGTCGATAAGCGCCGATTTAGCGTGACCATGGCCGGCAAAAGCCATATGCCGTGGCGTCATGCATCACCCTCCTGGGGCCGGCCAGGGACTGGTCCGGGGAGAGGAATGAGTTCGTTGCGATTATCAGTTTGGAGGTCGTCATGTCCGATAATAATCCCAATCCGCCCGAAGAAGCCCTTGATGAAATGAAGCGAAGCGTCGATCAGGCGATGTCGCAGACGGAAGATGCCATGGCCCGTATGGGCTACGACATCTCGGCAGCGAGCCGGGTCGCCGACGACTACCGCACCAGAGTCTTCGAATACATGCGCATCAACATGAATGCGGCGATTGATTACGCCAATAATCTCGCCAGCGTGAAATGGCCGACGGATATCATGGGCCTGACGCTCGGCAATGTGAAGGATCAAGGACTGACGGCACCGGCGCTCAAGGAAATGTCGTCTGCCGCAAAGGCAGCGGAAGATTACCGTTCGCGCATGTTCCAGTTCATGAAAACGAACCTGAACACGATGCTCGAATTTGCCGAGCGACTGGCCACGGTGAAGACGCCAACAGAATTCATTGAGGTGTCGACCAACCATGCCCGCAAGCAATTCGATACGATCGCTGCCCAGACCAATGAGCTGCGCACACTCGCGCAGAAGCTGTCGACCTGGAACAAGGATTCGGCTTCAAGCTGATTGGCGTTCCCCAGGCCGGCCGGCGCAATGCGATCGCGAAGCGTCGCAGTGCCGGCCTGTCCTTGAGCGCCAGATATGGCAAACGAGACCGACGACAGCGGCGGCGTAGTCGATCATCTTTCGCGATGCAGCGGATTCGCGTTGACTTTTTTGCGGTGCGGCGGCAAAGCCTCTATTGATGCTGTGGTGACGTTTTTTTGAGCGGGCGGATCGCAATGTTCAGACGTATTTTGATCGCTAATCGAGGTGAAATCGCCTGTAGAATCATTAAATCCGCGCGCCGGATGGGAATTGAAACTGTCGCTGTCTATTCTGAAGCCGACAAAGATGCATTGCATGTTGAAATGGCAGATACGGCGGTGCTGATCGGCCCGCCGCCGGCTGCCGAAAGCTATCTCGTCATCGAAAAGATTGTGCAGGCCTGCAAGGACACCCGCGCCGAGGCCGTTCATCCGGGCTACGGCTTCCTGTCCGAGCGTGAAGCATTCCCGGTCGCCCTGGAGAAAGCCGGCATCGTCTTCATCGGGCCCAACCTTCGGGCCATGGCCTCGATGGGTGACAAGATCGAAAGCAAGAAGGCCGCCGCCGAAGCCAACGTCTCGACCGTTCCCGGTCATATCGGGGTGATCGAGGACGACAAGCATGCCGTCAGGATCGCCGAGGAGATTGGTTTCCCGGTGATGATCAAGGCCTCCGCCGGCGGTGGCGGCAAGGGCATGCGTATCGCCTATGAACGGGCCGAGGTGCTGGAGGGCTTCCACCGCGCCCGCTCAGAAGCGAAGTCCTCGTTCGGCGACGATCGCATCTTCATCGAGAAGTTCATCGTTGATCCGCGGCACGTGGAAATCCAGGTGCTCGGCGACAAGCATGGCAATGTCATCCACCTCAACGAACGCGAATGTTCGGTGCAGCGCCGCAACCAGAAGGTCGTCGAGGAGGCGCCCTCCCCGCTGCTCGATGAAGCGACCCGGCAGAAGATGGGCGAGCAGGCGGTCGCCCTCGCCAAGGCCGTGGGCTACGACTCGGCCGGCACGGTCGAGTTCGTCGCCGGTCAGGATCGCAGCTTCTACTTCCTGGAAATGAATACCCGCCTGCAGGTCGAGCATCCGGTCACCGAGCTGGTCACCGGCATCGACCTCGTCGAGCAAATGATCCGCGTTGCGGCGGGTGAAAAGCTCACCATCGCGCAGAGCGACGTGAAGCGCGACGGCTGGTCGATCGAGTCGCGCATCTATGCCGAGGATCCTTACCGCAACTTCCTGCCTTCGATCGGCCGGCTGGTGCGTTACCGCACCCCGGTCGAACAGGTCGGCGATGCGGTCGATCCGATCACGGTGCGCGTCGATACCGGCGTTTACGAGGGCGGCGAGATTTCGCTCTATTACGATCCGTTGATCGCCAAGCTCGTCACCCATGCGCCGACCCGCACGGCCGCGATCGAGGCGCAGGCCCGCGCGCTCGACCTGTTTCTGGTCGAGGGCATTCGCCACAACGTGCCCTTCCTCACCGCCCTGATGCAGCACCCGCGCTGGATTGAAGGCCGGCTGTCCACCCGCTTCATCGCCGAAGAGTGGCCGGACGGCTTCCATGCGCTCCCGGCGGAGGGCGAGTCCGGCAAGATCATCGCTGCGGTCGCGGCGGTCATCGATTTCCAGTTTGCCGAGCGGCGCCGCTCAATCAGCGGACAGATGCCGAGTCCGCATGTGACCCACGAGCGCCGTCGCGTGGTCGCTGTCGGCAATCAAATGGAGGTCGAACTCGAGGTCGAGCGCGAGCGCAACGGCATTGCCGTGCATTTCATCGAAGGGGGACGCCGCGGGCCCAAGCGCTTCAGCGAGTCGGTGTGGAAGCCGGGTGAGCGCGTCTGGCAGGGCTTCATCGACGATATGCCGGTCGCGGTGCAGTTGCGGCCGATCCCCAATGGCTACGAGTTCGCCTATCACGGCGTCGACGTGAAGGCCTATGTCTACATGCCATGGGAGGCAACGGCGGCCCGCATCATGCCGGCGAAGCCCGAGGCCGATTCCAGCAAGAAGGTTTTGTGCCCGATGCCGGGCCTGGTGCTCGCCCTCGAGGTCGATGTCGGCCAGGAGGTCAAGAGCGGCGAGACGCTCGCGATCGTCGAAGCCATGAAGATGGAAAACGTGATCCGCGCCGAGCGCGACGGCGTGATCGGTCGCATTCATGCGAAAAAAGGCGACAGCCTGCCGGTCGACGCCGTGATCATGGAATTCAACTGATCCCGCACTCGGTCGGTAGCGGCGGCAGTTCCAGGAATCAACCCCTCATGGTGAGAAGGGCGGCGAAGCCGCCCGTCTCGAACCATCCATCCTTCGAGACGCGGGCTAAAGCATTTTCCGGCGAAGTGGACGCCGGTTCGCCGTAGAAAATGCGACCACTAAAAGAGAAATAGACCGAGTTCCGATTCTGTCAGATCGGAATTCGCTCTAAAGCCCGCTCCTCAG
>CAZTTL010000149.1:4084-8965 GCA_964616635.1 uncultured Rhodoplanes sp. | reverse complement strand
GGCTCGGCGCTTATCCGGCGGTGCTCGCGCGCGGCAGCCGGGTGAGCGAGATTTTTGGCACCACCGAAATCTCCGAGCGCCACCGCCATCGCTACGAGGTGAACACCGCCTATAAGGGCCGCCTCGAGCAGCACGGCATGCGCTTTTCCGGAATGTCGCCCGACGGCATACTGCCGGAAATCATCGAATATGCCGACCACCCCTGGTTCATTGGCGTCCAGTTCCACCCCGAGCTGAAATCACGCCCGTTCGCTCCGCACCCGCTGTTCTCCTCCTTCGTCGAGGCGGCGGTGGAACAGTCGAGGCTGGTGTAATCCATGACACGCACACTTGGAGTCTTGGCGGCGCTCTTGGCTATTCTGCTGTGGACTTTCGGAAATACGATCGTCGAGCTTGAGAGCTACCGCTACGCAAATTCGTTGGGGATGTGTCACGTAACCGGCGTCGACTACGCGGCCGACGCTCAAGCCCGCGCCCAGCGCGAGGAATGCCTCGAACGTGCGGATACCCAGAAGAGCCCGATCTGGCATCTGCTCCACGCGCTGCGGATCGTTTCATGATCTGCGGTGCCTATTCGATTGTTCATTACGTGCGGTCGCCTCCCACAAGCGGTACGAAGCCAGCTGGTGCAATGACGCTCGCTCCAGCCAAAACAGATGGAAAGCCGGTTTGACCTTGCGTTAACGGGGCGGCACTAACTTACCGCTGCGTCGGGCACGTGATCATTCATCGGCGCAGGTGCTGCCGATGCCGTATCGGGTTTTCCTGGTCGTCTACCTTGTCGTCGCCATTCCAGCGGCAGTTTTCGTCGCGTTTCCGGCAATCCTGCTGATCGTTCTGCTGTTCACCTTCGGGCTGGCCTTTCCGCTGGCGCTCTTGCCAGCGGTTGCGGTCTATCTCACCGCCTTGTGGCCGGCGGTGTTGGTATGGCGCGACGGACATCGGGCATTGGCAGCCATGATCGCCGCTGCCGCGCTAGCGATCACCGCGATTGCACCCGGCCTGCTGGCGGCGGTGCTGGCCAAGTCGGAGGCTGCGGCGATCCTCGCCGGTGACGTTGAGGGGAGGTTGCCCAGCGCGCCCCGAGCGATCGAGATCGAAACGGCGGCGTCATTCTCCGGCGGTTCAGATGAGCCGTTGCGCAAGGCACCTTGCAACGAGACCTGCCAAACCCTGCTGCTCGGGCGTGATGTCGATGCCGTGCGGATCCGCACGGTCACAGGAGGACGTCGGGCCAAGGTGCAAACCATCGTCTATTCCTATGAGGAACGGCCGGCATGTCCGAAGGCATTCGCGGACGCGAAAACGGCGCTGCCGGCGACGCAGGTCGCTGCAGCGCACGGACGCTGCCTGGTCCCGACCATCAACGGGGACTGGACGCCCGTCGTGAGGCTCGTCATCGCAAAGCAGCGCAAGGGGTGGAAATCGCGCGCACCGCTGCTTTACACCGACGGCGACCGGACGCGCTACGAACTGCAGGTGGCCGAGGGCGCGAGCTGGCGCGTTGTCTCGCGTGCGACCGAGCTGCGCACCAAAGCGCTGATGATTCCGCTCGTTCTCGGCTTTCCCAATTCTTACGGCCTCGAACTGCGCTCTGGCTGGGAGCGTACGACGCTCGTATTCGGAGCGACCGACGCCGCTGCAATTCTGCGCGCCTCTGCCGGCTACCGCGTCGCTTTGCCGGAACCGCCGCCGCCTGAACCGATACATAAAACCATTGACCGCATTCTTTCCGCTGGCGGCGATGAACCGCTGGGGCCCGAACTGATGGCGGTGATCAACCATCACCTCGATACGTTGCGGGGGCAGCAGCGCGAACTGTCGCCGCAGGACGTGGCGTTGTTGCAGCGCCTCCTCGCCAACAAGCGCGTGGTCGATCACTTCCATGTTTCTGAAGCGTTGCGGCGGCACCCGGAAGTGGCCGCGCCGGTGATCGGCGACATTCTCGACCGGCTCGAGAAGCCGGTGAGCGAAGCCCATGGCCATAACCATTCGCATCTGGCGTGGATCGTGGCGCGTGCCCCGATCGAGAGCGTCAGGCCCTACGGACAGCGCATCCTGAAAATCGCAGACATGTCCGATCAGTGGCATCTCGCGCCATTACTACGGATCGCCGGCCGGCTTGATGTCGATGGATCGGACCTTCTTAGGCGTCGGCTGAAAGCCGCGTCACGGTCCGTGCGTGAGGCTGCCGTCGTCGGCGTGTGCGCCGCCGATCAGCCCTGGGCCACCGCTCTGGCACCGGCCGTTGAAGGCATTCTCGATTATTACCGCGGCAAGAGATGGGGCGGAAACGGTGATCTCATCGTCGCGCTGAAGATCATGAAGCGGAACGAACGCGATGCCGAGGTCGAGGCGTTTTTGCGGACGCTACCGGAAAACGATGCGCGCCGGATCAAGGCGCGGCTTGCGCGCCGGCCACGGACCGATGCGGGGCCTGATTGCTCCACTTGATCGGCATCGTCGCTGTCTGCCCGCCAAAACCTTCGAGCGCGTTCCGTTCCGCTGAAAGCGGAATGCGCTCGATTCCGCTTTGCCTGACCGCACCGCGGCGAACCCCGCCGGAAAATGCTTCAGCACGCGCTCTTGGCATAAGCCGTCGGGGCGAAATCGCTAGCGCGATCGGCGAATGACAGCGCCCTGCCACGGCTCATCGGGCCCTCGACCACGCAATAATAGCCATTCCGGAAATTCGGATAGTCGGGGTCGCTGGTATCGATCACGTAGCCGATACCGTGCTCGCGGCTGAAGCGTCCCGCTTCGCGGCGCGAGTGTGAGCACGAATAAATCGCATACCAGCCGCAGGCCTGAGCAACGCGATATGACCCGTCGGGAAGGCGTGGCTTGGCCGATTGATCCATTGCACCGGCCGGCGAGAGCGCAAGCACCAGAGCGAAAGCCGATGCGGCCAAAGCGAGAGCCGATAACGCTGATCGTTTCCCCATGTTGTCCTCCCTGTATTCGTGGTCGCTGGCGCTCGTCACATGACGCTTACGTTTCGGCGTTTGCGTTTCGATGACATGTCCTTCGATTTGGTTGCCGCTGGCGGCTTTCGGGTTCGTGCCGCAAGGCCGTTTTCTGCGACCGCGGCCTTTCATTGTTCGGGATGAGGGCGGGAACGCCAACGACGGTCGGTAAGCTGCATCCGCTGGATCACATGCACGTTAATGCGGCGCTTTTGTCCGTCACGTTGCGCGACCGTCGGCCTATGATGCTGCTGCGGTCGATCCAACGGATTGCCGCACGGGGAGCGCAAAGGAAAGGACGCGTTATGTTGCGAAAGTTTGCTCTTGTGCTCGTTGCCGGCGCTACGATCGCGGCCGGCACTGCGCTTGCACCCACCAAGGCATCGGCGTGGTACCGATGCTGGGGATGCGGTCCGCACGTGTATTACGGCTGGTACGCGCCGGTCTATTATCCCCGCTATTATCGCTGGCGGCGCCCGCTTGTTGTTTATGGCTGGGCACCTTACTACCGAGCCTATTACCGGCCTTATTGGGGTTGGCGACGTCATTGGTGGTGAGGTCGCAGTCCGTCATCAAATGGCGTGAATGGAAGCCCCGGCCTGAACGCCGGGGCTTTGCTGACAGGACTCAAAGCATTTTCCGGCGAAGTGGACGCCGATTCGCTGCAAAGGCCGATGCCAGCTCGCGGAATAGTGTTGCTTTTCAGTTAAGCTTAATTGGGCGTCGGCCTGCGATGTCGATCAAATACGCGTTAGGTGTCGTTTACTGATCTCTTCCAGCGCGCATACTGACGGTTGCGGCAGTGCTCTGATTGCCGCCTGACTAGGGAGCTTCTTGATGCGTCAGAAATTCGTTATCACCCTCGCTGCCGCTGCCGCTATTGTTGGCGGCGTTGCGCTTATCCCGACCGAGGCTTCGGCTTGGTGCCGGTGCGGCGCCTATTACACCTACGGCTGGTATCCGGCCTATAGGCCGGTTCATACCACTTATGCGCAACCGGTCCTCGTCAAGAAGCCGGTGACAACCTACGTCTATGCTTGGTCCAGCCGCCCGGTGAAATACACCTATTACGCCCCGACCTATCGCCGCGTCGTCTATGCGTGGCGCTGGGGCGCTCCGCCGGTTGTTGCCTTCGGCAAATGATCGGCCTTAACGTTTCTTTTTGGTATTCTTGACGAGAGCCCCGGCTGGTGGCCGGGGCTCTTTCGCCGTTCGTCCGCTCAGGGGGGAATCGAGACAAAAGGGTTGCGCCCGGCGGGCGGCCGTGCTTGCTCGGTTGGCGGCAAGTGTCCGCCCATGTCGCACCAGATCACTGATCCCGCTCCCACGCCCATCGTCTCCGTCGGCCCGGTCCGTTTTGGCAATGCGCTGCCATTCGCCCTGATTGCCGGCCCCTGCCAGCTCGAAAGCCGCGCGCATGCCCTGGAAATGGCAGGCGCCCTGAAGGAGATCGCGGCGCGTCTGCAGCTCGGCTTCGTCTATAAGACATCGTTCGACAAAGCGAACCGCACCAGCGCAACGCGCGCGCGCGGCATCGGGCTCGACCAGGCACTGCCGATCTTTGCCGAGATCAGGGAAACGCTCGGCGTGCCGGTGCTGACCGATGTGCATGAGCCGGCGCAATGCGCGCGCGTCGCCGAAGTTGTCGACGTGCTGCAGATCCCGGCCTTTCTCTGCCGGCAGACCGATCTGCTGATCGCGGCAGCGAGGACGGGCCGCGTCGTCAACATCAAGAAAGGCCAGTTCCTCGCGCCGTGGGATATGGCGAATGCCGTGGCGAAGGTGACCGGGGCAGGCAATGCCCAGGTGCTTGTCACCGAACGGGGCGTCTCCTTCGGCTACAACACGCTTGTCTCCGACATGCGCGCCTTGCCGATCCTCGCCCGCAGCACCGGCGCGCCGGTGATCTTCGATG
>CAZTTL010000149.1:0-4074 GCA_964616635.1 uncultured Rhodoplanes sp. | reverse complement strand
CAGGGGGCCTCTTCGGGCGGGGAGCGCGAATTCGTCCCCGTCCACGCCCGTGCGGCGGTGGCGGTCGGCGTTGCCGGCTTGTTCATCGAGACCCACCAAAACCCCGACCATGCGCCCTCCGACGGCCCGAACATGGTGCCGCTCGCCGAGATGGAAGGTTTATTGCGCTCGCTGATCGCGTTCGACCGGCTGGCCAAATCATGAACGAGGCACGTCCGCCTTTGGCGCAAGAGGCGGTCAACCAACCAGCCGAAACGATATCGCCGGAAGCGAAGCGGATACTCGCCTCGGCGGCGCTGGCGATCTTTGCGAGCAACCTGTTCATCCGCGCCGTCGATCCGGTCATCCCGCAGATCGCCGAGGATCTCGCGCTCGATACCGGCACGGTCGCGCTGCTGTCGACCGCTTTTGCCCTGCCTTACGCACTGGTGCAGCCTGTTCTCGGGGCGCTGGCGGACACTTTGGGAAAAGCGCGCCTGATGAAGGCGGCGCTGGCGATCAGCGCGGTCGCGGGACTGGTCGGCGGGCTGGCGCCGAATTTTTCCGTGCTGCTTGGTGCCCGCATCCTGAGCGGCATGGTTGCCGGCGGAATTTTTCCGATCGCCTTGGCGCTTGCCGGCGACTTGGTGCCGGTCGCACGACGCCAAGTGGCGATCGGCCGCCTGCTTGCGGCGGCCATGTTCGGCAATCTGCTCGGCTCGCCTTTTGCCGGCATGGTCGGCGATGCGATCGGTTGGCGCGGCGTGTTCGGGCTCGTGACCTTCGTCGCGCTTGTCGCGTTCCTTGCCGTGATGTTCGGTTTTCGCACTGGCGCGCCCGAGGCACGGAGCCGGTTCGATCCGGCTGCGGTTATGGCCGGATTTCGCACGATCATTCGCAATCCGCTGGCGCGGGTCTGCTTTCCCGCCGTGCTCATTGAAGGCATCGCCGTGTTCGGCATCTTTCCCTATGTCGCTGCTTTGCTCAGTGCGCGCGGGGAGGAGCGTGCCGCGATCGCCGGGCTCGTGATTGCCGGCTTCGGCATCGGCGGGATCATCTATTCGTTCGCCGTTTCGATGCTGCTCGGGCAGTTCGGCGAGCGGCGGTTGATGCTCGGCGGTGGCGCGATGCTCGCAGCATCCCTCCTCATTGTCGGGCTCGGCATGTTTTGGCCGGTCGAGTTCCTTGCCTTCGCGCTGCTGGGGCTTGGCTTCTACTCGCTGCATGGCGTGATCCAGATTTACGCGACCGAGCTTGCACCCCGCTCGCGCGGCTTGGCGATGGCACTGCACTCCTCGTTTTTCTTCCTCGGGCAAGCGATTGGGCCCATTGCCTATCGCGTTGGATTTGCTGGCCTGGGGGTCAGTGCGACGACGCTGGTGGCCGCCGCGACGCTGGCTCTGACCAGCATTGTCTGCGCCATTTTCCTGCACCGTGCGCCCGCAGCAGACGGGACGACGTGAGCTCGCATGATCCCGAAAAGTTGCAGACTTTTCGGATAAGACCATGCGATCAAGCAAGGAAATGGTGGAGTGCGATCGATTTATCCGGAACCATTGCGGTCTCGCGCCGTTGCGCCGCAAGCACGCGCCTTCCCCGGCGAAGCGGCAAGGCCGTATCGGTCTGGTTAACAGGCTTACCCATTTGCTGGGGCAACTTGCCGAAACCGGGTAACCGGATTTTGCAACCTCTGTGGTTTCGTGAGCGAGGTTGCGGAGAACGGCTTTTGGTCCGGGCAAGGACGGCGGTGACCGTGCGGCAGGGATAGCGATCATGTCGGTGTATGAGTCAGTGCGGCGTTCGCAGGGGGAGCCCAAACGGTCGAGCGTTGTGGCACTCGCATTGATGGGCACAGCGGGCTTTGCCGTGAGCTTCGCCGCCGGAAGTGCGCTGCTGAACTGGAAAAGTCTGAGTTGGCCGACAGCGGCGGTCCAGCGGACCTGCACAACGAAGGCGGATGGGACGCAAAGTTGCTCGCGTACTGACTCTGGCTGGCGGTCGCGAGTCTACTATTACGTTTCCTGGCCGAGCCGTTCGAGTGACACGAACACTCGGTCGTCATCCGCCGGCTCGGCGAAATTCTCCAATGGCGGCGCCACAGGGCTCCGACGGAAGCGATGGGGCACCGTTCGGCGCAGTGGCTTTGGCAGATTCGCCCGTTCGTCCTCGTTCGGACGATTTTCCATCGGCGGCTGAGTGGGGCGATCGATGCGGCGGATCGCATGCGAGGAGCGCCCCGACTGGCGTGACACCGCTTCAAAGGTCGGATTTGCCTTTCATAGCCTGAATGGCGAGCCCTACTGGGACGAGTCCGCCTATTACGCCTTCACGCTTGAAGAAATCGAGCGCGACATCGAAGCGCCGACCGGCGAAATCGATGCGATGTGCCGCGAGCTGGTAAGCCGCGCCGTCGATGACGAGCGCATGCTGCGCGCGTTGTGCATTCCCGAGCGCTTCTGGACCTATATCGCGGCGAGCTGGAAGCGCGGCGACCCGAGCCTCTATGGCCGCTTCGATTTCGCCTATGACGGGTGCGGGCCGGCGAAGCTGCTCGAATACAATGCCGATACCCCGACCTCGCTGTTCGAATCCGCCGTGTTTCAATGGCTCTGGCTCGAAGAGGCGAGCGCGCGAAACATCTTGCCGCGCGCCGCCGACCAGTACAATTCGCTGCACGAATGCCTGATCGCGGCCTGGCGCACGGCCGGTGCAGGGTCGATTCATCTCTGCGGAGTGATCGACGATACCGAGGACGCCGGCACGCTCGCCTATCTTCAGGACACCGCCCATCAGGCCGGCCTTGCGACCACGGTGCTGGACATGGATGGAATCGGCCGCCGTGAGGACGGCGTTTTCGTCGACCTCGATGACCGGCCGATCGAGTGCGCCTTCAAGCTCTATCCCTGGGAATGGATGATGCAGGAGGAGTTCGGCTCGGCGCTTGCGGGCGCGTCCACCCGCTGGCTCGAGCCGCCGTGGAAGGCGATCCTGTCCAACAAGGGCATCCTGCCGCTACTGTGGGAGTTGTTTCCCCGGCATCCCAACCTGCTGCCCGCTTATTTCGAGGACGACGCCGAGGCCACGAAGCTCGGTCGCAGTTATGCGCGCAAGCCGCTCTATTCCCGTGAGGGCGCAAACATCGCGCTCGTGGTCGATGGCCGCGAGGTCGATACGGATTGCGGCCCCTATGGCCGGGAGGGCCATATCCGTCAGGCGTTCGCTCCGATGGCGCAGTTCGCCGGAAACTACGCCGTGATCGGGTCGTGGATCGCCGGCGGCAAACCATGCGGTGTCGGAATACGCGAAGATTCGAGCCCGATCACCAAGAACACGTCGCGCTTTCTGCCCCACGCGATTCTCGAAGTGGCCTGACGGCTGCCCTTAAATTCCCGGTTCAGCAACCAAGTATTCACACCGGTGACCGGAATGCGGCAAACAGAACACACTTCTGTGCTCTGAACGCAACAGGTAGCCGACAACTCCCCCGCTGCAAGGCATTCAGAGCCTCCACGCCCATATTCCGCCACACCCCTCCACGATTTCGGAGGCGTCCAAAGCGAACGTTGGGCTAGCCGGTTTGAATAGCTCGGCGCGCGGCGGACAGGAGGATGGCAGGTGATGGACGCGAAGACCACCATCAAGCGCAAGCTGCCGAGCCGTCATGTGACGGAAGGTCCCGAGCGCGCGCCGCATCGCTCCTACTATTACGCGATGGGTCTCACCACCGCGGAGATCCATCAGCCATTTGTCGGGGTCGCGACCTGCTGGAACGAGGCGGCTCCCTGCAACATCGCCCTCATGCGCCAGGCGCAGGCGGTGAAGAGAGGTGTTGCTGCCGCCGGCGCGACGCCCCGCGAATTCTGCACCATCACCGTGACCGACGGCATCGCGATGGGTCACGAGGGGATGAAATCATCGCTGCCGTCGCGCGAAGTGATCGCCGATTCCGTCGAACTCACCATGCGCGGCCATGCTTATGATGCGCTGGTCGGACTCGCCGGCTGTGACAAGTCGCTGCCCGGCATGATGATGGCGATGTGCCGTCTCAACGTGCCGTCGGTCTTCATCTATGGCGGCTCGATCCTGCCCGGCACC
>CAZTTL010000148.1:0-9006 GCA_964616635.1 uncultured Rhodoplanes sp. | reverse complement strand
TGCAATGCCTTAGAGATAACTTGGCAGCCAAAGGACGATCTGCGGCGCCGCGACCAGGATGGCCAAGCGAATGATGTCGGCGATGATAAAAGGTAGAATGCCGCGCATGACCGTGTGCGATGGAAGATCGCCGGCGACTCCTTGGATGATGAAGAGATTCATGCCGATCGGCGGGGTGATCAGTCCGAGTTCGGCAACGGTGACGATAATGACTCCGAACCAGATCGGATCGTAACCGAGAGTGAGAATGACCGGAAAGACGAAAGGAATGGTCAGGAGAATCATCGACAGGGCGTCCATGAAACAGCCCAGGACGACATAGAATGCCAGAACGCAAAGCAAGACCAGAAGCGGGTTGAGGGAAGCTCCCTCAATGGACTTCACCAGGAATTGGGGAAGGCCGGTCGTCTCCAGAAAGACATTGAACAGCGCCGCGCCAATCATGATGAAGAAAATGACCCCGGTCATTTCGACCGTTTCACGGGCAATCATGCCGATGACGGATTTGGTGAGGGCACGCCGGAATACCGCGATCAGGATTGCACCACCGGCGCCGACCGCCGCCGCCTCGGTCGGGGAAAAAATACCGACCTGAATTCCGCCGATGACGACGATGAACAACATGACCACGGGCAAGGCCCGGCGCTGCGATCCTGTTGAGAGCAGTTTGGTGCGAGACGACAGCGGACCGGCGAGCTTTGGATTCAGCCGCACCTGAGCAACGACAGCGAGGGAGTAGAGCACGGTCGACAAGACCCCCGGCAGGATGGCGGCCGAGAAAAGCTTGCCGATCGATTGCTCAGTCAGGAGACCGTAGATCACCAGCAATATGCTTGGCGGGATGAGTACGCCAAGCGTACCGGCGGCGGCAATGCTTGCCGTCGACAGGCGATCGTCGTAGCCGGCGGCCCGCATTTCCGGCAGCGCGACCCGCCCCATGGTCGCGACCGTCGCCATGCTCGATCCGCAGATCGCGCCGAAGCCGGCGCAAGCTCCGATGGTGGCGATGGCGAGGCCGCCCCTGAACCGTCCAACGACAGCATTGGCGGCCCCGAACAGGTCGGTCGAAAGTCCCGATCGGGACGCCGCGACGCCCATGAGCAGGAACAGGGGAATAACAGAAAGGGTATAGGGAAATATGGCTTCGAAAACGCCGGAGCCGAGCACGAAACCGACGACGCCGAAACCATTGATCGCGCCAAAGCCGATGGCGCCCACCACACCCAGGGCGACGGCGATTGGAACCCTGAATGCGATCAGAATCAGCGCGGCGACAAAGCCGATAATGCCGATGAGCGGATCAGACATCGGACTGCCCCGAAGGAGGCGCCCGCGGTTCGCCGCCGTCGCCACTTTGCACGGACAGGTCGTTCGTCGCGGCGCCGGCAAGGCGGCCGACAATCGCCACGGCGGAAAGGGCCAGTCCCGCCAGCAACGGCAGCGAATAATAGAGATACGGGATGGCAAGCGTCGCCGACGTGGTGTTCATCTCGCGCTGCGTCTGCATATCGCCGAAAGCAAACCACAGGCAGGCGACGATGAAGCCTGTCGACAGGATTGCGGAAAGCGCGGCGGTCGCGACGCGGGCGACCCGCGGCAGATGGTAATCGATCAGATCGATCGTGACATGCTTGCCAAAGAAGAAGGCGATAGCGATCGCCAGGGCCGCCGCCGCCATAATCAGGAGCTGACTGAGGTCCACCACGCCTTCGATCGCCCACGTGGTCCGGTATCCGGTAAACGGCACCGACAGCCAGCTTGCCGATCGCAACACCACATCAGTGAGCGTGATCACCACAGTTGCGAGTATGGCAGCAAAAGAAATTCCGGTTGCGATGTCCATCAGGCCGCGGACGGCCGCAGCTACGACAGGGGTCCGTTTCTCACGCATGGGACCTGTCCCTCGCCCAGTCGGATCATGCCGCTCCTCGCGCCTATCCGCCGGCTGGCAATCAGCCTGCCGACGGATGTGCGGGGAGGGGGCGCTACTTGTCGTACTGCGCGGATTTTTCCTTCATCTTGGCGTAGATTTCGCGCGCATTGGTAATGCCCTTCTTCTCGAGATCGTTCAGATATTGATTGACCATCGGCTCGAGGCGCTTTGCCCACTCCGCACGCTGTTCGTCGTTGAGCGTGACGATCTCGTGACCTTCCTTGACCACCAGGTCATGCCCGGCCTTGTCCCATGAATCCCACCACGGGCCGAATTTCGGGATGAGGTTGTCACCGGACAGCTTGTCAACGCATTGGCGCACGTCGGCGGGCAGCGAATCGTACCGTTTCTTGTTCATGGCAAACCACATCGATACGCCATAGAGCTTGGCGTCGAGATGGTGTTTGACCACTTCGGCAAGCTTGAAGGCGACCATCGTGTCCCAGGTAAATCCCGTGCCGTCGATCACTCCTTTCTGGATATTCTCATAGACCTGTCCGGCCGGCAGACCGACTGGGGTCGCGCCGAGCTGTTCGAACATCATCTTGACGGCGGGCGTGGTGGATCGCAGGCGCAGACCTTTGAGATCATCGGGGGTCTTCACCGTCTTCGTGGCGGTATGGATCTGGGCCGGATTGGGACCGTGCAAAGCAAGCATCTTCACGCCGGGAAATTCCTGCGCCAGATACTTTGGATAGAGGTCCCACAATGTCCGGGTCAGGCTGTCGGACGACTTGAACAGGAACGGCAGATCGCCGATCCGGGTCCGCTCGAACCGCCCTGCCGGCACGCCGGTCAGGCCGTGAGCGATGTCGACAACGCCGGCGCGAACCGAATCATAGAGTTTGGCGGGATTGCCGAGCTGGGTACCACCCGGGTAGATGGTCACTTTGACCTTGCCTTTGGAGCAGGCTTCGAGCTGCCGCGCCCAAGGTTCCATGAATTCGCTGTGCAGCCCGTTTACCGTCGGCAGATAATGCGCGAGCTTCAGCTCGATCACCTGCTCGGCGAAGGCGGTGCCGGGCAGGGCCGCGATGAAGAGCGTGGCGCCCACGCCCCATAAAGCCATACTATTCCTGAGTGCGAAGCTTTTCATTCTTTCCTCCGGTTATCTTTGTAGAGATTTACCTTTCAGCTTCAAAAGGGTACTATTTGGTATCGATGTGTTCCTATAGTTTTTATCACTAAAGAGCCGTCATCATTATTGGATGTAAGCGCCGTTACCCTTGTCATCCTTGGTAATGGCCGGCTCGCGAAGATTCAGAATCGCTCGCGCCTCCGGCGCCGACGCAATATCGCCGCCCAGCGATCGGATGATCCCGACCGCTTTGTCGACAAGAGCGGCATTGCTGGGTGCGAGGCGGCCCTGGTCAACATAGAGATTGTCTTCCAGGCCGACGCGCACATGGCCGCCCAGCAGCACCGCCTGCGCGACCAGCGGAAACTGCTGGCGCCCGACACCGAATGAGAACCAGGTGGCGCCCTTGGGAAGCAGGTTGCGCATGTAGATCATCGTCTCGCTGGTTGCCGGCGCGCCTCCGGTGACGCCCAGACAGACCTGGACCAGCGGGGAGGGTCTCACATGGCCGGACCGGATGAGCTGCTGCGCAAGCATGATGTGGCTGGGGTCGAATACTTCAAGTTCCGGCAGAACGCCGGCGTCCCGGATGGCGGCGGCCATCTCCTCCACGTGGGGCACGGTATTGATGAAGACGAACGGCCCCATATTCATGCTGCCGAGATCAAGGCTGCAGATCTCGGGTTTCAGCGCGATAACGTGGCGCACACGCTCCTGCGGCGTGGTCAGGGTTGAGGTCGCATCGCCGGTTCTCGGGTTCGTCCGATCGGGCACGAATCGCGCGCCCGCGCCCGTCGTCAGGTTGATGATGACATCGATGCCATCCGATCGGATACGATCCACCACTTCGCGGTAGAGCTCGAGTGCCATGCTCGGCTTGCCCGTTGCCGGATCGCGCACGTGAATATGCACGATCGCAGCGCCGGCCTTGGCCGCCTCGATCCCGGAGCGCGCAATCTGCTCGGGCGTGACCGGCACGGCAGGATTCTTGCGCGTGATGTCGGCCGCGCCGGTCAGTGCGCAAGCGATGATGGTTTTCTCGGACATCTCCGATCCCCAGAATCCCGCCCGTCAGCGCTTCGCGTCAGGCGATCGCTCCGGATAAGGCATGATGACCAGCATCGACGCCGGCTGGTTGGTGCGATTGATGATCTCGCGCTTCTCACCGGGCGCGAGGTGACAGGAGTCGAGCGGCCGCAGCACGGTCTCGCCGTCGTCGGTGATCACGGTCACGTCGCCGGAAATCACCAGATAGACGCGTTCCAGCGGTGACGCGGAGGCTTCGGCCCCGCCGTTCGGCAGGAAATGTGAAAGCCCCACCCAGAAGCTTTGCGTCGGCGAAGCCTCAAAACCCTGAAGGCGCAGGCCCGTCATGTTGAAATGCTTGGCCGCGTCATAAGGCTTCGCTTCGGCCAGCCGGGTCACGTGCATCGATTGCCTCCGCGTCTGCGATCAAAGCCCGCTGCGCGCTGCCTTCACCAGAAAGCGGCGCAGTCGGTCGCCGACAGCCGCCGCCTGTTCCGGGCTCCAGGTCCGAAAACCCTTGCCGGTTTTCATGCCGAGATTTCCGCGCGCCACGAGATCATCGAGATAAGGATGCGTGCCGGGCGTTCGATCGAGGTCGGCGATCAGCACGTCATGAATGGCCTTGGTCATATCGAGACCGACCAGGTCCGATTGCTCCATCGGGCCGAGCACGCCGAGGCGGGCGCCGAAGCCATGCTTGACCACGTCGTCGATGGTTTCCGCATCGCAAATTCCGGCGGCGACCAGCGCGATGGCTTCGCGCTTGAGTGCATGCTGCAAGCGGTTGCCGATAAAACCGGGAATATCGCGATTGACAAAAACCGGATGGGCGCCCGCCGCGCGCAGCAGCGTTGCCGCCTTCTCGGCGGCCGGCCGGTTGGCCTCGCCTATCAGCACGACCTCGACCAGATCGACGAGATAAGGCGGGTTCCAGAAATGCGTGCCAACCACCCGGTCTTTCGCTTGGACCCGCGCGGCAATCTGGGCAATCGGGATCGCCGAGGTATTGGAGCACAGGATCGCGTTCCGCGGCGTGAGCGCCTCCAACGTATGGAACAACGCCTGTTTCAGCGCCACATTCTCAGGGGCCGCCTCGAAGACGAAATCCGCGTTTTCGACCGCGGCGCGAAGATCGCTGGTTCCGCTCACGCGGCCAGCGATGTCCTCGCCTGCTTCGAGCAGATGGCGGATTTCATCGAGCCGGGCCGGAAGCGCTGCCAGCACGCCGTTATCCGGATCCTGGATACGCACCTCGTGGCCTGCCGCCGCAAGGCGCCAGCCGATTCCATGTCCCATCCGACCGGCGCCGATGACAGCGATGCGCGCTCCGCTCATGAGCATCATCCGGCGGTATAGCCACCGTCCACATACATGATCTGGCCGGTGCAGAAATCGGACGCCGGTGAAAGCAGGTACAGGGCCATGCCGACGAGATCTTCCACCTCGCCGAGCCGGCCGAGCGGGATGCGCGATTGCGAGCGCTTGCGCGTCGCCTGGCCCACTTCACTGTCGCTCCACATCCATTCGGTCAGGTTGGACCGGAAGACGGTCGGCGCGATCGCGTTGACAGTGATGCCGTATTGCGCCCACTCGGTGGCGAGCACGCGGGTCAGCGCGTCGGTGGCGCCCTTTGAGGTGCAGTAGGCGGTGTAGCCGGAATAGTTGCCATGGCGGCCGCGCACCGAGGACATCAACAGCATCTTGCCGTGGATCTTGTTGTCGATCCAAAAGGCCCCGACCGCCTTGGCCATCAACCAGGCACCGCGGACGTTGGCATCCATGACGGACTGCCACTCGTCGTAATCCTGCTTTTCGATAAAGCCGGCTTTGTTCAGGCCGGAGGCGATGACCAGAAGATCGACGCGACCAAAAGCGCTGAGGGCTGTTTCCAACATGAACTGGGCATCATCGAGCGTTTGCGGGCGGCGCTCGATCGTGATGGTTTCGGCCCCCAGTTCCTGCGCTTCTTGCGCGACCTTGTTCAGTTCCGCGGCCGATCCCGATGCCAGCGCCAGCTTGGCCCCCATCGCTCCGAGCGCCAGGCCGCAGGCGCGGCCGAAAGCGCCGGAAGCACCGGTAATCAAGGCGACCTTGCCGGCGACCCGGAACAGCGAGAGCGGGTCGCGAAGTGGTTGCGAGATCGTCATCGGGCTATCCCTTCCGCCCGGTTTCGAAGCGGAAGGTCTGATCGGGGTCGATAATTGCGATCACCCGCACGGCGCTGCCGTCGCCCTCGGGCCAGCGCCAGGGGAAAGCCATGAAAGTGCAGCGCCTGCCGGTCACCTGGTCGAGATCGCCGGCGATGTTTTCGATGCCGGGGATGCCGCCTTTGACCATCAGGATCTTGTGGGCGATTTCCCATTCGGGAAAATCCTTCATGACGTCGCGCCCGGTCGCGGCGCGGTATTCCTCAAACAGATGCGGATGGCTGGGGCCGGGCCCGTGATCGACGAGCTTGGTGGCGAGCGGATGGTCGAGCGCCTGGACGTCGATGCCGACCATCTTCACTTTCTTGTCCACCAGCCATTCGGCGGCTTCCCGGTAGAAGCCGGGCGAATAGGCGTAATATTCATCGCTGTCGGCAAGCTTCTTGTGCATGCCGGTATTGACCATCACGATGTCGCCTTCGCAAATCTTTGGCGTCGCGTTTTCCAGATCCTGCGCGGTGATGACTTCCCATTTGCCCTTGGGAATCGACACCGCGACGCCGGTGCCGAAGAAGCGCCAGATCGGATAGCCGGTGATGGTGGGCGTGTTCTCGGTCACATGGATCGGTGCATCCATATGGGTGCAGCGATGCATGGTGATGTCGAGTTCGGTCTCGTAGACGCCGTTCAAGGCATGAAATTTTTTGATCGCGACATTGATGCCCGGCGCCGACGGCCATTCCGGCATGCCGTGGTACCAGCGGTTCGTCAGGTCGTAGAATTTCAGTCCATTGGTGCTTGTCATGGCGGGCCTCCCCGATTCACGCGGCTTTACCGGGATCGATCCGACAAATCCCCGTCGGGTCGGTCATGGCCACGAAGCGGATGATGCAGGCATCACCCTCCAGCCAGCGCCAGGGGAAGCACTGGAACGTCGCGCGGCTTCCGGCGAGTTCCGCGACGTCACCGCCGACATTCTCGATGGTCGGAATTCCCGCCGCCAGCAGGGCGCGGTGAGCCGGAATCCATTCCGGGTAATCGGCCTTGGCGTCGCGCCCGGTCGCCGTAGCATAGGTCGCGGCTAATCGCTTTATCAGCGGGCCGCCGCGATGGGGGCCGAGCGAGGTCGCCAGCGGGTGATCAATCTGCGGCGTATCAATCGCGACGACCTTCACCTCCCGCGCGATCAGCCACTCGGCGGCGTCCTTCGCCAGACCCGGCGAGTCGCCGAAATATGCGAGGCTGTCGGAATAGCGGCGATGCCAGCCGGTATTGATGACGACGATATCACCCGGCTGCACCGCCGGCGTCGCCGCCTCGAGGTCGCTGGCGGTGACCAATTCCCACTTGCCCTTGGGCAAGTCGATCACAACGCCATTGCCGAAGCAGCGCTCGAGCGCGATGCCACCCACCGCAGCGCCATGCTGGATCAGATGGAGCGGCGCATTGAGGTGGGTGCCGTTATGCATCACCGTGCGGATGCGGTGGGACATCACTCCATACTCGGCGTGCTTGGCGCCGCGCTTGAGAATGACGTCGTCGTGCCCCGGCATCGACGGTATGCCGTGACCCCATTCGTGACTGAGCTCGTAGAATTGCAGACCGGTAGCCGGATCGCGAACCGCGGGCATGCGACTCCTCCCGATAATCAGTTTGTTCTCGGCCGTGCTGGACGACGGTTGTTGGCATTCCAACAGCGTGGGGAGGGGATTGCCAATTCAATCGGATGCCAAAGCCATAACTTCGAGATATGGAGTTGTCGTGCGAAGTGTGGTCTGATGGCGGTCGCTTTCGATTGACGCCAGTACCAATTTTCATGGATGGCCGCGATGCATGCGCGCCCGTTGAAGTATTTCCTAGCGGTCTATGAGAACCACGGCATTAGCGCTGCGGCGGAGCGGCTGCGTATCAGCCAGCCGGCTCTGACGAAAAGCATCCATAAGCTTGAGAGCGAACTCGGCGTGCCGCTGTTCGAGCGCCGTCCCGGCGGCGTCGTGCCGACCCGATACGCGGACATGCTGGCGCGGCGTGTGCGGCTGATGGACATCGAGTATCGCCACGCCGTCGCCGAGATCGCGGCGGCACGCGGTGGCAGCGAGGGCGCGATCCGCATCGGCGCCGGACCGGTCTGGTATTCTTGCTTCCTGCCGCCGATTATTGAAAAATTCCTCGTCGATTGGCCGGAAACGCACATCAGCGTCCAGAGCGGAGTCATCAACACGCTGGTCCCCGCCCTTGAAGCTGGTGAATTCGATCTTGTCTGCACCTCGCTCGAGTTTCCGGACCGCGCCGGCATCGTCAAGGAGGCGGTGATCGACGTGCGCCATTCGATCGTCGCCGCCGAAACTCACCCGTTGGCCGGGCAGGCGATTGCAGAGCCTGCTGAGCTCGCCTCTTATCCGTGGATCACCGTGGCCAATGACCATGTCGGCACCGGGCGGATCTGGTCCTATTTTGCCGCTCACGAATGCCCGCCACCGGACATCGCCGTCGAGTTCTCATCGCTGTCCGGCATGCTGGAGCTGGTGGCCGGTGGTCGATTCCTCGCCCATTTCCCGGAAGTCGTTCTCGGCACCGCCAGACGCTACGGCGTGTGCGCTTTGAAGATCCGCGGAACTTTGTGGGAGACGCCGGCAGGAATGATCTATCGCCATTCCGAGCACCGGTTGCGCGTCGTGCGAAAATTCATTGAAGCCGTGCGGGCAATGGCAAGTGAGCTTGAGAGACAGCTGACACGCCAAGCGTCGTCCGGTCCGGACAGGCGCGTGCTCCCGAAAGACGATGGCACTGCGCGTTCCTCGGCTCTCCGGTGTCGCCGCTAG
>CAZTTL010000147.1:0-9041 GCA_964616635.1 uncultured Rhodoplanes sp. | reverse complement strand
TTCTTCCGCCGCCGCAAGACCTGCCCGTTCTCGGGCGCCAATGCGCCGAAGATCGATTACAAAGATGTTCGCCTGCTGCAGCGCTATGTGTCCGAGCGCGGCAAGATCGTGCCGAGCCGGATCACGGCGGTCTCCGCGCTTAAGCAGCGCGAGCTCGCCCGCGCGATCAAGCGGGCGCGGTTCCTCGGGCTCCTGCCCTATGTGATCCGCTGAGCGCAATCCGCTGACCGCACGACGCGTTTCGGGTAGGCGGCCAATATTCACTTTCCCGCCGCGAAAAGGCGGCCGGGTTGATGGTTGGGGCGGACGCAATCCGATCCGTCTCTAACCGCTCACGAGGGAGCGGGACAGCTTGACGATGGCGCAGATCATCCTGTTTGGGATCGGGGCGGGCGGTGTCGCCGCGCTGATGTTCGCCGCCATCGCGACGGGCTCGGCGCTGGCGATCGTGCTGTTCTATCTGGCGCCGCTGCCGATCATGATTGCGGCGCTCGGCTTCAGCCACATTGCCGGGATCACCGCAGCGCTGACCGGATCGCTCGCGCTCTTTTCCGCCTTCAATACGCTGTTCGCGTTGGCCTTTCTGATCGGCGTCGGCGTGCCGGCGTGGTGGCTCAGCTATCTTGCGCTGCTCGCCCGCCCGGTTGCCACCAACGGAAAAGAGCAGCTCGAATGGTACCCGGTGGGCCGCCTCGTATTCTGGACGGCCGTTGTCGGCGGCGTCGTGGTGACGGTGGCTATTCCACAATTCGGCGGCGATGCGGAAAGTTTTCGTGCGGCGCTGAAGGCCGGTTTCGAGCGCCTGTTTCGCCTGCAGACGGGAACGCCGGCCGACCAGCCGCTGAAACTGCCGGGCATTTCCGATACGAACCTGTTTTTCGAGTTCTTCGCGATCATCATCCCGCCCGCTGCGGCGGCACTGATGACGTCGACGCTCCTCATCAATCTTTGGCTCGCCGGGCGGGTCGTGAACCTGTCCGGGCGCCTGAAGCGGCCATGGCCCGATCTCCATGCGCTGGCGCTGCCGACCTATGCGTCCGCGCTCTATGCGCTCGCGATCGCCGGCACTTTCCTGCCCGGCCTCATCGGGATCATTGCCGGCCTGTTTGCGGCGAGCCTCACCATCGCTTATGCGGCGCACGGCCTTGCCGTCCTGCATGCACTCGTGCGGCCGCTCGGTGGCAAGGCGATCGTCCTCGCCGGCGTCTACGCCGCAATCATGCTGTTTGGCTGGCCGTTGCTTGCGATCGTCATCCTCGGCCTTGCCGATGCCGTACTCGATGTGCGCGGGCGCGTTGCCAGCACCCGCGGCCCGCCGCCCGTTCCGCCTTCCGTCTGACGAATATCGGCTCAGGCCCTTGATAAGGAGAAACCATCATGGAAGTCATCCTGTTGGAGCGCATCGCCAAGATCGGACAAATGGGCGACGTCGTCCGCGTCAGGGACGGCTTCGCCCGGAATTTCCTTCTGCCGACGGGAAAGGCGCTGCGCGCGACCAAGGACAATCGCGCCAAGTTCGAATCCATGAAAGCCCAGTTCGAAGCGCGCAATCTCACCATGAAGGAGGAAGCGGAGAAGGTCGGGAGCAAGCTTAACGGCAAGAGTTTCGTCGTCCTGCGCCAGGCATCCGATACCGGGCAGCTTTACGGCTCCGTGACAACGCGCGACCTTGCCGCCGTCGTCGTTGAAGGCGGCTACACCGTGAGCCGCAACCAGATCGTGCTCAACACGCCGATCAAGACCATTGGCCTGCACAAGGTGCCGATCGCGCTGCATCCCGATGTTGAAGTCATGGTGGACGTGAGCGTTGCCCGCAACGCCGAGGAAGCCGAGCGCATCGCCAGCGGTGAGGACGTGACGGCGCGCCGTGACGAGGTGGCGGCAGCAGAAGTTGCCGCCGACAACTTCTTCGAGCCCGAGGCCGCTCCGCGCGCGGAGGGAGAAGAAGAGGCGGAAGCCCCGGCCAAGGAGTGAAGTGCGTGTATTTCCTCCAACACGTCAAAGCTTTTTGCGGCGCCCTTGGACCTTCGCGTCAAGGCCTTTGAGCGACATCGGGGGCATCGCGCCAGAACATGCGATCCTGCAGCGGGATCTGAGCAGATTTCCATTCACCGTCTGATCCGACGGACCTTTTACCAGCGATCGCTTAGGCTTTTCCGCGGCCGGGCTTTTTGCCCGGCCGTCTGCGTCTGATTTGCCATGTCGTTGAAACGTCGCACGCGCCCAACAAATTCCGAATCAAAATCACAATAGCGACAAATTAGCATGTCAAGTTCGAAAGTGGGGAAAGGGGCGTTTGCTTACAATGAAATCTTTGGCGACCCGGCGCCGCGTGGCAAAACGCGAGCGAGGGTGAGCTTGCGCACGGCGTAAATACACGAGGAAAATCATGGTTGAAGGCCTGCAGCGACTACGCTGGCGGCGTGGTTGTCTTGTTGTCCTGACCGCGGCACTGGTCGCTGCAGTCTTCGCTTCTCCTCACGGCAACGCCCGGCCGCGCGTGGCATCCGATCCAGTCGCATCTGAATCAACCAAGCTGAACCTGCGAATGACCGAGACTCGCGGCCGCGCCGGGACGCGTTTGGAGAACGCCACGCCCAACAGCGAAACCATCAATGCGAATACGGTCGCCATCATCTCGGGCAATCCCAACGGGACCTACTTGTCGATCGCGTATGACCTCTCAGCCGTGCTCGATGACGGCAATGATTTCCGCGTGCTTCCGATCGTTGGCAAGGGTGGGGCACAGAACCTGCGCGATGTGCGCTATCTGAAAGGCGTCGACCTCGGCATTACCCAATCGATCATTCTCAATACTTTCCGCAAGAACAAGGAATTCGGCAATATCGACGATGCGATCGCCTATATCGCCAAGCTCTATAACGAGGAAATGCATCTCGTCGTGCGTGCCGATTCCGGCATCACCTCGATCGATCAGCTCGACGGCAAGAAGGTGAATTTCAGCGATGTCGGTAGCGGTACCCAGCTTTCGGCGCGCGACATTTTCGAACGGCTCGGCCTCAAACCGATTGAGGTCAATATGGGCCAGGGCGACGCGCTGAAAAAACTCCAGACCGGGGAGATCGCGGCGACCATCCTGATTGCTGGTAAGCCCGCTGGCTCGGTCGCGAAAGTGAAAGCCGCCGAAGGGTTTCGCCTTCTGCCGGTACCGTTCGCCAAGGAGCTGCAGGCCGATTATCTTCCGGCGAAGCTGACCAGCCAGGACTATCCAAACCTGATCGAGCCGGGTCGCGCGGTCGACACCATCGCCACCGGCGCCGTGCTGATCGCCTATAACTGGCCGCGCAACACTGACCGCTATCGGCGGATCGCCAACTTCGTCGAGCATTTCTTTCCACGCTTGGCGGACTTCCAGAAGCCGCCGCGCCATCCGAAGTGGAAGGAGACCAATCTCGCTGCGGTCGTACCCGGCTGGAAGCGCTTCCCGGCGGCTGAGGAGTGGCTGAAACGCCATAGCGCCGCTGTGCCGAGTGCCCGCGACCAACGCGAACAATTCGATCGCTTTCTCGAATCCCACCCGCAGGCCTCGGGCGAAGCGATGACGGCTGCGGATCGCGACCGGCTGTACCAAGAGTTTCTGCAGTGGAACGAGACGCGGGAAAAACGCTGATGGGACCATGGGTGATGTCGAAATCACTTGCCTACCAACGCCGGCCGTTCAGCCAGGAACAGCGCGGAACGTGACTGGCAAGCGGTGATGTCCCGGAAGGGCTTGCCGCTCTCGACGATTAAACCCGCCTGCACGGCAATACTCTAAAGCTCAGTAGAGTGTGATCCATGAGCTCACCGATCGATGACGAAAGTGCAAACGATCGACTGAAATACGCGCCGCCCTGGGCCCGCCAGCAGCCTGCGAGCAACGATACGGCGGCAACATCGTCCGCTCCGCAGGACGAAGCGGCGTCGAACGCACAGCCGCACACATCTGAGCCTTCTGACCATCCGCGCGATCTCGATTTGCCTCCGCAGGTCCTGAGGATGGCCGAATCGCCGGAGATGGCGCCGCGCACCAGCGACTCGGCAACATGGCTGAAAGCGCCAGCGCGGCCGTTCGAGGGCGATCGCGCCGTGCGCGAGCTGCGCGCCCGGATGGCACTCAATCCACATGCCGTGCCCGAGCCGCCGGAGTTCAATCCATCGCGCTTCCGGTGGAAATCGGTGTGGAAAGCGCTCGGCATTACCGTCATCGCCGCCGGCACCGCTCTTATCGTCGTGATGTTCGTGTTTCCGCAAGCGAGGAGGATGACGCCTGCACGGCAGGCCCTCATCCCGCCCGCCTTCGTCAGCACGCCGAAAGCCGATCGCGCGGTCTCGCCTGAGGTGAATCGCACCGAACCGCCCCGGCTCGTCGTGGTCGAAAAGCGCCGCGCGGTGAATAACGAACCGGTGCCGCTTGGCGTCACGCTTGCCGGCGGCCCCGGTCGTGGCGCGGTACTCATCAGCGGCCTCGCCGAGGGGACGCAGCTCACCGGCGGTGCGCCGGTCGGTTCGGGAACCTGGCGGGTCCCGCTTTCCGATCTTGAGCGAGCCAAGGTGATCCCACCCGATCATTTCAGCGGCAGCATGGAGATCACGGTGGCGCTGCTCACGGAAGACGCGAAGGTGGCCGACAAGGGTATCATGCGCATTGAATGGGCGGGCGCCGACAGCGATGCTCGTGAGGCCGCTTTGCAGCGCCTGCGCGACGAGATGTCGCCCTCCACCGCTCCGCTGAAGCGGTCGGATTTGCGCATGCTTGATCGCGAAGAGATCGAAGTTTTAGTCAAGCGCGGGCGTGATTTCATCGCAAACGGTGACCTTGCCGCGGCGCGGCTGGTCCTGCGGCGCGCCGCCAATGGCGGCGATGCGCAGGCCGCGCTCCTGCTCGGCACCACCTTCGATCCGGCAACCTTCGAAAAATTGCAGGTGATCGGAGCTGCGCCCGATCCTGACGAAGCACGCAACTGGTATCAGCGCGCGATCGAGCTCGGATCGGTCGAGGCCGAGCGCCGGCTCGCACCGCTTGCCCGCGGCAAGCCCTGAGCTGCGGCGGCATCACCATCGCCAGGCGCTGGCGGCTTGGGCGGCTGGGCATGCGTGCCGCGCCATTTGCCGTAACGCCACGGCAAATACCAGCGGGCCTTGGCGGGCAACTGGTCTGGCACGAAATCGAGCCCACGCGTTCCGAATGGATGGCAGCGCATCAGCCGCGCGAGCGTCATCCAGCCGCCCGCCCATAGACCGAAGCGCTCAAGCGCCTCGTCACCATAGGCCGAGCAAGTCGGCAAATGGCGGCAGTGGAAACCGACGAACGGCGACAGCGTCAATTGATAAAGCCTGATCAGCGCGCGGCCGAACTGGCGCGGCGCGGCAGCGATCGCCCGGCGAGCAAGATTGCTTCGGCTCATTTTTTTTGTCGCTGACGTCCGCATCGCGCTCCCATCGGCGTCAACTCGCTGGCATCATCTTTGCTTGTTTTATTTCCGCAGGCATTGCCTGTCCTTGCCTAACGTTGCCTCGCCTTCGCGCTTGAAGCATGAGCACCGGATCCGACGTTAACGTATTGTAAACCAAAGCGAGGTTACTCGAAGCGAGTTTCGCCAATGAAGTCATGGTTTTGCCCTACGTAGTAGACCGAAGTTCGAATTTGTTCAGCGTTCGGACAAGATCAGAACAAAGAGAAGCGGCAAGTAGCGTCTGTCCAGTCAAGAAAAATAAGAGATCCGCTTAAATCACGGGGAATATGGATGCGACGATCGCTGTTCGGTGGCCTTGTGCTTGCCGTCTGCGTTTTTCCAGTCGTTGCTGGGAGCCTCGAGCTTCCCGCTAATTCGCGCACGCTGCCGATGAGCTTCGCGATCGGCCAGGAATCAGCCTCGCAATGCGGTGCGACATGCGGTGTGCTGGTTTTCGCCAGCGGCATGATCACCAAGGACACACCGCGGCGCTTGGAGGCTTTCGCACGCGAGCATGACATCGATGGGGCAACCGTCGTCCTCGATTCCGACGGCGGCTCGGTGCGCGGCGCCCTTGCGCTCGGCCGTCTCATTCGTGGGCTCGGCCTTTCGACGACGGTCGGCCGCAAGGCCGAGCGGAGCACCACCGGATCACGTGGCGGCACGCGCGCAATCCTGCCGGCAAATTGCGAATCGATGTGCGCCTTCGCGCTGCTCGGCGGCGTGAAGCGCGAGGTGCCGGCGCAATCGCGGGTGCTCGTGCACCAGATCTGGCTGGGCGACCGCCGCGACGACGCGGTTGCCGCGAATTATTCGGCCCAGGATCTTGTCCTGGTGCAGCGGGACATCGGCCAGATCGTGCGCTACACCGCCGACATGGGCGGCAGCGCGGAGCTGGTCGAACTGTCGCTGCGGATACCGCCCTGGGAACCGATGCGCGCTCTCGCCCGCGATGAGTTGCAGCGCATGGGACTTGATCTCGGCGCCGAACCCGAGCCTGCCGAGCGGCCGACGGCGTCGATTCCAGCGGTGACTCCGGTCTCGACCATGCGCACGGAGCGCGTCATGCCTGCCGCCTACGAGCGCGGCTGGGCCCTGGTTGACGAGGCTGACTCGTCCGTCGTTCTCGCAAGACGCCATCCCCTGACTTACGAAGGCGAGCCGATCGGCACTTTTGATCTGATGCTGGGCTGCGGCGACCGCACTGGAAGATACACGGTCACCTATGTGGAACGCCGGGCGGTCGCAAAAGGCGCGGCGCGGCATTCCCGGGTTGAGCAGGTCAGGCTGTGGATCGGCGACAGCGAGATTGCCCTACGGCTGCTTTCTTCAAAGGCAAGCGGCACGGCCCCGCGGATCGAGACGGTCGCGACGTCGCCGATTTCGGCCTCCTTGATCCGTGCCTTTGCCGCGGCTGCACGGCGGTCCCTGTCTGTCCTGACGAGCGGCAATGATCAGCCGGCAACCATGATCCGCATCGGCAATAGCGGATTTCCGCAACACTATCCGCAGTTCGAGGCGACCTGCGGAGAGCGGATGCGTCCGCGCCTGGATGCGCACGCGCTGCTTGAGCCGCGCTGACGAGACCGAATTCCGTTCTAACGGAATCAAAATTCGCTCCGGCGCATTTTCACTTACTGTGGAGAGGGCGATGCAATCTTCTCCCTCCCCCTTCCAGGGGGAGGTTGATCCCGCCGGAGCGGAAAATGCTCGAAAGGCGCCAGCGCCCGCAGCTGATTGCTTACCCGGCAGCGCCGGGGGTTGCTGCTCGGCAGCGCTTCGCCTCGATCTCGTCGATCGCCGAGACCACCGCATCGAAGGTGAGCATGGTCGAGGCGTGCCGCGCCTTGAAGTCGCGCACCGGCTCCAGCACCGCAATGTCGGACCACCGTTCCTCGGCGGGTGGCGGCCCCTGCTCCTTCAGCATCCGCCGCACCGCCTCGCGCAATGCGCGCAATTCATCAGCATGCGCGCCGATGATGTTGCGCGCCATGATCGAGGACGAAGCCTGACCAAGCGCACAGGCTTTGACCACATGGCCGAAATCAACGACGGTATCGCCCTCCATTTTCACGTCGACGGTCACGGTCGACCCGCACAGCCGCGAATGGGCGGTCGCGCTGGCATCCGGATGCTCCAGCCGCCCGAGCCGAGGAATATTGCCGGCAAGTTCCAGAATGCGCTGGTTGTATACGTCGTTCAGCATGATCTCGACACGCCTGAGCCGGTGACGCCGGTCGATTGTCACCCTGCGACTGAGACTATATATGTCGGCTGCCGGGCGGAGCGAGAAGTGCCTGCGCTCCGTGCCGCGCCTTCCCATTTGGGGGCATGCCAATACGGCGGCAAGCCGGCACGGGAAGCAGGCAGTCCGTCCCGCCCGCAAGGTCGAGGAACCGAGCGGTGCGCGCGGCATGACCGGTGACACCTCCGGGAAGTTTCGCGTTCCCGGTCGAACGGAGCTGAAAACACGCACGCAATGGACAACCTCATTACCAAGCTCACCCCCACCCCCCGCCCGGAACCGCGCCAGGAGCCTGAATCTGCTGGTTCACGCCCGACCCGTGAGCAGGCGGAAGCTGCCGTCCGCACGCTGCTTGCCTTCATCGGCGATGATCCGACCCGCGAGGGTTTGCTCGACACGCCGCGCCGCGTGGTCTCGGCCTATGAGGAGCTGTTCAGCGGCTACGCCGTGCGCAGCACCGATGTGCTCGACCGCACCTTTTCCGAGATCGGCACCTATGACGACCTCGTGCTCATTCGCGATATTCCATTCAACTCGCACTGCGAGCATCACATGATGCCGTTCTTCGGCAAGGCGCATGTCGCCTATCTGCCGGTCGAGCGGGTGGTCGGGCTTTCCAAGATCGCGCGGCTGATCGAGATTTTTGCCCGCCGGCTGCAGACGCAGGAGCGGCTCTCCTCCCAGGTGGTCAATGCAATCGACGAGGTTTTGAAGCCGCGCGGCGTCGCCGTAATGATCGAGGCGGAGCACACCTGCATGTCGCAGCGCGGCGTGCAGAAGGCCGGCACCACAACGGTGACGACGCAGTTCAGCGGGCTGTTTCGCAACGATCCAAGCGAGCAGCTCCGCTTCATCCAGCTCGTGCGCAACGGCACCCGTTGACCATGGCCGCCAGTCGTTTTGCCCCCCGCGGCTCGATCGAACAGATCGAGGAAGGCCGGGTATTCGCGCCGAAGTTCGACGCCGAAGGTTTGATCCCCGCCATCGTCACCGACGCCTGGACGGCCGAGGTGCTGATGTTCGCCTATATGAACGAAGAGGCGCTCGCCAACTCGATCGAGACGGGCGAGGTCTGGCTCTACAGCCGCTCGCGCAACGCGCTGTGGAAGAAGGGCGAGACTTCTGGCCACACGCTGCGCATCCTCGAAATCCGCGTCGACTGCGACCAGGACGCGCTGCTGGTCCGCGTCGAGCAGCAGCACAAGGGTGCCTGCCACACCGGCCGCTCGTCGTGCTTCTATCGGGCGATCGCGATCCGCGAGCCCGCCGGCCACACGCTGGTGCTGACCCCGCGCAACGCCGAGAAGGTGTTCAACCCCGCCGAAGTCTACGGCGGCGGC
>CAZTTL010000146.1:7932-9051 GCA_964616635.1 uncultured Rhodoplanes sp. | reverse complement strand
AACCCGAAAGCGTGACCAAAGCTTTATGCGCCAGTACCTTGATCTGATTGAACGCGTGCTTGCCGACGGGGCCGAGAAGCGTGACCGGACCGGAACCGGCACGCTCTCCGTCTTCGGCCACCAGATGCGTTTCGATCTCGCCGCCGGGTTCCCGCTCGTCACCACCAAGAAGCTGCACCTCAAATCGATCATCTATGAGCTGCTGTGGTTCCTTGCCGGCGATACCAATGTCGATTTCCTCAAGCGCAACGGCGTCACCATCTGGAACGAATGGGCCGACGCAAAGGGCGATCTCGGGCCGATCTACGGCGCGCAATGGCGCTCCTGGCCGGCGCGCGACGGCGGCACCATCGACCAGATGGCGAATGTCGTCGAGGCGATCCGGCGTAATCCGGATTCCCGGCGGCTGATCGTGACCGCATGGAATCCGGCGGATATCGACCGCATGGCGCTTCCGCCCTGCCACTGCCTGTTCCAATTCTACGTCGCCGACGGACGGCTCTCCTGCCAGCTCTATCAGCGCTCGGCCGATATCTTCCTCGGCGTGCCGTTCAATATCGCCTCCTATGCGCTGCTCACCATGATGGTGGCGCAGGTCGCCGGGCTTCAGCCGGGAGACTTCATCCACACGTTCGGCGACGCCCATCTTTATCTCAACCACCTCGGACAGGCGCGCCTGCAATTGTCCCGCGCGCCGCGGCACCTGCCGAGGATGCGGCTTGACCCGGTGGTGACTGATCTGTTCAGCTTCCGTTACGAGGATTTCGAGATCACGGACTACGATCCGCATCCGCATATCAAGGCAGCGGTGGCGGTATAGGGGGCGTTGACCGACAACAGCCCGTTCTTCTGGCTGGGACGGACGGGCCGTGATCAAGTGCATCTGCAGGCCGCAGCGGCAGAGGGCAATCGCATATGAACTGGTTCACGCTGTGGTTGATCTGGCTTAGCAGGATGGCCTCCTTGTGGGAGGTCACTCTGCAGCAGCAGGAGACGGCTCCGAAGCAGCCGGAGAGCACTCCTCCGTCACCGAAATTCGCGCCGCCGCGGGAAAAGGCCACGCCACCGGAGCAAGAGAAAGCTGCCGCGCCGCGGGAAACAGCTCCGCCACGGGAAGAG
>CAZTTL010000146.1:0-7832 GCA_964616635.1 uncultured Rhodoplanes sp. | reverse complement strand
GGAATCCGCTCCACCTCGGCAGGAGGTTGTGCCCCCGCTACCGGAGGCCGCGCCACTGTCGCAGGAGGTCGCTACACCGCCGCAGGAGGCCGCTCCGGCACAAGAGACGATCGCTCCGCCGCGGCCGGAGATCGCTCTGCCGCAGGAGACGGCTCTGCAGCAGCAGAAGATCGCTTCAAAGCAGCAAAGCTCCGCGAACGAAGGAACAGACGAGGGCAGCATGACCTGGCGCAAACGACCGATGATCTACGAAATCCCGACCTGGGTCTGGCTCGACGAAATGCGGGTCAAGCACGGCGCCGGCGTCACCCTCGGGACCATTCCGGACGCCGAGTGGGACGCCCTCGCGGAGCTCGAAATCGACGCGGTGTGGCTGATGGGGGTGTGGGAGCGCAGCCCGGCGGGGGTCGCTGTTTCCAACGCGAATGCCGAGCAGCAGGGCGAGTTTCACCGCGTGCTGCCGGACTACACCCCTGCCGACAATGTCGGGTCAGCCTATTGCGTGCGCGACTATGTGGTCGCCAAGCATCTCGGCGGCCCGGAGGCGCTGGCGCAAGCGAGGGCGGCGCTTAACGCCCGCGGCTTGCGCCTCATCCTCGATTTCGTTCCCAATCATGTCGCCATCGATCATCCCTGGGCCTCGCAGCATCCGGAATATTTCGTGCGCGGCACCTTCGATGACCTCGCGCGCGCGCCGAACGCATTCGTCGATGTGAACGGTCATGTGCTCGCTAATGGGCGCGATCCTTATTTTCCGGCGTGGCGCGACGTGTTGCAGGTCAATGCTTTTCACACGCAGTTGCGTGCCGCGGCGATCGAGACCGTCAGCTCGATTGCCGCCCAATGCGACGGCATGCGCTGCGACATGGCGATGCTGCTGCTCAACGAAATTTTCGAACATACCTGGGGCGATCGGGCCGGGGAGCGGCCACCCACCGAATATTGGCAGGAGGTGATTCCCGCGGTGAAGGCGAAATACCCGAACACGCTCTTCATCGCCGAGGTGTACTGGGACCTCGAATACGAGATGATGCAGAAGGGCTTCGACTACTGCTACGACAAACGCCTTTATGATCGTCTCGTCGGCGACAATGCGGAAAGCATCCGCGCGCATCTGACCGCCGGGCTCGACTACCAGGACCGGCTCGTGCGGTTTATCGAGAATCACGATGAGCCGCGCGCGGCCGCAACCTTTCACGGCGCCAAGGAGCGCGCCGCCGCCATTGTGATGGCGACGACGCCCGGCGCCAAGCTGGTCTATGACGGACAGCTTGAAGGCCGGCAGGTCAAGCTGCCGGTGTTTCTCGCGCGCCGCCGTCCAGAGGTGGCCGACAATGAGCTCGCGCTGTTCTACCGTGGCCTGCTGAACGCGGTCCACGCCGAGCTGTTCCACGAAGGCGAGTGGTATCTGTGCGAGCGCAGCGGCTGGCCCGACAATAGCAGTTTCCACGACATCGTCGCTTGGACCTGGCGCTACCGCGACCATCGCACGCTCATCGTCGTCAACCTGTCGGGCCACCGTTCGCAGGCCATGGTGCACCTGCCCTGGGATGATCTGCGTGGTCAGACCTGGCGTCTCGTCGAAACGCTCGCGTGGGAATGCTATGTCCGCGACGGTGACGATCTGAGCAAGTCCGGACTGTTCGTCGATCTCGACGCTTGGGGCTATCACTTCCTGAAGTTCGAATGAGTGCCGCCCAGAGCATGATCTTGGAGCATGATCCCGAAAAGTTGCAGACTTTTCGGAAAAGATCACGTGACAAATAGAGGTGCGGCCGAGAGGAAGCCGGCGGCCCGACGGCCCGGCGCTTCGGTGAGGGCGGGGCGGCAGGCTTAGAGCGAATTCTGATTCTGACTGAAAGAAAATCGCTCAGCGATCGATCCGCACCCAGCCGTCCGGCCCCAGCTGTTCCTGCGGGATGAAGCGGCGCTTATAGTCCATCTTGCGCGAGCCTTCGACCCAGTAGCCGAGATAGACGTAGGTGAGGCCCATCCGCCGCGCCCGCGCGATATGGTCAAGGATCATCAGCGTGCCGAGCGAACGGTGACCCTCGTCCGGCTCGAAGCACGAATACACCATTGACAGCCCGTCGCGCAGGACATCGGTGAGCGCGACGCCGAGCAGTTCGCTGCGCTGCCCCGAGCGCTTGGCGGGAATGCGCCGGCGGTATTCGACCACCCTGGTATCGACATGGCTGTCCTCGACCATCATCGCATAATCGAGCACGGTCATGTCGGCCATGCCGCCATCGCGATGGCGCGCGTCGAGATAGGCACGGAACACCCCGTATTGTTCCGAGGTCGGGACCGCGACCCGCATCTCGCCATAGATGTCGGCATTGCGCAGGTAGATTCGCCGCATGTTGCGGGTCGGGCGGAATTCGTCGGCCACGACCCGCACCGAGACGCAGGCGCGGCAGTTTTCGCAGGCCGGACGGTAGGCGATCGACTGGCTGCGCCGGAAACCACCCTGCGTGAGCAGATTGTTGAGATCGCCGGCACGGTCGCCGACAAGATGGGTGAAAACCTTTCGCTCTTCCCGGTCAGACAGATAGGGGCAGGTCGACGGTGCCGTCAGGTAGAATTGCGGGGTATCGCGCGAATGCCGAGTCATGACAGCCCCGCGGGTGGAGGCGGCCGCTGCTCGGCGGCATGATCAGCCCGGAATGATCGTGCGGCGATTCCCATGGATCGTTCAGAGATGGAAGGCGGACTGCCGAAGCCGGTCTGCCCGCTCCGCATTATTGATGACGACGGTCCCGAGAACAATATCATGGAGCAGGCGCCGGCGATGATTGAAAAAACACACCAGCAGGATCAAGGGCGTCAATACGGAGACGCTGACCCAGTACAGGATGGCGTGCACCGCCCCGAGGACGAAATAGGAGGGGGCACCGTACCAGGTGCGCATCTCGATATCGACCATGCGCATGCCGATGGTGGCCGATTGCGGCCCCCCTAAGGTCAGCCCGTAATAAACGATTGCCCAGACTACGGTCGCCGGGCTCAGAAGCCAGTACAAGAGCCACCCGACGCCGAGCGTCACGATTCCGAACAGAAAGATGAAAATGGCCGCGAGCACCACGGGCGTAGCAATCACCACCACATCGATGATGAAGGCGATCACCCGCCGCGGGAGCACGCCCTCGAACAGCTCGGGGTTCAGCAGCGGATCGAAGACATGCGGCCTGAATTCGCCCGCGTCACCGAGGCGCTCGCGATCGTCGTTCGCTATCATGGGTTTCCCGCTCATTGGCCTGGTCGCAGCAAGCCCGCTCTTCTCGCCACCGCGGCAACCGGAACGATCGCAGCATGGTGTCGATTCGATCTCTGCACCCGCCAGCCTCTTTAGGGATAGGTTATGGCCTAAAGACACGCAAGACGCCGGGACAATGCGCCGCCAAGGCGGCGTAATTGGGGGGGATCGGCCGTGAGCATTTCTCTCGCTGCGATCGAATCGGCGCGCCGGGCGCTGCAAGGTCAGGTGCTGTCGACGCCAATGCTGCCGGCGCCGAGGCTTTCAGCGCTGACCGGCGCAGAAGTCTTCGTCAAATACGAAAATCTGCAGGTCACCAACTCGTTCAAGGACCGCGGCGCCTTCGTCAAGCTCTCGGCGCTGAGCGAGGCGGAGCGCCAACGCGGCGTCATCACCATGTCGGCCGGCAACCACGCCCAGGCGGTCGCCTATCACGCCCGGCGGCTTGGCATTCCGGCGACCATTGTCATGCCGGTGACGACGCCGTTCGTGAAGGTGGCGTCGACGAAGTCCTTCGGTGCGACCGTGGTGCTCCATGGCGAGACGCTTGCCGAGTCGCAGGGGCAGGTCGAGCAACTGGTCGCGACCGCAGGACTCACGCTGGTTCACCCTTATGACGACCCCGCTATCATCGCCGGGCAGGGGACGATCGCGCTGGAAATGCTCGACACCGTCCCCGACCTCGACTTGCTGGTGATCCCGATCGGTGGCGGTGGACTGATCTCGGGCAATGCCATCGCGGCGCGCGGCGTCAATCCGGCGATCGAGGTGATCGGGGTCGAAGCCGCGCTGTATCCGGCCATGCACAACGCCATCACCGGCGAAAACCGCCCGGTCGGAGGCCCGACGCTCGCCGAGGGCATCGCGGTGAAGAATTGCGGCAAGCTGACCCTGCCAATCATTCGCGAGCTGGTCGCCGAGATCATCCTGGTCGACGAGGCCCGGCTTGAGCAAGCGGTGAATGCCTATCTGACGCTGCAGAAGACCATGGCGGAAGGGGCGGGGGCGGCGGGGCTTGCCGCGATGCTTGCCACGCCCCGGCGCTTCGCCGGCAAGCGCGTCGGCCTCATCCTGTGCGGCGGCAATATCGACCCGCGCATTCTGGCCTCGATCATGGTGCGTGAGCTCGAGCGTGACGACCGCATCGTGTCGTTCCGGCTGACCATTCCGGATCGGCCGGGCGTGCTCGGCGCCATCGCGACCGTGCTCGGCGAACTCGATGCGAATATCCTTGAGGTCGAGCACCGGCGGCTGTTTCTCGACACGCCGGCCAAGGGGGCCAAGCTCGATATCACGCTGGAAACGCGCGATCGCAGCCATGCCGAGGATATCCGCAACCAGCTCGAAATGCAGGGCTACGCGCCGGTGCGCATCGAAACCGGCAAGGCGATCGAGTAGGGGGATCATCTCCCCTTGCGCAATTGATGAGATTGTCGGCGCCCCCGCGCTCAGCGCGCGCCGAACAGACGGCCAAAGAACGAGACCGGCGTCGCCGCTCTGGCGAAACCCAGGTGCGGGCGCGGGCGCGGCAGGGGAATTGCCGCAATGCGTGGACGCTCGCGCGGCATCGGCGTTGCCGCCGCTGGCGCAGTGGGCGCCGGCTCGACGGCCTTGGCAATCACGGCCGCGTCCGAAATGTCGGCGCCACCAACCGTGGGCGCGGCCGAGGCGAGCCTCACCTGCGATTTGACGATCGTGACCACGGGGGAATTCGCCTCTTCGACCGGCGCCGGCAGCGTCCCGGCCTTGTCGCGGACCATCGGCTCCGTCGTCACCGAGTGGGTCGCGGCCGCCAGCTGCGGCATGGCGGGCGCCGTCAACGTCGGCAGGACCGCGGGTGTGCTCGCCAGGACGCCGGAATCTTCGCCGGCTTTCTCCGCCGTCGCGACGCGCTCGGCCGGTACCGGCGCGGTAAGGTAGGGTTGCAGGATCGTATTCGCGGAAAGCACCCAAGCGGCGAGAAGAACCACACTGAGCGTAGAATACCGAACCAACCGTGATCCGCGCCTTCGGCGCACGACCCTTTCACGCATGACACCACCCCACCTGGCGGCCAGGTATCAGACGCTGTTCTTCAATCGTTCGGCCACCCGCGGCGCGAAGTATGTCAGAATGCCGTCCGCCCCAGCTCTTTTGAAAGCGATCAGGCTTTCAATCATAGCTTTGTCGCCGTCGAGCCAGCCCCGCTCGGCAGCTGCCATGATCATCGCATATTCGCCGGAAACTTGGTAGGCAAACGTTGGCCGCGCAAAAGTTTCTTTGACCCGTTGCAAAATATCCATATAGGGCATGCCCGGCTTGACGATGAGCATGTCGGCGCCCTCGGCGATGTCGAGCTCGACTTCGCGCAGTGCCTCGTCGGTATTGGCCGGGTCCATCTGGTAGGTCCGCTTGTCGCCGGTCAGATTCGCGGCCGATCCGACCGCTTCGCGGAACGGGCCGTAGAATGCCGATGCGTATTTTGCCGCATAGGCCATGATCTGCACGTCGGTTCGTCCCGCCCGGTCGAGCGCCTCGCGAATCGCGCCAACGCGGCCGTCCATCATGTCGGAGGGCGCGACGATATCGCAGCCGGCCTCGACCTGGACGAGGGCCTGCTTGACGAGGACCGCAACGGTCTCATCGTTGACGATCGTGCCGTGGCGCAAGAGGCCGTCATGGCCGTGGCTGGTATAGGGATCGAGTGCCACGTCGCACAGCAGGCCGATCTCCGGGACCTCGTTCTTGATGGCGCGAATGGCCCGGCAAATGAGATTGTCGGGGTTGAGCGCTTCGGTTCCATCCTCGTCGCGGCGGGCCGGATCGGTATTGGGAAACAAGGCAAGGCAGGGAATGTCGAGCTTGGCCGCGCGCTGAGCGGCGCGCACCGCTTCGTCGACCGACAGCCGCTCGACGCCGGGCATAGACGCCACGGGCACCCGCAGCCGCTCGCCGTCGGTGAGAAAGATCGGCCAGATCAGGTCGTCCGTGGTGAGAACCGTCTCGCGGACCAGCCGGCGCGCCCATTCCGCCCGCCGATTGCGCCGTGGCCGATGGGTGAGGTCGAGCCGCTGGCTCAACGCCGGCGCTTCGTCCGCAATCGGAACGAAGCGCATCGTCGGCTCGATCGGACGCCCGTATTTGATCGCCATGACATCTCTCCGCAATCGCGCGCTCGGCCCCCATTTGGCGGCAGAGCCTGTTGGTCACCGAGACCCTATTGCATCCGGAGCGTTCGGAATGCCTGCCAACGGGCCTTGCGGCTTCGGCTTTCCCGAGCGACTGAATTCGCCCATAGCGCACTGGTTAGTGGAACATAGCGCCCGGCCTTCTGCCGCGATACCGGACTTTTTGTGGCAGGGCTCGCCTGCCGTCGATCGTCGACCGGGCTCAGGACGAGGCGGGCTGGCGTTTGCGAAGCCGTGCGCCCTATAGTGCCAATCACGCGCGCGGCCGGCGCAAAACCCCGGCCAATCGCGTAAGGCGCTGTGGGCATCATCTCCGCCTCACCAGCGTGCCGTCCGCCAAAAATTGCTCTCTGCCAGCACGATAGGATCCTATGCTCAATCGATCCGACAGCTTCGTGAATGGACCGGGATCTGATCCGCCCGAGCAGATCGCGCCGGTGCACCTCGACGACACCCGGGTGCCCCGAGAGGGTTGGACGGCGCGGCTCATCCTGTTCTCAAGAGCGGTGGCAGCGCTCACTCTATTGGAAGGCCTGTACCACTGGGCGGCCATCTGCGGGTTCGGCGCCGGCCCCGACGGCGGTTTTCAGGCACAACAGCTCGCCTGGCAGATCGCCACCATCTTTTTCGCCATCATCGATCCGGTTGCTGCTGTCGGCTTGTGGTTAGCCGCACCCTGGGGGGCCGTCGTGTGGCTCGCGAGCGCAGTCACCATGATCGTGGTCCACACCTTGTTGCCGCAGATCTATGGGTTTCAGCCGCTGCTCATTGCTGCCGACGTCGCCCTGATCAGCGGCTATGGCTACATCGCCTTCCAGGCCTCCCGGGAGCAGAGGCGGCATTGAGCGAATTGCGTTCCGGTGGGATCGAATTCGCCCTATTTCTTTTTGCGGGATCGCATTTTCTGCGGCGAACCGGTGTCCACTTCGCCGGAAAATGCTCTAATGCCGTGCTATCCGCGCCTACTCCGTGCTTGAAACTCGCACCCCGGCGCGCGACAAGTGAGCCCGTCGCGGCAACATGCGACGATTTTCAAGGGCAGGGCCGCGTACGCGGTCCGCGGGGCTACGATGACCGGCCAAGACCTCAAAACCCTTCGTGAGTTGGAGCGCAAGGTGCTCTGGCTCGCGGCCTGGACCATTCATCACGCCAATCATGGGCGGGAAAATATCGATGGCTTGAAGGTCGGCGGCCACCAGGCCTCCTCGGCCTCGCTCGCGACCATCATGACCGCGCTCTATTTCCACGTGCTGCGCCCGCAGGACCGCATCGCCGTCAAGCCGCATGCAAGCCCGATCTTTCATGCCATCCAGTATCTGTTCGGCCGCCAGACCGTCGACAAGCTGATTGACTATCGCGGTTACAAGGGCGCGCAAAGCTATCCCTCGCGCACCAAGGATTTAGACGAC
>CAZTTL010000145.1:0-9094 GCA_964616635.1 uncultured Rhodoplanes sp. | reverse complement strand
CTGAGGATCGGTCGATCCCCGCCCTGCAAGGCTTGCTGCTGATGCTCGCTCCTGAGTGACGAGCGCGAGTTCGAAGACGGCAGACCTCTGACTTTCACACCGGGGCTTCGGGCCCCGGTCTTTCTTCATCAGAGCAGGCAACCGGCTAATGAGCCCGAAGCCAAACTCGGCGCGGATACAACATCGGTCGTCGAAAACGTGCGGCTAGCGGAGCGCGGCCCTTCGTCATGACCAATCTGCGCGCGGGCCAAGGCCTGGACGCCATCATCTCGTTCATCGAGGACAAAGCCGGCCTGCTTTGAGCGGACATGACGACGTATTACGCCGCGCCAGCCATCATCTCCCGATGCACCCGCGCGAGGCCATCCGCGATCGGCTCGAAATGAAAATCCGGAAACGCCTCGTAGCAGTCGGAAATATCGAAAAAGCGATGCAACAGGTGCGGCCGCGGACCCGGACGCGGCACCGACTCGACTTTGGCCGCGGGTGAAAACTGCCGGGCCACGAGCTCGGCAATGTCATGAAACGAGATCGAGACTCCCGTCACCGCGTTGAGCGCGCCGCTGCTGCGATGAAGCAGAATACGAACCGCAAGCCGCGCGACATCCTCGACCGCAACATGGTCGCGTTGCTCCTCGCCCTCGCCGAAGATTGCGATCGGCTCGCCCTTCGCCGCCTGTCGCCGGAAGCGGTTGGGGCCGTAACCCGAATGCGGATCGCGCGCACCATAGATCAGCGTCGGGCGCAGGGCGGCGAACGGTCCGCGATACTCGCTGCGGAACATCAATTCGCGCGCCGCATGCATCATCCCATGCATCGTCGACGGCGCGACCGCAGACCGTTCGGTGACCGGATTGGCGTCGTCGGCATAGATCGCGTCCGAGCTGATATAGAGCAGATGCGCCGGCGGTGCCGCCGCGAAGGCCTCGGTCGCCGCTTCCGCCATGCGCAGATTGGTCATGAGTTGGGCCGCGTTCTTCGCCGGAGCGACCGCGGAGACGAACGCGACCGCATCGTCCGGCGTGATCTGCGCCTTGAGCGCTTCGGCGCCGGACGGCGACAGCAGATCAACTTCCTTGCGGGTCAGCGCCAGCGTCGCGATACCGGCGTGGTCGAGCTCGCGAACAATGGTCGAGCCAACAAATCCGCCGGCACCAACGACAATGACGCGTTTCGGCGGGATCGGAGAGCTGTGATGATGGGTGAGCATGCAGGCTCCGCTGAACGAAAGCGCGGTCGCTTGAAGTTGAATCGATCGCACTCTTTATCTTTGCTTTCTCGCATGATCCTTTCCGAAGAGTCTGCAACTTTTCTAAGATCATGCCCTGGCAACGCCAAGCGTGCGGTAGTCGAGCCCGGCCGCGCGTGCCGCGGCAGGATCGAGCACGCGATAGGGATCGAGCACCAGCTTTCCCCGCATCGCGGCAGCAAGCTTGTCGCAGGCAAGCTCACGGAACTGCGGCCACGGTGTCATGATGGCAAGCGCATCGACATCGCGCGCCGCCTCGAGCACCGACCCCGCGCCGGTCGCGGCGGGATGCGCCGACGCTGACGCCGGCACCGCGGGATCGTAGACTTGCAGGCGCCAGGGGCCGAGATGCCGGATCAGCGCCAGGGACGGCGAGTTCTTGGTCGAGTGGGTGTTTTCCTTGTAGGCAAGGCCGAGAATGCCGAGCACGGCGTCGGGCGCGTGATCGAGCAGCGCCTCGTGCAAGACCCGCAACGTCCAGTCCTTGCGATGCTCGCTGTTGGCGACAAAGGCCTTGATCACACCGGCCTCGGTCCCGAATTGCTCCGACAGCCGGATCACCGTCGCGAGATCGCGCTCGAGGTTGCCACCGGCAAGGCCGAGACCGGGCGCGAGATAGGAATAGGCGCCGATGCGGCGGTCGAGCTTGAGGGCCGGCGCGATCTCCGACCAGTCGGCGCCGAGGCGCTCGCACAGCTCGGCCAGCGTGTTGGCGACGGTAACCGAAGCAACGAGACAGCAGTTGATCGAGATTTTCGTGAGTTCGGCGCTTTCAAAGCGCATTGGCAGGATCGGGCAGCCGAACGCTTCGAGAAATTCCGCATAGGCCGCCGGCAGCGGCTGCTCGGCCTCCGGCGTGCCGACGATCAGCCGTTCCGGCCTTGTGGCGCGCTCGACCGCGCGCCCGAACACCAGCGTCTCGACCTGGTAATAAAGCAGACGGCCCGTACGCTGACGCGCGCGCGTGAACCCGGGAGGCACCTGGCTGAGCACCACGATCACGGCATCGGCGCGCGTGTTCGCGAAGGCGACATCCAGCAGGCGGTCAACCGGCGCGAGATCGCTGATGCCGCGATCGTCGGTCGGCACGTCGGGCGCGACATAGACCACGTCGCATGCGCCGAGGCGGGCAGCATCCGCACCAAACGAGATACGGCCGCGATTGGCGGCGACAAGATCGTCGAGGCCGGGCTCGATCACGGGAAGCTTTCCGCTCTCCAGCCGCTCCACCAGGGCAGCGTCGGGATCGAAACCGATACACGTGAACCCCTTGCTCGCGGCGGCAACCGCTGAGCAGAGGCCAAGATGAGTCATGCCGGCAAAGCCTATCGTGGGCAAGGTGACGACCCCGTGTTTGTTCATACCGCAACGAGATGGATAACGGCTAACCCGAGCAAACGCGACCGGGTCGGAGAAGTATTCATGCGGTCCGGCTAGCCCGCGGCGATGGCGTCGGCGGAAAGTCGTCCAAGCACGCGCAGCAGCCAGCGGTCATTGGCGAGGTCGGTCACCGCGCCTTGGGCGACGAGCCCCTTGAAGTGAGCATATTCGATCGCCCAGGTGGGATCGTCCTGCACCAGCGTGATCGCGGTTTCCGGCGGACGCCCGCTCGGCAGAATACGGGTGCGATGAGTGAAGGTGGTCGGACCCCATTTGCACAGCGACTCGATATGCGCGGTGCCGTTTTCGGCGAGCACGTCGCAGGTGAAGTGGTTGCGCCAGGACAACAGTGTCATCTCGAATTCAAGCTGCGGCATGCCGTCCGCCGCGATCACAACATGGTCGGGCGCGCGGTTCTCAAAGCGACTGACCGCGATCAGGCGGAAATCTTCGCCGATATCGCCGAACCAGAACCGCGCGGTATCGAGGAGATGCGAGCCGAGGTCGGGCAAGACCCCGGCACCCTGGTCGCGCCACGCCGAATCGCGCACGAGGCGCGCGGTGCCGTTGCCGTAGAACATGCGGCAGCGATAGATGCGACCGAGCGCCCCGGCGTGGATGAGGTCGCGCATGCGCACGTAATGCGGCTCGAAGCGATGGTTATAAGCGGTGTAGCAGACGGCGCCGGCTTTACGCGCTAGCCCTTCCAGCTCAAAGAGTTCATCCTCGCTCTCGGCATGCAGCGGCTTCTCCACCAGCGCATGCTTGCCGGCACCGAGTAGGTGGCGGAGGATCGTCATTTTTGGGGCATCCGGCGTGCACACGAGTGCGGCATCATAAGCGTCGAGCGGTACGTCGCGGACGTCGCGCCAGTTCGCCCCGGGATCGATCGGATCGACAATGCCGAGGCAGTCGGGGCCTGCGGTGCGCTGGCGCTTCTTGCCCTGCACTCCGTATCCGACGACGATCACGCGCATGGGTCGGGCTGCTCTGGATGAGGATGGAAAAGCGGGACGCTTGGGCTAGGCCGGCATCAGTCGCGCGAAACCTTTGCGCCTGTCAATGGCGGCATCTGGCGGGTCGGAAAAGACGCGTTTCGCAATGGCAAAAGCGATACGGGAACGCCCCGCTGCAAAGTCAAACGCAACGGCCGCGCCGGCGGTAAGCATCGTCTCACAAGTCACGGCATTGAATGCCGAGCGCCTGTGCCGCCGCGATAAGCTTGCGGTCGTAACTCGCCAATTCGACTGTCTGGCCGTGGGCCTTGAGGAACATGATCGAAGCAAGATGCAGCGCATCGACGGTCCGTACCGGTGCAGGGAAAGGCTCTAACGCGCGCGTCAATACCGGCGGGACCAGTTCGAGCAGCGCCAGCCTGCCGATCAGATCGCGCACCATTTCACCATGGCTGTCTCCCAGCCGGCTGGCGTGAATCCGGTTCCACACCTCGTATTCAAGCAGCCGGCTGGAGGTAAGAGGTTGCCTCCACAGATCATCGGGAGGCGCGCGATCTTCCGCCAACAAGTGCGCGAGCGCCGCTGAGCTGTCGAGATAGATCACCGGTCTGCCCGATCCCGCTCAAGTTCCTGATCTTGGCGCGCCTCACGGCGGGTCGCCGATGCGTGCAGACTTGAAATGAAAGTTTATCTCGGACCCGCTTCTACTGCTCTATTCGAACCGCTTCTATCACTCTATTCGAAGTGTTGACGGCCAAGTTTGATGCTTGAGAATAATGGGCGGGCTCGCGTATAAGTCCGGCCAATGAGATAACGAACCTAGGTGAGTTGTGATGGCTCATGCGTTGTCCTTTCTAGGACAAGTCGTTGAAATAGCTCGCCAGATTCCTCCCGAATCGATCGAATCTCTGTGTGATGCCCTGGTTGACCTGCGTGAGCGCGGCGGCCGGCTGTTCGTTCTCGGCGTCGGCGGCAGCGCCGCCAATTGCGGCCATGCCGTCAACGATTTCCGCAAGCTGTGCGGCATCGAGGCTTACGCCCCGACGGACAACGTATCGGAGCTGACCGCGCGCACCAACGACGAAGGCTGGCACACGGTGTTTTCCGAATGGCTGAAGGTCAGCCGCGCAAATGAGAAAGATGCCATCCTCATTTTCTCGGTCGGTGGCGGCAATCTGGAGAAAAACGTCAGCCCCAATCTGGTGTCCGCGATCCAGGAAGCAAAAGCACGCGGCAGCACGGTGCTCGGGATCGTCGGCCGCGACGGCGGATACACCAAGCAGGCGGGCGACGCGGTCGTGGTGATTCCGACGGTCGATGAAAACCGCGTCACGCCGCACGCGGAAGCCTTCCAGGCCGTCGTCTGGCATTGCCTGGTGTCCCATCCCAAGCTGCAGAAGAACGCCACCAAATGGTGAATCGCGCGGTTTTTCTCGACCGTGACGGCGTGCTCAGTGCCAACGTCATGCACGACGGGCGGCCGCTGGCGCCGGAGACGGTCGACGCCTTCCGCCTGCTTGCCGGCGTGCCGGAGGCTGCGCGGCGCCTGAAGCGGGCCGGCTTTCTGTTGGTGGTCGTCACCAACCAGCCCGATGTCGGGACCGGCCGCACGCCGCGCGAGACCGTCGAGGCGATGCACGCCATTATCCGCGAGCAGGTTGGCGTCGACGACATCAGGACATGCACCCACGTCGACACGGATCGTTGCGACTGCCGCAAGCCGAAGCCCGGGATGATTTTGGCAGCGGCTGCCGGGCATGATATCGATCTGTCGCAAAGCGATAGGGTCGGCGACCGCTGGCGCGATATGGATGCCGGGCGGGCGGCGGGCTGTTTGACGATAGTTGTCGACTATCGCTATAAGCAGGCGAGCCCGGCGTTGCCCGACAAGATTGTGGGCTCCTTATCCGAAGCGGCAGATTTTATTTTGGCGAGCGAGCAGCGCGTCGCCGATCGGATGCGTGCGGTTGTGTAGCGCGAGGGACAGGGAATGACGGTGACCACGGTTGAGCAACTCAAGGTCAAGATTTTTGCCGACGGCGCCGACCTGAAGGGGATTGAAGCTTCGGCGGCCAATCCGCTGATCAAGGGCTTTACCACCAATCCGACGCTGATGCGGGCGGCGGGAGTAACGGATTACCGGGCGTTCGCGCTCGACGTTCTCAAGGTGGTGCCCGACCGTCCGGTCTCCTTCGAGGTGTTTGCCGACGACTTCCCGACGATGGAAGCGCAGGCGCGCGAGATCGCCTCGTGGGGCGACAATGTCTATGTGAAGATTCCCGTCACCAACACCAAGGGCGAGTTTGCCGGACCGCTGATCGCGACGCTGTCGCGCGCCGGCGTGAAGGTGAACGTCACCGCGGTGCTGACGATCGAGCAGGTCACGCGGATCGGCGCGGCGCTGGCCGAAGCGACGCCGGCGGTGGTCTCGGTCTTCGCCGGCCGCATTGCCGACACCGGAATCGATCCGGTGCCGGTGATGGCCGAATGTGTCCGCATCCTGCAGGCGCGGCCGAAGGCGGAGTTGTTGTGGGCGAGCCCGCGCGAGCTTCTCAATATCTTCCAGGCCCATGACATCGGCTGCCATATCATCACCGTGACCAACGACCTGCTCAAGAAGCTGGCGCTGGTCGGCAAGGACCTCACCCTCTATTCGCGCGAGACGGTGACCATGTTCCACAAGGATGCGGTGGCGGCGGGGTACAGCATTCCGCTGCCGGCGCGAAAGGTGGCGTCCTGATCCAACGCTGAGCCCGCTTGGCGACGCCGCCGGACCGAGGCGGATTGTTCGCATCTGATCTTGAGCAACTCGCTGGGGACTGCATGAATCCCGATCTGAAGAATGTGCTGGTGACCGGCGGTGCTGGTTACGTCGGCCATGTGCTGACGCCGCGCCTGCTTGAGGCCGGCTACAATGTCACCGTCTACGACACGCTTTTTTTCGGATGCCGTCTTCCGAACAGCCCGAACCTGCGGGTGATCAAGGGCGACATCCGCGACACCGCGAAGCTCGGCGCCGCGCTCGCCGGCCAGGATGCGGTGCTGCACCTCGCCTGCATCTCCAATGATGCGAGCTTCGAGCTCGACGAGAAGCTGTCGGAGACGATCAATTACCAGTGCTTCGAGCCGATGGTGGTGGCGGCGCGCAACGCCGGGGTCCGCCGCTTCGTCTACTGCTCATCGAGCTCGGTCTATGGCGTCAGTGATGCGCCGGATGTCACCGAGGAGCATCCGCTGGTGCCGCTCACCCTCTACAACAAGTTCAAGGGGATGTGCGAGCCGCTGCTGTTCAAGCACCAGGCCGACGACTTTGCCGGCGTCGTCATCCGGCCGGCGACCGTGTGCGGTTACAGCCTGCGCACGCGGCTCGACCTTTCGGTCAACATTCTCACCAACCATGCCGTCAACAAGGGGACGATCACCGTGTTCGGCGGCGCCCAGATGCGCCCGAACCTCCATGTCGACGACATGGCCAATGCCTATCTCCTGATGCTCGACGCCCCACAGGACAAGATCCAGGGGGAAATTTTCAACATCGGTTTCCAGAACCGCTCGATTGCCGACATCGCGGGGATCGTCAAGAAGGTGGTCGAAGAGGAAATGCCGGAGAAAGGCGAGATCAAGATCGTCACCACCCCGACCAACGACATGCGTTCCTATCACGTCAATTCCGACAAGGTCGGCCGCGTGCTCGGCTTCGTCCCGAAGCACACGATCGAGGATGCGGTGCGCGATCTCGCCTGCGCCTTCCGCAATCACCTGTTGCCCAACAGCTTCGATGATGACTGGTACTACAATGTCCGCACCATGAAGGTGCTGGGCGCAAAATGAGGGGAGATCAACCGGTCGCGGTGGTGACGGGTGGCGCCGGCTTCATCGGCAGCCACATGGTCGATTTGCTGGTGGGCCGCGACTTTGCGGTTCGCGTCATCGACAATCTGGTCGGCGGCAATGAGGCCAACATCGCCCATCACGGCGCGAACGCAGCCGTGAGCTTTGCGCGCACCGACATCCGCAATGTTGAGCCCGGCGATCCGCTGTTCGCAGACGTCGACTACGTCTTCCATTTCGCCGGGATCGGCGACATCGTTCCCTCGATCGAACGGCCGCTGGAATATATGTCGGTCAACGTGCAGGGCACCGTGCACATGCTCGAATGCGCGCGCCGCGCCGGGGCGAAGAAGTTCGTCTATGCGGCGTCGTCTTCATGCTACGGCCTCGCGGCGACGCCGACGCGCGAGGACCATCCGATTTCGCCGCACTACCCCTATGCGCTCAGCAAGTATCAGGGCGAGCAGGCGGTCTTCCACTGGAACAACGTATACCGCCTGCCCGTGAACTCCATTCGGATCTTCAACGCCTATGGCACGCGCTCGCGCACGTCCGGCGCCTATGGCGCGGTGTTCGGCGTTTTCCTCAAGCAGAAGCTTGCCGGCAAGCCGTTCACCGTCGTCAGCGACGGGACGCAGACGCGCGATTTCGTTTATGCCACGGACGTGGCCGATGCATTCCTGCGTGCCGCTGAGACCGACAAGGTCGGCGAGGTGTGGAATCTCGGTGCCGGCGCGCCGCAGTCGGTGAACCGCCTTGTCGAATTGCTGGACGGCCCTGTCGTTCACATCCCCAAGCGCCCCGGCGAACCGGACTGCACCTTTGCCGATATCAGCAAGATCAAGCGCGATCTCGGCTGGAGCCCGCGCGTGAGCTTTGAAGAGGGCGTGGCGCGCATTCTTGCGAATATCGATTACTGGCGCGATGCGCCGTTGTGGGAGCCCGATTCCATCGCGCAGGCCACGGCCGGATGGTTCAAGGCGTTAGCTTCGTGAGTTGTTGTGATGATGGACGAAGCCTCGAAGAAACTCGTCAGCCACAAGATCATGACCGCCGCCGGCGTTGCCGCCGCCATCGGTCCGCGGCCGCGCGAGAAGAAGGTGATCATGTGCCACGGCACCTTCGACATCGTCCACCCGGGGCATGTGCGCCATCTGCTTTATGCCAAGAGCAAGGGCGACCTCTTGATCGCCAGCCTCACCGCCGACGCCCATATCGCCAAGGCGAACTTCCGCCCGTTCGTGCCGCAGGAGCTGCGGGCCTATAACCTCGCCGCGCTGGAAGCGGTCGACTTCGTCGTCATCGACAAAGACCCGACGCCGATCAAGAATATCGGGATCATCCAGCCGGATTATTTCGCCAAAGGTTACGAATATACCAAAGACGGGCTGCACCCGCGCACCGCCGGCGAAAAGGCTGCGGTGGAAGCCTATGGCGGCGAGCTTATCTTCACGCCCGGCGACATCATCTATTCGTCGTCGCAGCTCATCGAGACCGAGCCTCCGGCCATCGTCACCGAGAAGCTGATGGCGCTGCTCGAAGCCGAGAATTGCGACTTCAACGACATCCGTGCTGCCCTCGGCAAGCTCAGCGGCGTTCGCGTTCATGTCGTCGGCGACACCATCATCGACAGCTATACGCGCACGGTGCTGATCGGCGGCATGACCAAGACGCCGAC
>CAZTTL010000144.1:0-9099 GCA_964616635.1 uncultured Rhodoplanes sp. | reverse complement strand
GGAGGCCGCCGTGATTCCTCGCGGGCACGGGCGAGCGCACCTAATTAGTTGTGGAGCTAGTGCCGGATATGTAACCGTGATTCCTCGCGCGCACGGGCGAGCGCACCTCCGGCCCTGGACAATAGCAAGGTACGGGGGCGCCCTCACGGACTCGATTTTTTGCGATTGGCACCCGCTGCGATTAGCCTATGATCGGCGCCCGGCGGTAAAATCGTGGTCGCGCCTCAGGGACGTCGAGACAAACCTTGAATGAATCAATGCATTACCGGCTGCTGATTGCAGACGACCATCCGCTCTTCCGCGGCGCCTTGCGGGAAGCGGTGTCGGGCAAGTTCACGGATGTCGAGATCGCGGAGGCCGGGACGTTCGAGGAAATGTCAAACCTGCTCGAGCGCGGGGCCGATATCGACTTGGTGCTGCTCGACCTCGCAATGCCGGGTGCGCGCGGCCTGTCCGGATTGCTTTACCTGCGCGCGCAGTATCCGAGCCTGCCCGTCACGATCGTGTCGGCGACCGACAACCCGGCGATCATCCGCCGCTGCATGGAAATCGGCGCCTCTGGGTTCATTCCCAAGACCCTCGAGGTCGATTCCATCCGGACCGCCATCGCCACCGTGCTCGCGGGCGACCTGTGGACGCCGCCCGACGTCGACCTGTCGGCCGCCGACGATGCCGAGACCACGGCGATGCTGGCGCGCTTCGCGACGCTCACGCCGCAACAGGTGCGGGTGCTGATGATGCTCTCGGAGGGGCTCCTCAACAAGCAGATCGCCTATGAGCTGTCGGTCTCCGAAGCGACGGTGAAGGCGCATGTCTCGGCGATTTTGCAAAAGCTCGGCGTCGAAAGCCGCACCCAGGCGGTGATCGCCGCCTCCAAGATCGAGCCGGTGCAGTAGCGCGCAAGCGTCAGGCGGCGCGGCGCGCCCTCCCCTCTTGTCCGCTTACTCCGCCGCCACCCGCTGGGTCTGCCATTGTGCGAGCTGCGCCCGCAACTGGGCGGGCTTGAGCGGCTTGTTCAGCACCTGGACATCGTGGGCGCGGGCGGCCTCGCGGACTTCGCGGGTGCGGTCGCCGGTGATGAGAATGGCCGGCAGATGGGCACCGAACCGTGCGCGCAAAGCGACGATCGCATCGAGGCCGTTGGCCCCGTCGAGGTGATAGTCGACCAGGAGCCCCAAAGGCACCCTGCCCGCCGCTGTCACCGCGGCAATGGCGGTCGCGAGGTCTGACGCCTTGAGCACCTCGCAGCCCCAACTGGTCAAGAGGGATTCCATCCCGTCGAGGACGATCGTCTCGTTGTCGACGCAGAGCAGGAGAGCACCCCCGAAGCGCCGCTGCGCCGGACCGATTGCGCTGCTGATCGGCTGGGCGACGGGAGGCGCCGGCGCAGTCGGGACCTCGATGGAAAAGCGCGAGCCGCGCCCGACCTCGGACTGCAGCGTGATGAAATGGCCCAGCACCCGGGCAATGCGCTCGACAATCGACAGGCCGAGGCCAAGGCCGCTGGCGACGGTCGCCCCTTTATCGAGCCTGCGGAATTCTTCAAAGATGGCACGCTGGCTGCCCGGCGCGATGCCGATCCCGGTGTCGCAGACATCGATGCGCACCGCACCGGCGCGGCGGCGGCAGCCGATCAGCACGCGTCCCCGCTCGGTATATTTGATCGCATTCGAGACCAGGTTCTGCAGCAGCCGGTGCAGCAGACGGCGATCGGAGCGCACCGCCAAGGAGCAAGGAACAAAGGAAAGCGTGAGGGCTTTTTCATGCGCCTGCGGCGTAAACTCGACTTCGATCTGGCGAAACAGCTCGTCGATGCGGAAGACTGTGATGTCCGGCGTCATCGCCCCGGCGTCGAGGCGCGAGATGTCGAGCAGCGCACCAAGGATTTCCTCCACCGCTTCGAGCGATGCATCGACCTTTCCGGCAAGGCGCGTCTGCTCACCGCTCCCCTGCTGCTCGACCAGGCTCGTGACATAGAGCCGCGCCGCATTGAGCGGCTGCAGCAGGTCGTGGCTTGCAGCGGCGAGAAACCGGGTTTTTGACAGATTGGTGCTTTCCGCCACGGCTTTCGCCTTCGCCAGCTCGGCATTGAGAAGTTCAAGCTCGGCGGTGCGCTCGCGCACCCGGAGCTCGAGCTCGTCATTGGCGCGCTCGAGTGCCTCCGCTGCTTCGACGCTCGGCGTGATGTCGGTCAGGGTGGTGACGAAGCCGCTGCCCGGCATCCGGTTCGCACGCACCTCGATGACGAGACCGCGGCCGGGAAAGCGCTCGAGAAACGGCGTGCCGCCGACGGCATAACGGGACGCGCGCTCGCGTACCAGGGCCTCGATATTGCCCGGCCCGAAGGCACCACTTTCGGCGTTGAAGCGCAGAATGTCGTCGAGGGTGATTCCGACCCGCACGATCTCCTCGGGCAGGTCGAGGATTTCCCCGAACTGTCGGTTCCAGCACAATAGTGTCATGTCCTCGTTGAAAACGGCAATGCCCTGCCGCACGTGGTCGAGCGCGTTCTGCAGGATTTCCCGATTGTAATGGATGGCCGCGCTGGCATCGTCGAGGAGCTTCAGCGCCTCCCTGGTCGACATCGTGCGCTTGCGCAACAGCAGCGAGAGCACGAGCCGGGAGGAAGCAGCGCCGATCGCCGAAGCCAGCAAGCGCTCGGCATATTGCAAGAGCTCGAAATTCGATTCGCGCTTCGGCCCCAGGCTGATGCGGCGGCTCGCGGCGAAGGCGGCGAAGGCGCTACGCGTGTGTTCCTCGCCGAGATAGCGGGCAACCGCATTGGTCAGCTCGCCGACCGTGATGGCCGAGCGCCACAGACGGAAGCTCGGTTTAACCTGAGCGAGCCGCGACGGCACGAAAATATCGGCCTGCAGCTGTTCGATCGCGGTCGGGGCGCGACTGAGTGAGAAGCCGATATAGGCGAGGACATTGACCGTGAGGCTGACCACCACACCGTGAACCAGCGGTGAAATATCGAGGCCGAACAGGGCCTGCGGCCGCAGCGCCGCGATGCCCCAGGGCCCATGCGCGAGAATGCGGTCCGCGATCAGCCCGGCCTCGGCGAAGCTCGGCAGCAGCAGCGTATAGCCCCAGGCAAGAAACCCGATGGTCATCCCGGCGACCGCGCCGCGCGCGGTTGCGCGCTGCCAGAACAGACCACCGAAGAAAGCCGGTGCGAGCTGGGCAATGGCGACGAATGACAACAGGCCGATCGAGGCGAGCTGCGCGAAGCCGGCGGAGCGGTGGTAAAGATAAGCAAGCAGCAGGATCGCGAAGATGGCAAACCGGCGCACGCGCAGCAGCAGGGCGCCGACATTGTCCAATAGCCCGATGAAGGGCTGGCGGCGCTGTGCCAGCATGGGAACAACGAGATCGTTCGAGATCATGATCGCCAGCGCGACCGATTCCACGATCACCATCGCCGTCGCTGCCGACAGCCCGCCGATGAAGGTGACGAGCGCGATGATGCGGAAACCCGCCGACAGCGGCAGCGCCAGCACATACATGTCACTGTCGACGGTGCCCGGCGGGAAGGTCAGCAGCCCCGCCAGCGCGATCGGCATCACGAACAGGTTGATGAGCACGAGGTAGAGCGGAAACAGCCAGGCGGCGCGCCGGACTTCGGCCTCGTTGTTGTTCTCGACGACGGCGACGTGAAATTGACGCGGCAACAAGACGATGGCGAAGGAGGACAACAAGGTCATGGCGAGGAAGGCGCCGATGCCCTGTTCGCTGGTCAGCGCTTCCGCAACCCGAGGATGCGCCAGAGCCTGCGCGAGGAGATCGGTCGGACCGTCGAACATGATATAGGTCACGACCACACCGACGGCGAGGAACGCGACCAGCTTGACCACCGATTCGGCGGCCACCGCGAGGATGAGGCCGTCCTGGTGCTCGGTCGCGTCGACATGGCGCGTCCCGAACAGCACGGCGAAAGCCGCCATCAGCAGCGCGACGAACAAGGCGATGTCGCCCGGAATGCTCGGAAGCGCCGGGGCGCTGCGTCCGACTTCCGACAGGATGGTGGCAAGCGATTCCGACACTGCCTTGAGCTGCAGGGCGATATAGGGGATCGACCCGGCAATGGCGATGACGGCGACGATGGCGGCGACCGCCTGGTTCTTGCCGTAGCGCGCCGCGATGAAGTCGGCGATCGAGGTGATATTCTGGCTTTTGGCGAGCCGCACCAGGCGGATGAGCAAGGGCGAGGCGAGCCCAATCACCAGGATCGGGCCAAGATAAATGGCGAGAAAATCGAAACCGGACCGCGAGGCCAGCCCCACAGAGCCGAAGAACGTCCATGAGGTGCAGTAGATCGCGAGCGACAGCGGATAAATCAGCCGCGAGCGCCGGCCGCGCTGGCGCCAGCGGGCGCGGTCGCCAAAACTTGCCACCAGAAATAGCAGGCCAATATAGCCGAGTGCGGCGCAGACTGCGACCCAGCCCTGCAGCATGCAAACTCCTGCGGCCAAGATAGCCCGGCGGGCGGCCGTTCACGCACCCGCCGAAAGTGGGCTATCTTGGACCGGCGCCGACCGGCTTGTCCATCGCCAAGCAGGGGCGCGGCCGGTGGTTCCGGGTCCGCGCCAAGGCCATTGCAATGGTCTTCACGGGTTCGTAATTATGGACAAATACTTACCCGGCAAGCCGAAGGGCGACGATCCGATGTCGACAAAGCCGCTGGAGCGCTCGGAGGCAACCACGGACGAGGCACCCACCTCGCCGTGGGCCGCGCCCTCTATATCCGACGTGCAGCTTGTGAGCGTGCTGGATACGGCGGCCGACGGCATTATCATCACCGACCAGAACGGCGTGATCCTGACTTACAACAAAGCGTGCGAGCGCCTGTTCGGTTTTTCCCCGGCCGAGATGCTGGGGCGCAATGTGACCGCGCTCATGCCGGCGCATTACGCCGCCGCGCATGACGGCTATATCGCCAACTATCTCAGCACCGGCCGGCGCCGGATCATCGGCACCGGCCGTGAAGTCAAGGCGCAGCACCGCGACGGCACGGCGATCCCCGTGCATCTGTCGATTGGCGAGGCCAAGACGACGTCGGGCACGCAATTCATCGGCATCCTGCGCGACCTGCGCGCCCGCAATGAAAGCGAGCAGCGGCTCGCTCAATTACAGAGTAACCTGGTGCGCATGGCGCGTGTCTCGGCGATCGACGAGATGGGAGCGGCGCTTGCGCACGAGCTCAATCAGCCGCTGACAGCACTGATGCTCTATCTCCAGGCCGTCGAGCGCGCTTGCGCGAAGCAGAGCGCCACCAATCCTTTGCCCACCGGCGTCCTAGCCATCCTGGAAAAGGCAGTACGCGAAGCCGAGCGTGCCGGCAGCATCATTCAGCGCATGCGCCAGTTCGTGGAGAAGCGCGATCCGGTGCGGCGCATGGTCGACCTCAACCCGCTGATCGAGGACGCCGTGGAGCTGACCTTGCTCGGCAGCGCGCCCGGCACGCGGATCGAACGGGAGCTGGCCGCCGACCTGCCAAAGCTGCTGCTTGATCCGGTCCAGATCCAGCAGGTCGTGGTCAATCTGGTGCGCAATGGCCTCGAAGCGGTCAAGACCTGCGAGCGCCAGGTGGTGACCGTCTCGACGCTGTGCACCGAGGCCGGGGTTGCGATGCAGGTCGAGGACAGCGGTCCCGGCATCCGCGCCGATGCCGTCGCCCATTTGTTCAAACCATTTTCATCCTCGAAGAGCCAGGGATTGGGACTTGGCCTCGCAATCTCGCGGTCGATCGCCCAGAACCACCGCGGCGAGCTGACCGTTGATCCGGGCGGAGACGGGCGGGGTGCCGCATTCACCCTGCATCTTCCGTTGCCGACGGACGATGATGAACTGGTGGAGGCCGAAACCGGCCCCGCCACTCGGACGACAGGCGAATGAAGGCAGGTCATCATGAATGAAAACGCCGCCGCACCGCGTGCGATCCACATTGTTGACGACGATGCCGCCGTCCGCGACGCGCTTGGCGTGGTGCTCACGCTCGAGGGCTATAGCGTCTCCGGATTCGCCGACGGCCATTCCTTCCTCGCGGCGGCCCGCAACGAGCCGCCGGCCTGCATCATTCTTGACGTCCACATGCCCGGGCGCTCCGGGCTCGACATCCTCAAGGAGCTGAACGCCAAGAACTACCCCGCGCCGGTGTTCATCATTTCGGGCCAGGGCGACATTCCGATGGCGGTCGAGGCGATCAAGAACGGCGCGTTCGACTTTATCGAGAAGCCGTTTGACGCCGAAACCGTCGTCAACCGGGTCCGCGAAGCGATCGAAGCGATTGCCCGCAAGCAGGCGCATCCCGGTCGCGGTGACACGCTCGGCGAGTTTTCCGGCAGCAATCTCCTGACCGGCCGCGAACGCGAGGTTCTCAACCTGATCGCCGGCGGTGCCTCCAACAAGGAGGCGGGGCGGCATCTCGGCATCAGCCCGCGCACCATCGAGGTGCATCGGGCGCGGATCATGGAAAAGCTCGGAGCGAAGAATGCGGCGGACCTGGTGCGCATCGTCCTGTCCGAAGCCCGCGGACCATAAGCGCTGGCCAAGGACCTGAATTGTCTCGTTCAAATAAAGGTGATTACTCAGTATTTCTCATATTCACGGCCATCAGTACTTCGCCGCACCGTGCGACTACGAATTGTAGTCGAGTCGGTGATTATCAATCTTGGGATTGCGCGCATGATGGCGTCGCAATCGTATTCTTGGCAAAGCCCCGGAGCTTGCGGGTTTTGGGGGAGACAACGGTCTGCCGCAGAAATACGATCGCATTGAATCAGAGGGAACTCCAGGCTAACCGGAGTCACAGCAACCGGCAAAACCCATGGCCGTGCACGTTCTCGAAGATGACCCTGGCGTGAGCGATTCGCTCGCGCTTCTGCTTGACCATCTCGGCTTCGAGGTGGTGCGCCACCCGGACGCTGAGGAATTCTTCCGCAGCACGCCGCCGACCGGACGCGACATCGTCTTTGTCGATCTGATGCTGCCGGGCATCAGCGGCAAGGACGTGATCCGATGGCTGCAGCAACTGCGTGATCCACCGCGGATCGTCGTCATGTCCGGCCAGTCGCAGGGCACGATCGAAGCCGAATTGCGCGGCATCGGGGTCACCCAGGTGATCCGCAAGCCCCTGAGCCATACGGCAATTACCGCTCAGCTCGCCGCCGCGACCCTGTAACGCCGCTTCCCTCCGCTCGTTCGAACAGTTTGGCTTGCGACCATGATTCGCGGCCGAAGCGCGGCGTAAGTATTTTCACGTAAGCATTCTTGCCAAATGCATGTGCCCGAGGACCTCCGCTAAGGTGTGATCGGCTGCAGAAAAATCTTCAAAATACACCCCTGGCTCTGCGGCCGGGCGAGGATCTCAATGAAGCAGGTGATGGCGCAACGAGCCTATTCGCCCTCCTTTGAATCGGTGGAATGCACCAGGAAATCGTCCCATCGTCCGAGCCGCCCCGTGACCGTCGTGTTTGAGGAGCGCGACGATGAACCTGATGGACAGCGCCAGCGCATCGCCCAGCACGGGCATGTGTTCCGTCAGGGCGACCGGGCCGATCACATTTATCAGGTCGTCGATGGCGCGGTGATGCTCTATAAGCTACTGCCGGACGGACGCCGCCAGGTCGTCGAGCTGCTGAGTGCCGGCGACGTTTTCGGCCTCAGCGCCCTGCCCGTCTACGATTGTTCCGCCGAGACGCTCGCCACCGCCAATATCATCGCCTATGAGCGTGCAAGTATCGAGCAGTCGCCGCAATTGCTGCGCCGTTTGAGCGGACACGTGCATGCGCAGCTATGCGCGCTGCATGAACATGCGGTGTTGCTTGGACGCAAATCCGCGCTGGAGCGCGTCGCAACCTTCGTCATGCACTGCGTTCCCGGACGCGGTGGATTCAATTGCCTGGGTCCGCGCTGTGGCGACGATTCGACGGTCGTTCGCCTCGGCATGACCCGCCAGGAGATCGCCGACTATCTCGGCTTGACGCTGGAGACGGTCTCGCGCGCGTTTTCCGAACTGCGCCGCCGCGGCGTCATCACCATCGACAAGCAGGAAGAAGTGCGCGTCCGCGACGTATGCCGGATCTGCCGGCTGACCGGGGCTCATTAGCGCCGAACGCCCTGGCATGATCCAGCGGTGGCACGCTTCGACCTCTCGGCGCGCAATTCGGTCGTTTTGCCTGGACCGCTATTTCGCGCTTGCCGCGGAGCGTGGTCGCTACCTATTCGAAAAACCTATTCAAAAAATGGAATATTTTGCCACTCTGCGCTGCTGCGCGGCCTCACAATTATCGGTGCATCGCCTTGCTTTATATGACTTGCAGCGGGGCCGTTGGCTTCAATTGCAAATGTTTCTTAGATTGATTTTGATCAATGCGATTATAGGCGCTATTCGCCCTATGTCCGCTTGATTCCACCCCGTGGTTCAATCCGCACGCAATGCAGAAGGCCCGCCGAGATGGCTTCATCGACCGCTCGTAAGACTGTAACTTTCGGCGAAGGCGGCATGACCCTTGTCTTCGCCGTGATGGCTGTTTTGTGCCTCGTTGCCGCGCTGAAGGCGCACGACCTCCCATTCGCGTTTCACGCCTATCTCTCCGCCGCGGCGAGCGTGCTGGCGGTCTTCATGATCGTTATCTCGTATCAACGGCGCCCATCCGAGCCGATTCCGGCCGAGATCGACGGCAAGCCGAACTATAATTTCGGACCGGTCAAGTTCGCGACCGTCGCCGCGATGGTCTGGGGCATTGCCGGGTTTCTGGTGGGGCTGTATGCGGCGCTCGAACTCGCCTGGCCGGCATTCAATCTCGATCTGCCGTGGACGAATTTCGGACGCATCCGGCCGCTGCACACCTCCGCGGTGATTTTCGCGTTCGGCGGCAATGCGCTGCTCGCGACCTCGCTCTATGTCGTGCAGCGCAGTTGCCGGGTGCGGCTGGCGGGCAGGATCGCGCCGTGGTTCGTCGTGCTCGGCTACAACTTCTTCATCGTCATTGCCGGCACCGGCTATCTGCTCGGCGTCACCCAGTCGAAGGAATATGCCGAGCCCGAATGGTACGCCGATCTCTGGCTCACCATCGTGTGGGTGGCCTATCTCCT
>CAZTTL010000143.1:0-9100 GCA_964616635.1 uncultured Rhodoplanes sp. | reverse complement strand
TCTTTTCGCATTCGGCGTAGACATCTTTCATGTCCACGACCTGGTTCTCATAAACGGCCGGCGGCGACAGGAACATGAACAGATCATGCCCCTTCTGCGCCGAGACTTCCGCGGCCGCACGCGATTCGATCAGGGTCAGATTGATATTGTCGACGATAACTTCCGTATCGTTCTTCTTGCCCCATTCTTTAGTATAAGTATCGTTGAACCACTTATCATAGGCGGGAACGAAGTGGCTCCACTGTAGAATTCTCAAGGTTTTGGCGGCTCGCGCCGGACGAACATGCACGAAGGGGCTTACGGTTGCTGCGACCCCTGCCGCTGTTGCCGTCCGGATTACATCGCGACGCGAGATACCAGATGGTTTGTATTTGCCAGACATTTGTTTCCTCCATGACATCGTTAGATTGTTTGGGGCTTGCGCGGATAGCCCATGGCTGAAAGCCGTTCTGGCAGCGATCGAGGATATCGAGCTTCGAGGCCGCGACGCCCTGAACGACATACACGCCGACACGCAACAGCAATTGGCTCATAGCCAACCAGTTTCAGCCACTGCCTGTCAATAAGCCGATGGCGTCGCAAGCAACGGGAGCATTTTCCGGCGATGTATTCCGTTGGACTTGATCCGGGGGCGGAGGCTGGTTCACCGGGGGATCGTCGCCACCGCCTTGAAAAAAGTATAGCAGAACACGCCGTCGTCGGCGGTCGTGCGGTGAAGGTCGCGAATGCCTTTGTCCCAGGTGGCTGTGTCGATCAGTCCGGCGGCGATGGCGTCATCGCGCACGCCCTCCACCATCGCGTTGAAGGTTTTCCGCGTGAAACCGTCAACGAGCGCCGGGCGGCTGGCATCGACATAGACCATGCGCGGCGACACGGTGACCGCTTGAAAGCCGGCTTCGACCAGCAGCGGATAAAGCTTGCGGCCGATCAGGGCATCACCGCCGCCGCGGGCCTGCAGGTCGACGAGGCACTGGATCGCACGATGGGCATCCATGCTGTCGGGATGGAAATAGGTGGAGCCGTGGTCGCCTTCAATCACCGTGATGGTGCCGCCCGGCTTCAGCAATTGCTTGAGGCTGGCGAGCGCCGCGCGTGGGTCGCGCAAATGCTCGAGCACGAAACACACAAAGACATGATCAAAAGTGCGGGGCGGAAACGGCAGCTGGAAAATGTTGCCCTGCAGAAAAACGACATTGGCGAGAGCGGCTTCCGCGACGCGCGCTCTTGCCGCCTGCAGTGATTGTTCAGAAATGTCAACGGAGCAGATCTGTGCGTGCGGGCTTGCGTGGGCGATGGTGACGGTCTGCGCGCCGACGCCACAGCCCGCCTCGAGCACCACGGTTCCCGCCGGAAACGCCGTGTCCCAATGCAGCAATTCGACGAGGCTTGAAGCCTGGTCGAGCAGCCGCTGGCCTTCGCGGCCGGAATAGCCGTGCACATAGCCGGTGCCCGCGGCCGCGGCAGTCTCGGAATTCATCGGCATGCGCTTGTCGGATGCTCTGACGGAGCAGGAAACGAAACACCTGCGCGGTCGGTCAATCGCTCACGGCTCGGCCGCATCAAAGCACCAGGTCAGGATGCCTTTTTGCGCATGCAGGCGGTTTTCCGCCTCGTCGAACACGACCGACTGCGGTCCGTCGATCACCTCGCCGGTCACTTCTTGGCCGCGATGCGCAGGCAGGCAGTGCATGAAGATCGCATCGGGTGCCGCCTTTGCCATCAGCCGCGCATTCACCTGAAAAGGCTTGAGCAGGTTATGGCGCTTGGCACCGTTCCTGTCCCCCATCGAGACCCAGGTGTCGGTCACCACGCAGTCGGCGCCATCGACCGCTGCTTCCGGATCATGCCCGAGCTGAATGGTTGCCCGTGAGGCATCGATCCATGCCGCCAGCGCCTTCATCGGTGCCAGCTCCGCCGGCGTGGCAATGCGCAGCTCGAAATCGAAACGCTCGGCCGCATGCATCCATGAGGTCATCACATTGTTGGCGTCGCCGCTCCAGGCAATGCGCCGGCCGCGGATCGGCCCGCGATGCTCCTCGAAGGTCATCACGTCGGCCAGGACCTGACAGGGATGGGAGCGCTTGGTCAGCCCGTTGATCACCGGGATCGAGGCATATTGTGCGAACTCCTGCACCGTCGCCGGGTCGAGCGTGCGTATCATGATCGCATCGACATAACGGGAGAGCACGCGCGCCGTATCAGCGATGGTTTCGCCGCGGCCGAGCTGCATCTCCTGGCCGGTCAGGAGGATCGTGTCACCCCCGAGCTGGCGCATGGCGACGTCGAAGGAGACGCGCGTCCGCGTCGATGGCTTGTCGAAGATCATGGCCAGCGTCTTGCCAGCGAGCGGCCGTGCCGTATCGCTGCAATCGTTCTTCCACGCGGCCTTCATGGCGCGACTGGCAGCAATCATTCCTTGCAGGTCATCGGCAGGAATATCGATCAAATCGAGAAAATGACGAACTCTTGTCACCGGGCAAGGCCCTCCCGCCCCTTTCGTTATCTCTGCGTCTATCGCCCTGCCGCAGACCAGCGCGATGACACAGTAAAATTGTTGAGGCTAATTCCAAAGCCCCGAATTGGAATCTGCTTAACTATGCTGCGGTTGCCTGCGCGAGGCGGCTGACGGCACGGTCGAGCCGATCCATCGCCTCAGCAATTTCTGTCGCGTTGATGATCAGTGGCGGCAGCAGCCGCACCACATTGTCGCCGGCGCCGACCACGAGCATTTTCTCCTCGCGCAGCGCAGTGACGAGCTTGTCGTTCGGCACTGCGGCAGCAAGACCGATCAGCAAGCCTTCGCCGCGGATCTCGCGGACCACGCTTGGATGCCGATCCTTGATCTCGGCAAGCCGCTGCCTGAACAGCAGCACTTTGCGCTGCACCTCTTCGAGGAAACCCGGTGCCAGCACGACGTCGAGCACCGCATTGCCGACCGCCATCGCCAACGGATTACCGCCAAAGGTCGAGCCATGCGTGCCCGCCGTCATCCCCTTGCCGGCTTCGGCGGTCGCGAGCACTGCACCGACCGGAAAGCCGCCGCCCAGTCCTTTGGCGATCCCCATCACGTCGGGTGCAACACCTGCCCGTTCGTAGGCGAAAAAGCTTGCGGTGCGGCCGACCCCGGTCTGTACCTCGTCGAAGACCAGCAGCAGCCCCTGCGCATTGCAAAGATCGCGCAAGCTGCGCAGAAATTCGCCCGATGCCACGCGCACGCCGCCTTCGCCCTGGATCGGCTCGATCAGGATCGCTGCCGTCTCCGGCGTGATCGCCCGCTTGACAGCGTTGAAATCACCGAATGGAACCTGATCGAACCCTTCGACCGGCGGGCCGAACCCCTCCAGATATTTCTTCTGTCCCCCGGCGGCGAGCGTCGCCAGCGTGCGGCCGTGGAAGGCCCCTTCAAAGGTGATGATCCGATAGCGGTCCGGGTGGCCGCTCGCTGCGTGGTATTTGCGTGCGACCTTGATCGCGCCTTCCATCGCTTCGGCGCCTGAATTGCAAAAGAAAACCAGGTCGGCAAACGTGTTCGCGCAGAGACGATCGGCGAGCCGCTCGGCTTCAGGAATCCGATAGAGATTGGAGACGTGCCAGAGCTTGGCCGCCTGCGCGTTGAGTGCGGCAACCAGCGCTGGATGCGCATGGCCCAGAATATTGACGGCGACGCCGCCCGCGAAATCGAGGTAGCGGTCGCCGTTCTTGGTGGTCAGCCAAGGGCCCTCGCCTCGCTCAAAAGCAAGATCGACGCGCGCATAGGTCGGCAGGAGATGCGACACGCTTAAGCCTGTTCGCGTCCGTTGAAAACGAATGTGCCGCCCCGCGGGACGGCACTTCTAATCTATTTTAGGGGTAGCGCCCCGGCTGTCAACACGTTGGTGCCCGCGTTTTGCCGTGAAAACGGAATCGGACTCGAAACCGCCATGAATTGTGGATGCAATGGTGGGGAGTCTTGCGCGGGCACCGCGCCATATAGTAGCGTTCTTATCAGTACCTACGAGATATCGTACGGCGGCGGACGATACTCTGAGTTTCCCTTTATGTCCTTGCGTATTCCGTTGGCAGCTTCGGTTGCCGAGCGGCGAGGGCGGATTCTGTCGATGCGAGCGTAGCCGTCGCGACACGAACGAGGGCGATATGTGGACCGATGAGCGAGTAGAACTCCTCAAGAAGTTATGGAATGACGGCCTTTCGGCGAGCCAGATCGCAGTGGAGCTGGGCGGGATTACACGTAACGCGGTGATTGGCAAGGTTCATCGGCTGGGGTTGTCGGGCCGCGCGAAGAGTCCGGCATCTTCGGTTCCGCGCCAGCGCAAGCCGCGCGCCTCGGTGGCGCTGCTGCGCGTTGCACGGCCGGCTTTGCGCGGCAATGCTGCGGTCGCGCGCGCGCCGGCTCTCGATATCGACTATGAGCTCGAGCCCGAGATCAGCGCCGAGGTTATTCCGATCGGACAGCGCTGCACATTGCTGGAACTGACCGAGACGCGCTGCCGCTGGCCGATCGGCGATCCCGGCATGCATGATTTCTTCTTCTGTGGTGGAAAGACCGCGGAAGCGCTGCCCTATTGTCCGCACCACGCGCGCATCGCCTACCAGCCATTAAGCGATCGCCGACGGGAGAAGCGTGTGGTGCGGCAATGAGCAGGGGCTGAGAACTCCCGGCGTGAGGGGCGCTTACGTCTCCACGCCGTAGCGGTCGTTGAGGGCATAGCCGGCGCCGCGGACGGTGCGGATCGGGTCAGGCCGCTGGCCGCGATTGAGGGCCTTGCGCAGCCGCCCGACATGCACATCGACGGTGCGCTCGTCGATATAGACGTCGCGGCCCCAGACTTGATCGAGCAACTGCTCGCGCGAGAACACCCGCCCGGGATTCTCCATCAGGAATTCGAGCAGGCGGAACTCGGTGGGACCGAGCGGGACGTCGCGCCCCGCACGTGATACCCGTTTCTTGTCGCGATTGAGCTCGATGTCGGCCGAACTGAGCACGGCGGCGACCCGCTCCGGGCGCGCCCGCCGCAAGAGAGCACGGATGCGCGCGAGCAGTTCGGGCACCGAGAATGGCTTGACGATATAGTCGTCGGCGCCGGTCGCGAGACCGCGCACGCGCTCTCCCTCCTCGCCGCGCGCCGTCAACATAATGACTGGGAGCTGCTGGGTTTCAGCGCGGCCGCGCAGCCTGCGGATCAGCTCGATTCCGGAGAGGCCCGGCAACATCCAGTCGACGATGGCAAGGTCGGGCGGGTTTTCCTTGAGGCGCAGATCGCCGTCATCGCCGCGTGCCGCGGCGTCGACCGCATAACCTTCCGCTTCCAGGTTATACCGCAGCAACAAGGTCAGCGGCTCTTCGTCCTCAATGATCAATATTCGCGCCGCCATGCGCCTTGATCCTATCTATCCACAACTGTGCCAGACAGGCTCGGCACGGAAACCGATCCGCACCGCGGATCGCAACCACTGCCTGCCATGTTGTGCCGAAAGCGGACGCAAGGGTGGGATCACGGACCGGCCATCAGGCATCGAACGGCACCATGGTCATGCTGGTCTTGTCGCCCTTCGGACGTTCTTCCATCACCGTCTGCCCCTCGACCATGTAATAGACGGTCTCGGCGATATTGGTCGCATGGTCGCCCATCCGCTCGATATTCTTGGCGCAAAACAGCAGATGGATGCAGATGCCGATATTGCGCGGGTCTTCCATCATGTAGGTCAAGAGCTCGCGAAACAGCGAATTATTGACCGCGTCGATCCCTTCATCGCTGCGCCATACCGCTAGGGCCTTCTGCACGTCGCGGCGGGCATAAGCGTCGAGCACATCCTTGATCTGCGCCAGCACCAACTCCGCCATGTGCTCGACGCCACGCATCACCTTCTGCGAGCGGAATTCGCTGTCGAGCACAAGCACCCGCTTGGCGATGTTCTTAGCGAGGTCGCCGATCCGCTCGATATCGTTGGAAATGCGCAGCGCGCCGACAATCTCGCGCAGATCGACCGCCATCGGCTGGCGCCGCGCAATGGTGAGGATCACCTTCTCCTCGATCTCGCGCTGCAGCGTATCGATGCGCGCATCGCCGGTGATCACCTGTTGCGCGATCATGGAGTCGCGCCGGTCGAGCGCATCGATCGCGTCGCTGATCTGCTGCTCTGCAAGGCCCCCCATCTCGGCGACCATCCGGCCGAGATCCTGCAGATCGGCATCGAAGGCCTTCATGGTGTGTTCCATCATCGCATCCAGCATCCTTATCGTCAGCCCGGATCGCCTAACCGAAGCGGCCGGTAATGTAATCCTGAGTCCGGCGGTCCGAGGGCGCCGTAAACATCTTGCTGGTGGTCCCGAACTCCGCCAGCTCACCGAGATACATAAACGCGGTAAAGTCCGATACGCGCGCGGCCTGCTGCATGTTATGCGTCACGATGGCGATCGTGTAATCGTCCTTGAGTTCATCGATCAGCTCTTCAATCTTGGCGGTTGAGATCGGGTCCAGCGCCGAGCAGGGCTCGTCGAGCAGGATGACCTCCGGCTTCACCGCGACAGTGCGGGCGATGCACAGGCGCTGCTGCTGGCCGCCCGACAGGCTGAGGCCGTTGGCGCTAAGCTGGTCCTTCACCTCGTCCCACAGCGCGGCGCGGCGCAGGCCCTGCTCGACCCGAAGGTCAAGATCGCTTTTGCCGAGCCGCTCGTAGAGGCGGACGCCGAACGCGATGTTTTCGTAGATCGACATCGGGAACGGCGTCGGCTTCTGGAACACCATGCCGATCCGCGCCCGCAGCAGGTTGAGGTCCTGTTTCGGCGACAGGATGTTCTTGCCGTCGAGCAGCACCTCGCCTTCGGCGCGCTGGTTGGGATAAAGATCGTAGATGCGGTTGAGAGTGCGCAGCAGCGTCGATTTCCCGCATCCGGACGGCCCGATGAAGGCGGTCACCATCCGCGCATAGAGCGGCACGCTGATATCCTTCAGCGCTCTGTTATCGCCGTAGAAAAAGTCTACGTGGCGCACCGAGACCTTTTCCTCGAGCTCCGTGCCCGCCTCGACTGGCGCATGCATGTGCGGCGGTGGAACGGCGACGCCCGTCGACTTACGCGTCTCATGCATGGCTGTCATTGGATATTCCTTGAAGCGAGCGCGCGCGCGGCAATGCTGAGGGCCAGCACCGCGAAGGTGATGATCAGGGCCCCGGCCCAGGCCAGGTTCTGCCAGTCTTGATAAGGGCTCATGGCGAACTGGAAGATCACGACGGGCAGGCTGGGCATCGGGGCGTTAAGATCGGCGGAGAAGAACTGATTGTTCAATGACGTGAACAGCAGCGGTGCGGTTTCGCCGCTGATGCGGGCTACCGCCAGCAGGATGCCGGTGATGATGCCGGCGCGCGCGGCGCGATAGGCGACATGCGCGATCACGTATGCGCGCGGCACGCCAAGCGCGGTTGCCGCCTCACGCAGTTCCTTCGGCACCAGCATGAGCATGTCCTCGGTGGTCCGCACCACGACGGGCACCACGATGATGGCAAGCGCCACGGCGCCGGCGAGCCCGGAGAAGTGCCCCATCGGCCGCACCACCACTTCGTAGACAAAGAGCCCGACCACAATGGACGGCGCGCTCAGCAGGATGTCATTGATGAAGCGCACCACCATGGAAATCTTGGCATATCTGCCGTACTCGGCCATGTAGGTGCCGGCGAGAATCCCGACCGGCGTGCCGATCGCCACGGCGAGCCCGGTCATGATCAGGCTGCCGACGATCGGATTGAGCAGGCCGCCGGCGCTTCCCGGCGGCGGCGTCATCTCGGTGAAAACCTGCAGTGACAGCGAGGTGAACCCGTTCCACAGCAGGGCGCCCAGCACCAGCACGAGCCAGCCGAGACCGACCACCGTGGCGCCGATCGACAGGCTCATCAGAATGAAGTTACGGGCGCGCCGCCGTGCATAAAGTTTGGACATGGATCACCCGAGGCGTCGTTCGAGGCGGAGCAGCATGTAGCGGGCGATCGCCAGCACGACGAAGGTGATGAAGAAGAGAATGAGCCCGAGCGCGATCAGCGACGAGGTATAGAGGTCGCCGACGGCTTCCGTGAACTCATTGGCAATCGCCGCCGAAATCGTTGTTCCCGGCGCCAGCAGCGAAGCGGAAATGCGATGCGCATTGCCGATGACGAAGGTCACCGCCATGGTCTCGCCCAGCGCCCGGCCCAGCCCGAGCATCACGCCGCCGATGACGCCCACCCTGGCATGCGGCAGAACCACGAAGCGCATTACCTCCCAGGTCGTGCAGCCAATGCCATAGGCCGCCTCCTTCAGCACCGGCGGGGTGGCATCGAACACATCGCGCGAGATCGACGTGATGAAGGGCAGCACCATGATCGCGAGAATGAGTCCTGCCGTCAGCATGCCGATGCCGTAGGGCGGCCCGGCAAACAACGACGACAACACGGGGATCGGCCCGAAGAGATCGATCAGCGCCGGCTGCAGCGTGCGTTGCAGGAAGGGGGCGAAGATAAACAGGCCCCAAATACCGAAAATGATGCTGGGAATGCCGGCAAGCAGTTCGATGGCGATGCCGATAGGCCGGCGCAGGATCGGCGGACAGAGTTCGGTCAAAAATAGCGCGATCAGCAGCCCCACTGGCACCGCTATCAACATGGCAATGGTTGAGGTGACGATCGTGCCGTAGATCGGTGCGAGGGCGCCGAACTGGTCGGTCACCGGGTTCCAGACCTCGGTGTAGAGAAATCCGAGACCGAAGGTACGCAACGCCGGCGCCGCGCCCGACGCCAATGAGACGAAAACGCCGCCCAGGATGAGCAACACTGCGATCGCCGCGGTTAGCGTCAGCGCGCGGAAAATCGCATCGCGCGAATGCAGCCGGCTCAAAATCTTGGCGCGTGAAATATCCTCGGCCGTCCCAACCGCGCCCGCTTGAAATGCAATATCAACCACGTGTCGCCTCCTTGCGGACGGCATCGACGGCGCCCCCGGATCGCTTCGCATTCTCAACGGGAGCCAACTCAAGCGGCCTTGCGGCCTTAGCGCAAGTCGTCGTCTGGATTATGGACAAGGAAAAGGCGCCGGACGGCGCCTTTTCCACGCTTGAATTCACTCACATCGCCG
>CAZTTL010000142.1:0-9127 GCA_964616635.1 uncultured Rhodoplanes sp. | reverse complement strand
TGGCGCGATCCCCTTCGACCGGTTGGTGCATCGCGGGTCGAGGTCCTGCGCCTCCATTTGACGACGGTCTTCGGATTGATCCCATGGCGCCGCGCCAGCGCCCTCTTATGCTCTCTCGACTTCACTGTATCGCTCGACGGATCGCCTGCGTCGTGCTGGGCTCCCATGAAGAACCTGGCCCATGTCCCATCCTTGTCGATAGCACCCGAATCTCTGCCATTATACAATGGGACCGTCCATCAAGCTCCTGGGCGCGCCGAGGCAAGGACGGCTTGCATCGAGGACCAAGCTTATGATCTCAGCGGATCAACTGAAGGAAATCGCGGCCTGGTCGCGCGAAATAACCGAAAATGAGTTTGAGCAGGCAAGGCGAGGCATCGTTGAGAAAACTTTTCTGAAGGGAGCCTATATTTGCCACCGCGGTGACCGCCTGGATGCCTGGACCGGCGTTGCAGTCGGCCTCGTCAAGCTCAGCAGGATATCAAGAATGGGGAAAGCCGTTTCTCTGGCAGGTATCAGGGCGGGAGGTTGGTTCGGCGAGGGGACGGTTCTTAAGAACGAACCCCGCCAATACGATCTCGTTGCGCTCCGCGACACGCGGATGGCGCTGATGAACAGGTCGACTTTCTGCTGGCTCTTCGACAATAGTGCCGCGTTCAATCGCTTCCTTGTGCGGCAACTCAACGAGCGGCTCGGGCAATTTATTGCGCTTGTCGAATACGATCGCATGCTGGACGCGACAAGTCGTTTGGCCCGTAACATTTCCTGGCTATTTAATCCGGTATTCTATCGCAAGCCCGAAATGCATCTCGATATTTCTCAGGAAGAGATCGGTGCCTTGTCCGGCCTCTCGCGCCAAGCAGCCAACAAAGGCTTGAAACTACTTGAAACGAAAGGTCTCCTTCGTGTCGAGCGCGGCGGGATAACAGTTATTGATCTAAAAAGCCTCAGCCGTTACGGCGAACAATATTGATAATTATACGAGAAAAACACTCCGACCGCCTATGTTAATTTAAATTCGCACTGTTAGTCTGTCAAGCGATTTCTTGTAGACAGACCGATTAACTGCCAAGTAGTATTCATAGCAAATGGCGGTCGATAGCCGCCGCGTCGGGCATAATCGGGTGCGAGCAACGCGCCAGCCCGCAGGGAGGAAATGCCGTGTTGGCGGCCTTGAGGGCGGACACGTTCCCGAAGCTATTGGCGCGCAATGCTGATCGGTTTGGTTCCCGGCCGGCGATCCGCCATAAGGACTTCGGCATTTGGCAGAGCTGGACCTGGGCGCAGGTGTTCGAGCATGTGCGCGCCCTCGCCGTTGGCCTTAATCGCCTGGGCCTCAAGCGGGGTGACACGATCGCCATTGTCGGCTCGAACCGGCCGAGATTGTACTGGTCGATCATGGCGGCGCAGACGCTCGGCGCCATCCCAGTGCCGGTCTATGCCGATGCGGTCGCCAACGAGCTCGCTTACGTGCTCGCCCATGCGGACGTGCGATTTGCCGTTGTTGAGGATCAGGAGCAAGTCGACAAGATCATCTCGGTCTCCGACCGGCCGCTCCATATCGAGCACATCATCTATGACGAGCCCCGCGGGCTACGCGACTACGACGATACGCGCCTCCATGCGATCGACAAGGTGATCGAAAATGGCCGCAGGGAGCTCGCTGACCCCACGGTAAGCACCTGGCTCGACGGCGAGATCGCGGCCGGTCAGGGCTCGGATACCTCGATCATTCTCTATACCTCGGGAACCACCGGGCAATCCAAAGGCGTGATGCTGTCCGCTGCCGGATGCATCAACGCCGCAGCCGACACCGTCGCGTTCGATAAGCTCGACGAGCACGATGTCGCGCTGGCCTATCTGCCGCTTGCCTGGGTCGGCGACCATTATCTGAACTACGCCCAAAGCTTTGTCTCCGGGTTCTGCCTCGCCTGTCCGGAAAGCAGCGAGACGGCGATGCAGGACTTGCGGGAGATCGGGCCGACCTTCTTTTTCGCACCGCCGCGCATTTTTGAGCAGATGCTCACCCGCATCACCATCCGGCTCGAAGACGCCGCGCGCATCAAGCGCGCCTTATTCCATTATTTTATCGGTGTTGCGCGCCGCTATGGCGAGCCGATCCTGAACGGTGAGCCAACGCCGCTGAAGGGGCGCCTCCTCTATGCGCTTGGCAAGTTCCTGATCTATGAGCCGCTGAAAAACGTGCTCGGCCTGTCGCGCGTGCGCGTGGCCTATACGGCGGGTGAAGCGATCGGTCCGGAGTTGTTCTCTTTCTACCGCTCGCTCGGTTTGAACCTGAAGCAGCTCTACGGGCAGACCGAGGCCTTCCTCTATATCACCGCGCATCCGGACGCGCAGATTCACGCCGATACGGTTGGTCCGGCGGCACCGAACGTTGATTTGCGCATCGCCGAAAGTGGCGAGGTGCAGTTCAAATCGCCCGGCATGTTCACCGGCTATTTCAAGGAGGAGGCAAAGACCACCGAGGCGCTAACCGCCGACGGCTATGTCAAAACCGGCGATGCCGGCATTTTTGATCCGAAGACAGGGCATCTGAAAATCATCGACCGGGCGAAGGATGTCGGCCGGCTCAATGACGGCACCCTGTTCGCGCCGAAATATATCGAGAACAAGCTCAAATTTTTCCCGCACATCAAGGAGGCGGTCACCTTCGGCCACGAGCGCGACTTCGTCGTGGCGATGCTGAATATCGATCTCACCGCGGTCGGGAGCTGGGCCGAGCGGAACAATGTCGTCTACGCCGCTTATCAGGAGCTTGCTGGCCATCCCCAGGTCTATGATCTGCTCGAAAAGCACGTGATCGAGGTCAATCGGCTGCTCGCCGAGGAAGAGGTGATGGCAGGCGCCCAGATCCGGCGTTTCCTCATCCTGCACAAAGAGCTCGATCCCGACGATGGCGAACTCACCCGCACCCAGAAGGTGCGGCGCAGCTTCATCGCCGAGCGCTACGCGCCCTTGGTGACCGCGCTCTATGATGGCTCGCACGAGGCCGACATCACCACCGAAGTCACTTTCGAGGACGGCCGCAAGGGTGCGATCTCGGCGCGGGTGAAGATTCGCGATCTGGAGCCTCTTCCCGTCACGCCGATGCCCCGCCGTGAGGCGGCGGAATGATGCGGGCGCTCGGACCATCCATGCATTTTCGCGTCGCATGGATGCCGTTCTGCCGTGAAGCATGCAAACCCGTCGGTTCCTTCATCGCCGTGCCGACGCTCGGATCGATCGGCGGCGCGCACGCGATGAATGCCGACCGCAAGCGCTCCCGTTCGCAGCGAGGGCCGAAGAATGGATGACATGATCCATCGCACCGCCCAGCCAATCGATTTTGCAAGCCGGATCAAGTTCAACTCCGCGCTCGAAGTGATGGAGATTGATCTCAGCCAGGTCCTGTTCGCGAACAACGAGATCGTGCAGCAGTTCTATGATGAGGTCGACCGGCAGATGGCCGTTGCCGGAGGGCGGTGGTATTTTCTGATCAATTATGAGAACTGCATCGTCGCGCCTGAAGCGTGGGACGAATTCGCCACCCGCGGCAAGATTGCCAATGTCAAATACAGCAATGGCACTGCGCGCTTTGGCGCTTCGGCCGAGACGCGCACGACCATCCGCAAGCGCGCCGAGGCCGAGCGCTTCCGCTCCAATCTTTACGAGACGCGCGACGAGGCGCTGGTAACCCTCACGACCATGCGTCGGCGCCACTATTTCCTCGGGCACGGCTCGCGGGTCGATCCGGACCGTGCCGCCGATATCCTGCTCAAGGTCGACAATATCTCCCTGCGCTTCGGCGGCGTGCATGCCTTGCAGGGGGTGAGCTTCGAGATCGAGCGCGGCGAGATTGTCGCCATTATCGGCCCGAACGGCGCCGGCAAGACCTCGATGCTCAATGTCATCAACGGCTTCTATCATCCGCAGGAAGGCGCCATCACCTTCAAGGGAGAGCGCCGCAACCAGATGCGCCCGCACACGGCGGCTCGGCAGGGGATCGGCCGCACATTTCAGAACGTCGCCCTGTTCAAGGGCATGTCCACGCTCGACAACATCATGTCGGGGCGGGCGCTGAAGATGCACAAGGGACTGCTGTGGCAGTTTGTCCACTGGGGCCCGGCGCAGAAGGAAGAGCTTGAGCATCGCGAGGCGGTCGAGCGCATCATCGATTTTCTTGAAATCGAGCATATTCGCAAGGTTCCGGTCGGCCGGCTGCCCTACGGCTTGCAGAAGCGGGTGGAGCTCGGCCGCGCGCTCGCGATGGATCCCGAGCTGCTGCTGCTCGACGAGCCGATGGCCGGCATGAACATCGAAGAGAAAGAGGACATGTCGCGCTACATCCTCGACGTCAACCGCCAGTTCGGCACCACGATCGCCCTGATCGAGCATGACATGGGCGTGGTGATGGATCTGTCGAATTTCGTCGTGGTGCTCGATCACGGCGTCAAGATATCCGAAGGGCCGCCCGGCGAGGTGCAAACCGATCCGGTCGTGATCCGAGCCTATCTCGGCATGGGTCATTAGAGCATTTTCCGGCGAAGTGGACACCGGTTCGCCGCAGAAAATGCGATGACGCAAAGAGAAATAGAGCGAATTCCGATTCCACCTGAACGGAATTCGCTCTAGCGCGTGAGTGAACGAAACCTTCGCTTACGAAGGGAAAGCTTGCATGTCGTTTTTTTTGGAGACGGTGATCAGTGGCCTCCTGACGGGAGTGATGTATTCGCTGGTCGCGCTGGGCTTTGTGCTGATCTTCAAGGCGTCCGGCGTCTTCAATTTTGCGCAAGGGGTCATGGCGCTGTTCGCGGGCCTGACCTTGGCCGGCTTCCTCACCGGTACCGTCCCGATCACCCATCAGATCAATTCAGCACTGGCGATGCCGCCGTGGCTCGCCATCATCGCGACGGTGGGCGTGATGATCGGACTCGCGATCCTGATCGAGCGGCTCGTGCTGCGCCATCTCATCAATCAGGAGCCGATCATCCTGTTCATGATGACGCTGGGGCTCGCCTATGTGCTGGAGGGCGCCGGCGATCTTCTGTGGGGCTCGGACGTGAAGGTGCTCGATCTCGGCCTGCCGAGCGGTGCCGTTGATTGGCTGCTCGATGGTTACGGCCTTTATGTCGATAAGTTGGAAGTCGTCGCGGCCGTGGTGGCCGCCGTTCTCGTCACCGCGCTTGCCATCTTTTTCCAGAAGACGCGCATCGGCCGCGCTTTGCGCGCCGTTGCCGACGATCATCAGGCGGCGCTTTCGGTCGGCATATCGCTCAACACGATCTGGGCGATCGTCTGGGCGGCCGCCGGTATCGTCGCTTTGGTCGCCGGGATCATGTGGGGCGCGAAGTCAGGCGTTCAGTTCTCGTTGTCACTGATTGCGCTGAAGGCGCTGCCGGTGCTGATTCTTGGCGGCTTCGATTCCATCCCCGGTGCGATCATTGGTGGGCTGATCATCGGCGTCGGCGAGAAGGTCGCAGAAGTCTATTTCGGTCCCTTTGTCGGCGGCGCAGTGGAGAACTGGTTCGCCTACATGTTGGCGCTCGCCTTTCTGCTGGTTCGGCCGGAAGGCTTGTTCGGCGAAAAAATCATCCGGCGGGTTTAGTTCATGTCCGGCGGACCGCCGTCGACCTCGCTCGCCGCTAAGGCATCTTGGTCATCGCTTCGCCGCCACGCAACGCAGTAGGAAACAGCATGTTCTATCGGGAAGTCGGTCAGTTCAAGACATCCTATGCCGCCGACCAGGCGATTTTTCCGATCGCGCAAGATCGGTGGTTTGTCATTGCGGTCGCCCTCGTTGCTTTTCTCGTCGTGCCGTTTTTTGTCGACGCGTATCTCCTCAGCGCAATTCTTCTTCCCTTCCTTATTTTCAGCCTGGCCGCGGTCGGCCTGAATATCCTGACCGGCTACTGCGGTCAGCTATCGCTCGGGACCGGAGCGTTCATGGGCGTCGGCGCCTATTCCGCCTTCAAGCTGATGACGATGATGCCGGAGCTCAACCTGGTGATTGTGTTCCTGGCCTCCGGCGTGATCACCGCTGCCGTCGGCATGTTGTTCGGATTACCAAGCCTAAGGATCAAAGGATTCTATCTCGCGGTCGCGACGCTCGCCGCACAGTTCTTCCTGGTCTGGCTGTTCTATAAATGGGATTGGCTAAGAAATTACAGCGCGACCGGCCAGATTACGGTCCGGCCGCGCACCTTTTTCGGTGTGCTAATGACCGGAGAGAGTGCTGCCCCCGCCGCGAAGTATCTGCTCGCCCTTGCGATGGTAGCGATCCTGGCGCTCGGCGCCAAAAATATCGTTCGCGGCCGCTTTGGCCGCTCATGGATGGCGATCCGCGATATGGATGTCGCCGCCGAACTGATCGGCATTCGCCCGCTGGTCGCGAAGCTGTCCGCCTTTGGGGTCAGTTCGTTCTATATCGGCGTTGCGGGCGCGATGATGTTTATTCTTTGGCTCGGTGCAGCCGAAGGTGGCGATACGTTCGGTATTCAAAACTCATTTCGGGTGCTGTTCATGATCATCATCGGCGGGCTCGGGACGATTCTCGGTAGCTTTCTCGGCGCCGCGTTTCTCGTTCTCATGCCCATCGCTCTCAGTGACACGATGGTTGACGGGCTCGGTTTGACCGCTGCGTTTGCCAAGCATCTTGAATATGTGATCATGGGCTCTCTGATCATTTTCTTTCTCATTCTGGAGCCGCACGGATTGGCGCGACTATGGCAGATCGCGAAGGAAAAGCTGCGGCTATGGCCTTTTCCTTATTAGCAAGCAGCCCTTAGGAGCGGGGGTTGGGCGACAGATAATCGGCGGGCTGGGCCTGCCAAAAAAGGAGGAAATGCAATGACGTTATCTGGAATATTAAAATCAACCATGGTTGCAGCGGTCGGCACGGTCTTGGCGGCCGGTGCCGCGAGCAGCTACGAGCTTGTTATACCTGGCCTCGAATTTCGTACCGGCCCTTACGCGCCCAATGGCATTCCGTTCTTCAACGGCTATTCGGACTACTTCACCATGCTCAATGAGCGCGACGGCGGAATATGTCTGAAGGATGGCGAGTGCGCGAAGATCAAGTACGTCCAGTGCGAGACCGAGTACAACACGCAGAAGGGCGTCGAGTGCTACGAGAAGACCAAGAGCGAGGAGCCTTCCGGCGGCCTCGTCTACCAGCCGCTTTCCACCGGCATCACCTACCAGCTTATTCCAAAGGCTACGGTCGACAAGATTCCGGTCTTCTCGATGGGCTACGGCCGGACCTCCGCCGCGAATGGCAAGGTGTTCAAATGGGTCTTTAACTTCCCCGCGACCTATTGGGATCAGGCCTCAGCATTCATCAATTACATCGGTGAGCGCGAGGGCGGGATGGACAAGCTGAAGGGCAAGAAGATCTTCCTCATCTATCACAACTCAGCTTACGGCAAGGAGCCGATCCGCACGCTGCAAGCCCTGGCCAAGAAGTACGGCTTCGAATTCCGTGACATCGCCGTCGATCACCCTGGGCAGGAGCAGAAGGCGGCCTGGCTGCAGATCCGCAGAGAAAAGCCCGACTGGGTGCTGCTGTGGGGTTGGGGCGTGATGAACCAGGTCGCGATCAAGGAGGCGGCATCGATCCGCTATCCGATGGATCATTTCATCGGCGTGTGGTGGTCGGGCTCCGAGAACGACGTCAAGCCCACTGGTGCGGCCGCGAAAGGCTATTTGTCGGGAACCTTCCACGCCTCGGGCGCCGATTTCCCGGTGCACAAGGACATCATCAAATACGTCTACGACAAAGGCAAGGCGGTCGATCCGACCTTCAAGGAGCGCATCGGCGAAGTGCTCTATAACCGGGGCCTGGTCGCCGCCATGTGGACGGCCGAAGCGATCCGTACCGCGATGAAGATTCACAATACGGTCGAGATCCGCGGCGAGCAACTGCGCGATGGCTTCGAGAAACTCGATGTCGACGAAGCCCGGTTGAAGGAACTGGGACTGGAAGGTCTCACCATCGCGCTGAAGATCACCTGCGCGAACCACGAAGGGCCGGGCAAGGTCGCGATCCAGCAGTGGGACGGCAAGAAATGGAAGATCGTCTCGAAGCATTACTACGAGCCGGATCATGACGTGGTGAATGCTCTCATCAAGGAGGACTCGGAGAAATACGCCAAAGAGCACAACATCACGCCGCGCGACTGCAAGTCCTGACATGCAGCAAGCAGCAAGCACTGCGGAGGCAACAAAGGGGGTGGCGTCGCCACCCCCCGCCCTCACCGTGAACAATATCGAGGTTGTCTACAACCACGTGATTCTGGTGCTGAAGGGCGTGTCCCTGTCGGTGCCGAAGGGCGAGATCGTCGCCCTGCTCGGGGCCAATGGCGCCGGCAAGACCACCACGCTGAAGGCGATCTCGAACCTTCTTGAGTCCGAGCGCGGCGAGGTGACCAAGGGCTCCATCGTTTTCGACGGCGCCGAAGTGCACGCGCTCACACCGAACGAGTTGGTGCGGCGCGGCTGCATCCAGGTGATGGAGGGACGGCGTTGCTTTGCCCACCTCACCGTCGAGGAAAACCTGCTCACCGGCGCGTTCACCCGCCGCGACGGCGGCGCGGCGATCAGGCGCGACCTCGACCTCGTCTATTCCTACTTTTCGCGCCTGCGTGAGCGGCGGACCGCGCTCGCCGGCTTCACTTCGGGCGGCGAGCAGCAAATGTGCGCAGTGGGACGTGCACTGATGTCGCGGCCGAAGATGATCCTGCTCGACGAGCCGTCGATGGGATTGGCGCCCCAGGTCGTCGACGAGATTTTCGCCATCGTCAGCAATCTGAACCAAAACGAGGGCGTGTCTTTCCTTCTCGCCGAGCAGAACACCAGCATGGCACTGCGCTACGCGCGCTACGGCTATATTCTCGAGAACGGGCGCGTCGTGATGGACGGCGATGCCAAAGCGCTGATCGAAAACGAAGACGTCAAGGAGTTTTATCTCGGCATCGCCGAAGGCAAGCGCAAATCGTTCCGCGAGGGCAAGCACTACAAGCGGCGGAAGCGCTGGCTGGCTTGATCGCGCTGTAGAATGGAATTCGCTCTAACGTTTCAGCAGGGGATCACGCTCACCGCGACATCGATGTGCTGGCCGCCCGATGCCAGA
>CAZTTL010000141.1:0-9296 GCA_964616635.1 uncultured Rhodoplanes sp. | reverse complement strand
CGGCGTCTGCCGCGGCCTCTCGGATGGAATACAGATGGCAAACGACGCTATGTGCAATTCCGGACGTCCGCTGAGTGATGTCGCACTCCCTTGAAAAGGACGGGCCACGGGTATTATTTGTTCGCCGCAACCTCGCGGTTTGACGAAGAAAACCAAATATGCCTCCTGAACACGACTGGGTCACGAATTTCGTCAGTGGCGGCTTTGGCGCTCAAGGAGGTGATCGTCGGCCCGCTGTCCACCGTTACGCGCAAAGACTTGAGCGAAGCGCTTGGATCGCTGGATCGGTACGTGGAGGTTTATAAGGCGCGGTTGGCGTTCCGCACGTACACAGTGACGAGGAAACACAATCCGGCCATCTGGATAAATAGCGCAATGCGCATCCTCCCTCGTTCGAGGATAAAAGCGCAAAGTTGAACATTAGCGCCCGCCCCACGGCAGCTTTGGGTCACGAACTGCCGGTCAGGCGGTGTCGGTACGTCGCGCCGATCGGTCCATATATAGTGGGTGTCCGCGTTAACCGGATAGGCACGCTCTGAGCACATCCGCCCAGTCGATCCGCCGGCCATTGCCGCCCATCGTGCTGAGAGCGAAATCCGACCTAACGGAATCGGATTTCGCTCTATTTCTCTTTGAGTGGTCGCATTTTCTGCGGCGAACCGGCGTCCACTTCGCCGGAAAATGCTCTGGCGTATGATTCGAGGCTCCAGTTTGGGAGCTTGAATCAAGCTTACGCCGGCGCCCGGGACCCGAGAAGGGAAAGTTCAGGTTTATCGTCAGAAAGAGGATCGCCCCCACGACTGCAGCTTACCCTGCGGTCATCAAGGGCTCCTGGATCGACATCTTCGAGCGGTGCATGTGAGGGCATGCTTCGCCGAGGAACGCTCTAATCCGATAGGGCGCCCAGGCGATAGACCGCGCCAATCAGCAGATTGGGATGCTGCGCGGCGCCGCCGATCCACTTGGTAAAGATACCGAGAATCTCGCCGCTGCGAAAAATCTGCGCAATGGCAGTGTTGACCGCGAGGCGGAAGGCCCAATCGCCTCGCGGCAGTACGACCGCATAAGGTTCGGTGGAATAATCCTCCGGAAGTATGGTCAACGCCGTGTCGGTCTTCATGCCGCCCAACAGGTACCTGTCGCTGGCAAAGGCGTCGACCCGTCCACTCTCCAATGCCGCCAGGCCTTCAACCCGATTCCCGACGTGGATGACTGTCGCACTCAGATGCCGCCGCTGCAGCGCTCGCGCCAAGGCCGTTTCATTCGTCGTGCCGGTGATGACCGCGATCTTCCGTCCGCGGAGGTCTGCAATTTCGCGAATCCGCGAAGACGCCGTGACCGCCAAAGCCGTGTTCTCGACAAAGATGTAATTGGAGAAATCCACCTCTTGCATCCGACCGAGGGTCACGGTGCTGGAGCCGCACTCCATGTCAGCCGAGCCGTTGGCGACCGCCGCGAACCTGTTATGCGTCGTGACCGGGACCCACTCGATGCCAAGCAGCGAATTCATCTGCTGCTCGATAGATTTCACGATGAGTTTGCACAGGTCGATCGTGTAGCCCGCCGGTTCCCGGTGCTCGTTCAGGAATGAAAACGGCTTGGAGTCCGAACGATAGGCAATCTTTATGGTTTTAGTGCTGCTGATCCGGTTCAGGCGACTGTCCGAAGGTTGGCCCGAAGCGATGGCGACGCTCGTGACCAGGGCAACGGCGGCAAAGACGATGCGACCCACGGCACCATGCGGAAAGAAAATCATATCTCGGTTCCGTCAAATGCGCGACGCTTGTTTGGAACATATTCCAGATCATAGGCAATGATCGAGACTGAGTCGTGTAGCCAACGAGCCGCAGCCGGATATAGTGAGGCGCAAACCGGCACGGCACCGGGAGTTCGAAGTCAGCTCATGACACTTTTTCGACATTCGGCCCTGTCCGGGTGGAACCGAGATACGCTCGGATAACGGACAGTCGCGCCTGACGGAATGAATGACAAGGTGCCCTATTCGAACAGCCGGTCGAGCGGGACGAACGGCTCGGGCTGCTGCGGCTCCACCGCCTGCTTCAAGACCTTGAAGACGCGCTCCTTGAGCGGCGTCGAGTTGACGAAATCCTCATAGGCACGTTCGAGCACCGTCTTGCAGCGCGCCGCCACGACCGGGTCGGGCAGGCTATCGAGATCATCGCCCTCGAGATACTCGCTCATGCGCTTGAGGATATGCAGGCGCGCAACCTGCAAGACCTTAGGCTCGTAAGGCACGCCAAGCAGCGTGAAGAAATCCTCGGCCGAGCCCGCGGATTTCAGCGCCGCCAGCACATACCCATCGGCCTGCGCCGACTTCTTGTCCAATGCCGCTTTCATCGCGCTCACCGAATCTCCCGTAATGGCGGCGCGATCCGCAATTCATCCAGCCCGCCGCTGCCTTCGTTATGCTTATGCACCTCGCCCCAGATAGTGCGCATCGTGTCGGCGTCGATCGGACTCTTGCCGGCAACCGCATGCTCGCGCACCTGCCGTAGGATTGCCGGCAGCTCATCGCGCGCCACCGGCAGCCCGAGCCCGGATAGCATCGCCGCGATTGCAGCCATGCCGGAATGCTTGCCGATCGCGAAGCGATGGGCGCGACCAAGCAGGCCGGGGTCGAGTGCTTCGTAGGTGCGGCGGTCTTTCAGCAACCCGTCGACATGAATGCCGGACTCATGGGTGAACACGTGGTCGCCGACGATCGCCTTGTTGACCGGAATCGGCCGCGCTGCCGCTGTGGAGACCAGCGCCGCCACGCTCGACAGCTGGTCGAGCACGATACCGGTCTCGCGCCCATGCAATTGCGCAAGCGCGACCGCGACCTCTTCCAGCGGTGCATTGCCCGCGCGCTCGCCGAGTCCGATCACGGTGACCGAGGCATGCGTCGCCCCGGCCTGAACCGCAGCGAGCGTATTGGCGGTGGCGAGCCCGAGATCGTCATGCGCGTGAATCTCAAGTTCGAGATCGGTCGTCTGCCGCACCGCCGAAACCAGGGCATGGGTCGCAAACGGATCGAGCACGCTCAGCGTATCGGCAATGCGAAAGCGTTGGGCGCCGGCGGCCTTTGTGGCGGCGACCACGGTGATGAGAAAATCGATATCGGCACGCGAGCTGTCTTCCCCGCCGACAGCGACCTTCAGGCCCCTCTCACGCGCATAGCGGACGACATGAGCGAGCCGGTCGAGCGCTGCCGCGCGGTCGCCTTTCAGCTTGGCCGCGATCTGGATGTCGGACACCGGGATCGACAGGTTCACCATGGTGACGCCGGCCGCGAGCGCGGCATCGACATCTTCGATGCGCATCCGGCACCAGGCGATCGGCGTCAGCGGCAGGCTAGCCGCGACGATCGCGCGGATGGCGGCGATTTCCTGATGCCCCATGGCCGGGGTGCCGGCCTCGAGCTCAGTGACCCCCGCGCGAGCGAGTGCCCCGGCGATCGCAACCTTCTCCGCTGCGGTAAACGCGACACCCGGCGCCTGCTCGCCATCGCGCAGCGTCGTGTCATTGAGAACCACAGGAGCCCGGGCACTGCGGCCCGATCCGGCCTGCGTCAAGGCAATGGGGCGACTGCCGTCCATGATCGTGGCGTCGTCAGCGCTTCATCCCACACCCGCCACCGCCACCGCCGCCGCGGCCGCACCCACATCCGGACGGCCCGCCGCCGGGTCGCTCGAAGATAAACCCGGCCCGCCCTTCGCGATTGACGAAATCGACGCGCAAGCCCGTCGCCAGGGTCTGGGAGACCGGATCGAGGAACAGGCGGATGCCACCCGACTCGAGCACGGCATCATCCGGTGCTGGCTCCTGGTCGAGCCCGATGGAATATTTGGGCCCGGCGCAGCCGCCGCTCTCGATCATGATGCGCAGGCCGGCATCGGGCTTGCCCGCGCGCGTCAGGGCGCTTCTAACCGCATCAGCCGCTTCGCTCGACAGAGACACCATTGTGCTGGCTCCGTATGGTTCGGTTGATTGGTAGCCAAGCAACTCACGTGCCAGCGCCCCGCTGGCACGGCGCCGTCGCACCATTTGCCGCACCGTCAACCCTGCGTGACATTGCCCGGCATGACCAGAGGCCGCCGGCGCAGCGAAGCCTCACCTGTCATGTTGCGATCGTCCCTGCCGCTTGGTCGCGCAGACAATCCTGTCGCAAACCGGACGTGAGCGCATGTCGGGCTTGCTTCAATGCCGGTCAGCCGTCATGTCCGGCCGACCCGTCCCGGCGCGAACGGGCAAGCCGGCTTTCACCGGTCTCCTCGCCGAAGCAGAGATCGAAGTCGCTGCAATCCGTGCACACCGGCGTCGCGCACAGAACCATGCCGTCCGCTTCGCACAGCATGCGATAGAAGAAGCGCTTCCAGCGCATGTTGCGGGTGTTCTTCTCGGCGAGCGAGCCGAAATGCCGCGTGAGCAGGCGGGATAGTTCCGCCCGATTGCGCAGCCCGAGATCTTCCCACAGGTGGTTGGGCTCGACCGCGCGGCGTGCGATCATCGCCGCGAGCCAACGGCTTTCGTCCGTGTCGAAGGAACGGTGCGCCAGCAGAAGACTGCGCACCATCGCGACCTCGTCATCCTCGGGAGAGGCGCGTTCGACCTCGCACGCACAGAACATCTCGGACGCGCCGTGAAACATCCGTTCGACAAGCGCGCGGAAATCCCCGACCGAAAGCCCGAGATGCGCGTGGACGGCACGGCCTTGCGCCGCGGCGACCGCGATGATCGACGCAAAGACATGCGCGTCGAATTCCTGGTGGTCGTCGAGCGTCGCTTCGTCCGGATACCAGCCCGTCAGCGCCAGATAGATATCCTCGCTGCCACAACCGCGGTGACAGGTCGTCACCGCGGACGTCGGATCGGCACAGGTTGCCGCCGGCGGGCCGAATTGCGGTGTCATCGCGATCAGGCAGCCTTGAGCGAGCTCGCCGGAGCGAATTTCTGGCAAGTTTTTGGGCAGACGCGCGAGCAGGCGCCGCAGCCGATGCAGTTGCCAGGATTCGTCAGGATCATCACCTTGCGCTCGAACTCCTCATCATCATCATCGTCGTTGCAGGCGACGAGCTCATCGTCTTCGTTTACCGCCATCAAGGTCATCACGTCCTGCGCGCAGACCTTGAAGCAGCGGCCGCAACCGATGCAGCGCTCGCCCTCGATCGCGATCAGATAGTTCGGCTCCCAGGGCGTGCCGTCGCGGGTTGTAAACATGTCAGCCCTCCTTGTGCTTCACGCGCGCGGTCAGGCGCGGGCGATCTCCGGATATTGCTGGATGGTCGCGACTGCGGCCGCGATCTGCTTCGTGCCCTCGGCAGCCATATCGGCGAAGGTTTCAAAGCCGAAGCGCTGGGCATCCCGCAGATGCTTCGACAGCACGACGAGCTTTCCCGCGGTGAGGATCACGCGGCCGAAGCCTTCGCTGTGGATCTTCATCATCGGGCTCGCGATGATGCCGGTCTCCTCCTCCACGACCAGACCGATGGCGCCGTAGAACAGATCGAGTCGCGACAGAACGTCGGGATCGGCCCGGCAGGTCCCGGCCGCCGCCTTGCGCTCCTCCTTGCTCATGATGAAGCGCGCAAGCATGGCCGCATCCGGCCGGCTGGCATAGGCGCCGAACATGTCCTGGGCGCGCACAAGGCGCACCAAGGCCCGCAGGAACGGCGTCGCCAGCGCGGCTTCATCGCTCGCCGCGGCGGGATTGAGTTTGTCTGCTTTCCCCGGTGCTTGACTCAAGCTCATGACGATTGCTTCCAACTCCTCTTCAGCGTCGACTATTCATCATCGACAAAAGACGGCTTCGCGGCCCCCGCGCCGGCATTCGCGAGCACCTTGCGCAACCAGGGCGGCGGCGTGCCGTTGAGCATCACGCGCGTGCGCTCGAGCACGGCCTCGACCGGCTGCGCGGTTGGGACCTTGATCGGATGAATCTTGGCGGCGACGGCCTTCGCTGCCGACGGTCCACCGATCGCGAGGCAGAACAGAAGGTGGCAGCCCTTCAGCGCCTCGATCTTCGGCGTGATGCGATCATCACCTTCCGGCGCGTGCACGCCGGTCGCGTCCGAGACGTTGTCGAATGCCACCGTCTCGACCATCGACCAGCCTTGCGCGGTCACGTCATAGATCGCGAAGCGGCGGGCCGCGCCGAAATGCGCGTTGAGGTTCTTCAGGTCCTCGGTGGCGATGGCGACGCGCAGCGCACCGCCATTCTCGTTCGCCGCTGGCACACTCTCTTCCGGATCAATGATGCGCAATTTGCGTATGGCCGTCATGGTAATCTCCACTTTGCCGGAACGGGTCGAACTGCTCGACGGCGGGCACCGGCGGCTGATGCGGATGCGCCTGCAGCGTATTTGCTACCTCGAACACGAAGTCGCGCGCGCCCTCGTAAAGGATGGTGCGGCGGTGCTGGCTGCCGAGGCGGTCGAAGATCGGGAAACCGACGCGCAAGAACGGCAGGTCGAGGCGCTCTGCCGCTTGCCGCCCATGGCTGTGGGTGACGAGGAGGTCGCAGCCCGCGGCACTGACCAGCTCCTCGAAGTCGCCGAGGTCGCCGACCCGGACCTCGCGCGCGGGCACCTTGGCGAGGATCGGCGAGTGGGCCGATGTCGTCACCGCGACCGCAATCTCGGCGCCGAGCCCGACGAAGAACGAGGCGAGCCCGTATAGCTGGTCCGGCTCCGCCGCGATCGCGACCCGCTTGCCGGAGAAGAAGAAGTGGCCGTCGAGCAAGGCGTCTTCGAGCTGGCTGCGGCGACGGCGGATTTTCGCCGGCACCGGGCGCCCCGACAGCTGGGCCAGGAGGGTGACGAACAGATCAGCCGAGGCGAGCGAGGAGAGCTGCTCGAACACGGTGAAGGGAACGTTTGCGGCATCGCTGAGATATTGCGCGGCGCCACGCATCTGCTCGCCGATCGCGATCGTATGCACCGCGTGGCCGAGTTCGCGGATCGACTCGACCGGGGTGCCGCCATAGGTCGTCGGAATCCAGCGGTCCGGCACCGTCCCGTCGAGCGCGCCGGAAATGTCGGGCACGATTACCGGCGTCAGGCCGAAGCTTTCCACCGTCTCGCGCAGCAGCTCGATATCGGCAACGGTGAGATTCCAACCGGGCAGAATATTGATGCGGCCGCTGATAATTTCGCGCGGTCGCCCTGCCGGCACCAGCGCTTCAATCAGCGAGGTCACCGCCTTCGACCAGCCTTCCTCGATCGCGCCGTCAAAATCCGGGGTCTGCACCAGCACGATCTCGGTTCCGGCGAGCTCGTCCTTGCGCTTCTCCTTGATCATCGCGAGATCGCCGGCAAAGTCCTCGCCGCGGGTTTCCACCAGCGCCGTCGTGCAGATGCCGATCAGCTTCGGATTGGTCCGGGCCTTGAGATTCAGCAAGGCCTCTTCCAGATGGTCGGCACCGCCGAGAATGGTCGCGACCTCGTCCATCGCGGTCGTCTGCAGCGGGATCGGCTCCTTGAAATGCCGCACGAACAGAACGAGCGCGAAGGAGGTGCAGCCCTGGCTGCCATGAAACAGCGGCATCGCCGACTCGACGCCAAGAAATGCAAAACCAGCGCCCAGCGGCTGAGATGACTTCAGTGGATTGACGGACGCCGCCTTTTGTATCGGAATGATAATCGTCATGGCTTGCCCTCAGCATTCGCCCATGTCGTCGCCCGCCGCGCCGGCAAATTTCTTGCGGTGGTGGGCGAGAAAATCAGGATCAGTATTGTCGACACGCGTGTCGGCAAATTTCTTGCGGTGGCGCGCGGCAAAGGCGGGATCGGCAAAATCCGATACTGTCGCTCCGTCATCGGCAGCGGCGACATCAGGTGTCCCCGCTGTAATGCGTCCCTCGGCATCCCAGGGCGCGGGCGTGCGCACCTGACCCCAGACGGGATTGTGGATTGCGAGGTCGATCTGCCGCACCAGTTCGACGATGCCGTCATAGCCGGCATAGGCGTGATGGCGCTCCTGATTGATGTCGAGCCAGGGCGTCCTGGCCTTGAGGGCAATGAACTGGGTGCGACCGCCCGACAGCATGATGTCGGCTTCGCCGGCAGCCAGCATGCGGTAGAGATCGCGCGGCGCCATGCCTTCGAACATATGCGGGTCATCGCGCATCAGCGCCTTGATCCGCTCCTTGTCTTCCGGCGTCGACTTCTTCACCGAGGTGCCGACGATCTCCATGCCGAGTTCTATCAGCGCCGAGACCACGGACCAGGATTTCACCCCGCCGGTATTGAGCAGCACGCGCTTGCCTTTGAGGCGTTCGCGGTACGGCGCGAGTCGGGCAAATGCACGCGCCTCCTCTTCTGCGATCAGGGCCTCCGCCTGGTCGAGGAGGAGGGGAGCACCGCCTCGCGCGACCAGGAGCGCCGCGGTATTGCGCAGCGCCTCGGAGGTGTCGGTAATGCCGTAGAAGGAGCCCTCGAAATAGGGCATGCCCCAGCGTTCCTGCATCTTGCGCGCCAGCGTCACCAGGGCGGTCGAGCACACCACCATGTTGACGCGTGCGGTGTGCGCGGCAGCGATATCGGCATAGCGCGCGTCGCCGGGAATCGAGGCGCGGATGCGGATGCCGAGCTTCTCGAACAGCGGCTTGACCTGCCAGAACTCGCCGGACAGGTTGAACTCGCCGAGCACATTGATGTCGGTGGGGCCGACATCGTCGGGCTCGCGCGTGCCCATCACGTGCTCGAACAGCGCGTCACCGGCGAGCTTGTTGCCCAGATTCTTCGAGCCGACAAAGCCCGGCGCATTGATGGGAATGACCGGCAGGCCGTATTTCTCCGCGGCGGCCTTGCACACGGCTTCGATATCATCGCCGACCAGCGCCGCCACGCAGGTCGAATAGACGAAGATCGCCGGCGGCTTGTAGCGCGTCGCGATCTCGCGGATCGCCTTGTAGAGCTTGCGCTCGCCCCGCCCCATCACGATGTCGAGTTCGGACAAATCCGTGGTGAAACTGGTGCGCCACAGCATCGGGCCGGATGAGGCGGAACCGCGATTGTCCCAGGAATTCCCTTCGCAGGCGAGCGGCGCATGGACGAGATGCGCGACGTCCGTCACCGGCTGCAGGGCGATCTTGGCACCGTCAAACGCGCAGCCGCCGGCCGCCGCACCCGGCGTCAGCGGTTTCGAACAGCCGGCGCGGCGCTCTTTTTCGGACTTCGCCTGGTTCTTGGCGCATGCCGGCTCGACAAAGAGATGCTGGACCTTGTCCTTCATCATGCCAGTCACCCATTCCGTATTGATCCTCCCCCGTGACAACGGGGGAGGGGGACCATGCG
>CAZTTL010000140.1:0-9342 GCA_964616635.1 uncultured Rhodoplanes sp. | reverse complement strand
CCGCGCGCTTGGGTTTGATCCCGATAGCACGGAGCCGCCGCCCGCGGACCCACCCTCTCAGCGCGCGGGAGAGGGTGCCTGAGCCGCGCAGCGGCGAGGGCGGGTGAGGGGGAGAACCACGAGCTCAGCGACATCCCTCATTCGCGCCAAGCAAGCCGCATGCCCCCTCACCCGGTTCCTCGCTGCGCTTGGAACCTCCCTCTCCCGCGAGGGGAGAGGGAGTGCGGGTCGGAGCCGCCTTTTCCCCGGAGCAAGCGGAAGTTCGCGGCATTCGCGCCACAGGCGGCCGGGAAACGACCGCGCGCGGCCGGGTCTGGCTTGACCCCGGCGGGGCGCGGGGTCAGGGTTTTGCTGGAGCAAAGTTTGGCGCGGCCGGTCCGCGCCCGCTTGCTCCCGCGTGAGCAGGAACCAAACCCCGTCGCCAGACGGGCGTTTCCGCTGTCGCGGGCACGAGTGGGTACGGATGGGGCGGGGGAACGCCGGACATCAAATGCTCCGGGGCGGGGGCTCACCATGCCAAGAATGCGCTACCGGCGCAGACGCACTTATCCGCGGCTGACGGCATGGACCGTGGCGATGCTGACGGTCGCCGCGGTGGTGCTTGGCTTCGTGGTCGAGAGCCGCGCCGCGAGTTTGTGGGAACTCAATTTCTGGCTGCCGGGGCCGAGCTACCGGGCCGTGGTGCCGCTGTGCGACGAGCCGGGGCCGCTAGGAAAAATCCAGGCGCGCTTCGGCCAGAAGGAATACCGCTTCTGGAATTCCGATCTTGAGCTCGTGCAGTTCGAGCACGTCCGCGAGGTGGCGTTCATGCCCTGGGCTTCGGGCACCATTCCGCGCCGCTTCTGCAGCGGCAAGGTTTTGATCTCCGATGGCAAGCGGCGCACGATTTATTACTCGATCGCCGAAGATACCGGGATGATCGGTGCGACCTATGGCGTCGAATGGTGCGTGGTCGGTCTCGATCGCAACTGGGCCTACAACCCCGCCTGCAAGATGGCGCGGCCCTAGCCAAGCGGCAATCGGAAGTCGCGAGTTGTGGTGCGCCTCGGGTGGGTCGCGACGGCCTCTGGCCTGACCGCAAGGCTACGCAAAATCTCTTCGTTTGTTGACGACAATGCCGATACTCTCAGGTGTCCGGTCGCGCGAGCGTGGCCTTGATGGCGAGGAAATCGCGCCAGGCAAGGCGCTTGGCGAGCGGCTGGCGCAGCAGATAGGCGGGATGCAGCGTCGCGATCGCGCGAATCTCGCGGCTGCCGGTGTGATAGGTGAACCAGCGCCCGCGCGTTTTCATGATGCCCTCCTTTGCTCCGATCAGGGTCTGCGCCGCGGGCGCGCCGAGGCAGACCAGGATGTCGGGATCGGCAAGCTCGATCTGGCGCAGGATGAAGGGCAGGCAGGTCTGGCTTTCCAGTGGCGTCGGCGTGCGGTTTCCCGGTGGGCGCCAGGGAATGATATTGGCAATATAGGCGCTCTGCCGGTCGAGGCCGATCGCGGCCATCATGCGGTCGAGCAGCCGCCCCGAGCGGCCGACAAAAGGCAAACCCTCGCGATCCTCCTCCGCGCCTGGCGCTTCGCCCACGAACATCACGGCGGACTGCGGATTGCCGTCGGCGAAGACGAGCCGCGAGGCGGTCGCCTTGAGCGGGCAGCCTTCGAAGCGCGACAGGATGCCGGCGAGGTCGGTGAGCGAGGTCGCGGTCCGCGCGGCGTCGCGCGCCGCCATCACAGCCGCCTCGGGGGCGGCCGGCGGCGTGGCAGCGGCGAAGAGTTGCGATGAAGCCCGATCGGCGCGCGATGGCGCTCGCGCGCTGGCGGCCGGGCTCTCGCGCTCAAACCGCGCCCGTGCTTGCGGGGCTCGCGCTTCGAAGCTTTCTTCGCTCCCGGGGAGAGCGGTGGAGGGTGATAGCCGGCGCTCTGCCGCCGCGCGCGTCGGCTCGAGCGCGTCCGCGCCAAGCCGATTGACCGGCGCGTCGTCGACCAAGGCATCGACGCCTGCTTCGAGATAAAAGGCCAGCAGGTCGCGCGCGGCATTGCTGCGCTCAGGCGTCATCACGAAATCCTTAGGGCGCCCGGTTTCCGCCGGGGTTCTGGCATGCTACCCAATGCGCCGCGCGGCGCACAGGCCTCGATCACCGGCCATTCCGCATTGGCGCCGAGAGCTTCCAATTGTCACAGCGTCGGCTGGGCAAAAACCTGCATCTTTGGCCGCCGCTGGAGCGGCGCGAGCCGCGGGTGCTGATTGAACCGGGGTGTCGTGATGAATGCGCAAGAGCTTCCCGCCCGCGAGGCCATGGAATTTGACGTTGTCATTGTTGGCGGCGGGCCGGCAGGACTTAGCGCGGCGATCAGATTGAAGCAGCGCTCGCCCGATCTTTCGGTGGTCGTTATCGAAAAAGGATCGGAAATCGGCGCGCATATTCTTTCGGGCGCGGTCATTGACGTAAGCGCGCTCGACCGCCTGCTGCCAGATTGGCGCAGCGAGGACACGCCGATCAAGACGCCGGTCAAGGATGACCGCTTCTACATGCTGACGGCGACCCGCGCGTTGCCGCTGCCAAAGCTCTTTCTTCCGCCGCTGATGAGCAATCACGGCGCTTATATCGTATCGCTCGGCGAGGTGTGCCGTTGGCTCGGGACCAAGGCGGAGGAACTCGGCGTCGAAATCTATCCCGGCTTTGCCGGCGCCGAGATCCTATACGGCGACAACGGCGAGGTGGTCGGGGTCGCGACCGGTGACATGGGCATTGGCCGCGATGGCAAGCCCAAGGACACGTTCACGCGCGGCATGGAGCTGCGCGGCAAATACACCTTCTTCGCCGAGGGCGCGCGCGGCGAGCTCAGCAAGCAGCTGATCGCGCGCTTCGGGCTCGACAAGGATCGCGAGCCGCCGAAGTTCGGCATCGGCCTGAAAGAGCTGTGGCAGGTCGCGCCGGAACAGCATAAGCCCGGCCTGGTGCAGCACACCTTCGGCTGGCCGCTCGACAATCACACCGGCGGCGGCTCCTTCCTCTATCATTATGGCGAGGACCTCGTCGCTGTCGGCTTCGTGGTCCATCTCAATTACGCGAATCCGTATCTCTCACCGTTCGAAGAGTTCCAGCGCTTCAAGACCCATCCGATCGTCCGTGGGACCTTCGAGGGTGCGAAGCGCATCGGCTACGGCGCCCGCGCCATTTCCGAAGGCGGCTGGCAGTCGGTGCCGAAGGTCGTGTTCCCCGGCGGGGCGCTGATCGGCTGTGCGGCGGGCTTCGTCAACGTGCCGCGGATCAAGGGCACCCACAACGCAATATCGTCCGGCATGCAGGCGGCGGAGCAGGCGGCGGACGCGATCGCGGCGGGGCGCGCCCATGACGAACTGTCCGGCTACGAGGAGGGCTGGCGTAGGTCGGATATCGGACGCGACCTGCGCAAGGTGCGCAACGCCAAGCCGTTGTGGTCGAAATTTGGCACCGCCATCGGCATCGGTCTCGGCGGCGTCGATATGTGGACCAATACGCTTGGCTTCTCGCTGTTTGGCACGCTCAAGCACGGCAAGCGCGACAATCAGTGCCTGAAGCCCGCGGCGGAGTGCCGGGTCATCAACTACCCGAAGCCCGACGGCAAGCTGACCTTCGACCGGCTATCCTCGGTCTATCTCTCCAATACCAATCACGAAGAAGACCAACCGGTGCACCTCGTGGTCGCCGATATGGGGCTGCAGAAGGCCTCCGAGCATGACGTCTATGACGGCCCGTCGGGCCGCTACTGTCCTGCCGGGGTCTATGAGTGGGTGCGCGAGGGGGAGGGGCCGCAGTCGCGAATCCGGTTCCAGATCAACGCGGCAAACTGCGTGCACTGCAAAACCTGCGACATCAAGGACCCCAACAGCAATATTACCTGGGTCGCGCCGGAAGGTGGTGGCGGCCCGAATTATCCCAATATGTGAGGCTATTGCTTAGGGTTGGTGCCTTTGCACGAGCGCGCATCCCGGCCGCCGCCATGGCGCGGCCGTCAAACCGCCGCGATTGCTCCGCACAGCCCAGTTATTGCATTGCTGCCGCTGTTCTGTCCTTGCGGCGGACAGGCAAATTGGTCATTCTCGATAGATGCTGGTCAGCTGGGTCGCGCGATGCAGCGATTCCGCTATTGCCGCAGAAAGATGAGACATCCGTGAGACGCTTGTTCTCCCTTCGGACCGTGGCCATCGTCGCGATGGCCGCGCTCATGATTAGCGTGCCGGGCGCGCTCTCCGCGCAGGCGGTGACGCCAATCACGACGTTGCCCTGGCCGGAGCACGAAGCGCCCGAAGTCGGTATCGCGGGGAACTACCTGGCCGCCCGGCATGCCAGCGCCGGCCGCGATCCAGCGTCTGCGGCGGCTTATTTCCGCTCAGCGCTCAAGGCTGACCCGAAAAATGCGGAACTGCTCGAGCTCGCGTTCCATGCCGCGCTTGCCAACGGCAGTATCGACGAGGCCACAAAGCTTGGCGAGCGGCTCATAAAAAGCGATCGCACCGCCCGCAATTCCAACGCTCATCTCGTGCTTGGCATCCATGCGCTCAAGCACAAGCAATACAGAAAGGCGCGGAGCGAGCTGACAAAGGCGGCGCGGCCGCCGGTCAATGATCTGATCGCGACGGTGGTTGCCGCCTGGGCACGCCATGCCATGAGGGACGACAAAGGCGCGATCGCCTCGCTCGATCGGTTGACCGGTCCGGACTGGTATGCGGTCTTCAAGGACATGCATGGCGGGCTGATTCTCGATCTTGCGGGCAAGAGCAAGGAAGCCGGCAAGCGGCTGGAGCGTGCCTATCAGCTTGACCCGGCGGCGCTGCGCTTGGTGCAGGCCTACGGCTCATGGCTCTCGCGCAATGACCGCCGCGACGAAGCGCTGAAAGTGTTTGAAACCTTCGATGCGACACTGCCGCGCCATCCGCTGGTGCGCGAGGCAATCGACAAGCTGAAGAAGGGCGAATCGCTGCCGCCGCTCGTCCAGAATGCCAGTGAAGGCGCGGCCGAAGCGCTCTACGGGCTGGGCGCGGCGCTGGGGCGGCGCGAGGAGGAGTTGAGCCTTTCCAATCGTGGCCTCGCCTATCTGCAGCTCGCGCTTTATCTCGAGCCCACGCATGCGCTTGCGCTGCTTTCGCTTGCTGATCTTTACGAGGCAATGAAGAAGCCGGAGCTCGCGATCGATGTCTATTCGCGGCTGCCGGCGAGTTCGGAGCTGCGGCGCAACGCCGATATTCAGACGGCGCAGGATCTCAATTCGCTTGATCGCCCCGATGATGCGCGCGCGCAGCTGGAAAAGCTGATCACCGCGCATCCCGACGATCTCGAAGCCATTCTTGCGCTCGGCACCATTCTTCGCGAGCGCAAGCACTACGCCGAATGCGCCGATGTTTATGGCCGGGCCATCGATCTCATTCCACATCCCGCCAAGGCGAATTGGGCCGTGTTCTATTTCCGCGGCATCTGCTACGAGCGCGCGAAACAATGGCCGAAGGCGGAGGCCGACCTGAAAAAAGCGCTCGAACTTTATCCGGATCAGCCGCACGTCCAGAACTATCTCGGCTATTCCTGGATCGACCAGGGCGTCCATCTCGACGAAGGCATGAAGCTGATCAAGCACGCCGTCGAGCAGCGCCCGGATGATGGCTATATCGTCGACTCGCTCGGCTGGGCCCATTACCGGCTCGGCCATTACAATGAGGCGCTGAAGAATCTCGAGCGCGCCGTCGAACTCAAGCCGATGGATCCGACCATCAACGATCATCTTGGCGATGTCTATTGGAAGGTCGGGCGCCACTTGGAGGCGACGTTCCAGTGGGCGCATGCGCGCGACCTCAAGCCGGAGCCGGCCGATCTCGCCAAGATCGAGCAGAAGCTCAAGCGCGGGCTCGACGAGGAGCAGCCGGCGACCTCGGCCGACGCGGAGAAAGAAAAGCGCGCCAACAATGGCGGTGGTTGACGCGGCTGCGGGTGGCCGGGTTGGCGACGCAGCCTGCGGGGTGTTGAGCGATCGCGCGCCAGCCAAGGTCAATCTCACGCTGCGCATTCTCGGTCGCCGCGCCGATGGCTATCACGAGCTTGAAAGCCTGGTCGCATTCACCGCGCTCGCCGACGAGCTGACGCTTATTCCTGATGTCCCGCTGGCGCTCGTGGTGGAGGGGCCGACTGCGAGTCAAGCCGGGCCGCTCGCCGACAATCTCGTCTTGAAGGCAGTGCGCGCGGCGGCCGAGCGCATTACCGGCTTGCGCCTCGGCGCTTTCGGATTGGCCAAGCGGCTGCCTGCGGGTGGCGGTCTCGGTGGCGGCTCGTCCGATGCCGCGGCGGCGCTGCGGCTTCTCGCAAGGGCGAACGCGCTCTCGCGCGACGATCCGCGGCTTGCTGATGCGGCGCGCGCGACGGGTGCCGATGTGCCGGTCTGCCTCGCGGCAAAACCGCGGATCATGCGCGGCGTCGGCGAAAAATTGTCACCACCGCTCGCGCTGCCCAGCTTTCCCGCGGTGCTGGCTGGACCAGGATTTCCGCTGGCGACGAAGGACGTGTTCGCGGGACTCGGCCTTAAGCCGGGGGCGCGCACCGGCGCGAGCGCCCAGAATGATGCCGGCGTCCCAACGGAGCGCGAAGCGCTGCTCGCTTGTCTCGGCGAGCATCGGAACGATCTCGAAGCGCCGGCGCTTCGTCTTGCCCCGGCGATCGCCGATCTGCTCGCGGCCTTGCGTGCTGAGTCGGGATGCCGGCTTGCCCGCATGTCGGGCTCAGGCACCACCTGCTTCGGCCTGTTCGCCTCGCAAAGTGATGCCGAAGCCGCCGCCCGTCGTCTCAGCCAAGCGAACCCGACCTGGTGGGTGCAGGCGACGGTAGTTGGTCCGTCAGGCATTTAGACGAGCGACGCGTCCCCTCACGCCGCCGCCGGCGGCAGGGCGCGCGACGGCGGCAGGGGGCGCGGCTGGGCATCCGCCGGCCGGGCGGTGCCGAGCGCGGCGCCGGAAGCGGTCGCTTCCGCCGCGACCGTTTCGGCGACCTTCAGCCGGTGCTTCAAGTCGCGGTTCTCGTCATTGACGCGGCGCAGCTCGAAGGCGAGGCGCCGCGATTGGCGCCTCCAGCGGCCCTGCTTGAACCAGGCCGCAACGCCGCCGACCAGCACGCCGCCGATCACCAGAAGCAGCATCAAGAGAAACAGCGGCACATGGGCGACATAGAGCGGATCGGTGGCGCTGACCGGATCGAATGAGACGGTGACGGGGGCGCGATTGGCTACGGCCAGCGCCACGATCACGATCGCCAGCGGCACCAGAATGATGAAGGCGACGATACGTTTGATCATGACGGCTGGACGACTGCGTCGCCTCCCTCAGTGTCGGCGCCGTCGCCGCTGCCCTCTCCGCGGTTGAGGCGCTCGCGCATTTCCTTGCCGGTCTTGAAGAACGGCACGCATTTCTGATCGACCGCCACATGGGTGCCGGTCCGCGGATTGCGCCCGGTGCGTGCCGGCCGCTGCTTGACGGAGAAGGCGCCGAAGCCGCGCAGCTCCACGCGATCGCCGCGCGCGAGCGCGGCGGTGATCTCATTCAGGATGGCGTTGACGATGTTTTCGACGTCTCGTTGATAAAGATGCGGGTTTTGCGTCGCGATGCGCGCGACAAGCTCGGATTTAATCATTTGCTGTCTTCCGTCGATCAGCGACGCGACCGATTGGATAGATCGAAACCCGCGAGCCGGTGGCCGGGTCCGCGGGTAACCGCCGCTCAGTTGGTCGGCTGAGGGTGCCAAAGCGCCAGAAGACCGTCAAGGTTGAGGCGCTCGAAGGCTTGGATGGCACTGCTTTGCTCGATCCGCTGGGCGAGGCCGTCAAGGCCGACAACGTGAAGCAGCGAGGCGCCAAGATGCAGGAAGGCCAGGTCGCCAAGGCTGCTCTTGAGCTTCCAGTCGCGCACCGGAAGCTTCTTGTCGATCCCCTTGGCCTTGACCAGCCAGTCGATCGCCGTCTGCTCATGGCCGACTTCATCGATCAGCTTGAGTTCGAGCGCCTGCCGTCCGGTAAACACCCGGCCGTCGGTGACTGTCGCCAGCGCCGGTTCCTGGATGCCGCGCCGTTCCTGGACCATGTTGCGGAACCATTGATAGGAGTCGGCGACGAGGGACGCGAGCGCGGCACGGGCCTCGGGGGTGGTCGGCTCGAACGGGTTCGGTGACGCCTTCAGCGGCGAGGACTTCACTTCCTCGACCTTGACGCCAACCGTCTTCATCAGATCGGTGAAATCGGGATACTGGAACAGCACGCCGATCGAGCCGACCAGCGAGTTGCCCTGCGCCACGATGTGATCGCCGGCCATCGCCGCGATATAGCCGCCCGAAGCCGCCATGCCGTCGACCACGACGGCCACCGGCTTCTTGGCGGCGACCAGGCGGAGCGCATAGTGCAACTGCTCCGCCCCCGTGGTGGTGCCGCCGGGGCTGTCGATATGGACGATGACCGCGCGGGCGGCGCGCGACTTCGCGAGCTTTTGCAAGGCTTCGACGCGGTCATGATCGTCGCGGATGACGCCGGTGATGCTGATCCGGGCGATCTGTGCCGTGAGCGGGCCGCCAAGTCCCAGTCCGCCGCGGCGCGCCGCCAGGCCCGCAAGCACGACGGCGATGATGGCCGCGGCAATCGCCGCCACGCGCCAGAAGGTGAGCTTGCGCCGGATGCGGCGGCGATCGACGATGAAGTCGGCGTCGAGCGACATCGATGAGCTCCTCAATCGAAGACGACGGCCACGTGATGATCCGGGAGCGTAGCCAAAGCGCGCTCCCGGCCGTATTTGTGGGCCGCGGGGCCTGACGCCTGGCTATTCTTCTTTCTTTTCGTTCTGCCGCTTGAGCGCGGTGCCGAGAATGTCGCCCAAAGTTGCGCCCGAGTCGGAGGAGCCGTATTGGGCGATCGCCTCCTTCTCCTCGGCGACTTCCAGCGCCTTGATGGACACCTGCACCTTGTGCGACTTGCGATCGAACTGGGTGACGCGGGCGTCCACCTTCTGGCCCACGGCAAAACGCTCGGGCCGCTGCTCGGAACGCTCGCGCGCGAGTTCGGAGCGCTTGATGAAGGCGGAGAGGTCGGAGCCGATAATAGTGACGTCGATGCCGCCCTCTTTCACCTCGGTGACCTCGCAGGTCACCACCACGCCCTTGCGCACTTCGCCGCTTGCCTGCGCGAAGGGGTCGCCTTCGAGCTGCTTCACGCCGAGCGAGATGCGTTCCTTCTCCACATCGACGTCGAGCACGATCGCCTTGACTTTGTCGCCCTTCTTGAACTCCTCGATCACCTGCTCGCCCGGACGCTTCCAGTCGAGATCGGAGAGATGCACCATGCCGTCGA
>CAZTTL010000139.1:0-9373 GCA_964616635.1 uncultured Rhodoplanes sp. | reverse complement strand
AATTTCGGCTGCGGCTCGTCGCGCGAGCACGCGCCCTGGGCGCTGCTCGATTTCGGCATCCGCTGCGTGATCTCGACCTCGTTCGGCGACATTTTCTACAATAACTGTTTCAAAAACGGCATTTTGCCGATCAAGGTTTCGGCCGAGGACATCGAGAAATTGTTCGACGATGCCGAACGTGGCGCCAATGCGACGCTGACGATCGATCTCGATCGCCAGGAAATCCGCGGGCCCGATGGCGGCAGCATCCATTTCGACATCGACCCGCATCGCAAGCACTGCCTGCTGCACGGCCTCGACGACATCGGGCTGACGCTGGAGAAGCATCCGAAGATCGTCGACTATGAGGAGAAAGCGAAGCTCGCGCGGCCGTGGCTGTGAGGGTTCGCGCTCGATTCATGCATGCGGACACCCCGCGCTCGCATGACAGCGGGCATTTCGATTTTTGCTGTCGATATCCTGCGATTTCGGCTTGCCTTTGCCGCCGCGACGCAGTCGCCACGGTCCGAAACGGCCGTCGTGGCAAGCGTTTTGTTGCGATTCGGTCAAGTCACTGAAAACATTGTATATTTTTAAGCGATTCTGATCGCCCCAGCGGCGCGAAGAAGCGAATCAGCATTCATCGCTTGAGGCCCCAAATGTGGCCTGGCGAGGGTGGGCTGTTACCATATCTCGCCCTTCCGGGGCCCCCTGAAGGCGGGGGCGGCAAGCCGTCTCGAATATGGCACTATCGGGCCTGGGAATTCAGGTCGGAATAGGAAGTCATGCCCACGCGCGCCATGCTTTATCGCCGCCCAACCGAGCCGCGGGCGATTGAGATCATCTTCGACAAGGCGATCTATCTCGTGCGCTTGCGCCGGCATCGTCAGGCGCGCCGCTATACGCTGCGCATCCAGGCGGCGACGCGCGATGTCGTGCTGACGATGCCGCCGCGCGGCACCGTGCGTGAGGCGTGCGACTTCGCGAAGAAGCATGGCGGCTGGATTGCGACGCGGCTATGTCGGCTGCCGGCGGCAGCACCGTTCGCGCCGGGCACGATCCTGCCGGTGCGCGGCATTCCACATCGCATCACCCACCGCCGCGGCGCGCGCGGAACCGTGTGGATGGAAACCACCGGTACCGGCGAACGGCTGCTCTGCGTCGCCGGCGATCTGCCGCATGTCGAGCGCCGCATCCGCGACTTCCTGCATCGCGAGGCGAAGCGCGACCTCGAAGCCGCCGCCCGCAGCTATGCGGAACGCCTCGGCCTGACACTGAAGCGCATCAGCATCCGCGACCAGACGAGCCGCTGGGGTTCATGCTCGACCACCGGCGCGCTGTCGTTTTCCTGGCGGCTCATCCTGGCGCCACGCTACGTGCTCGACTACCTCGCCGCGCACGAGGTGGCGCATCTCATCGAGATGAACCATTCGCTCCGTTTCTGGCGCCTGCTCGGCCGCGTCTGTCCCGACATGCGCCGCGCCAAGACCTGGCTCGACCTCAACGGGGCCGATCTACACCGCTATGGCCTGCGCCCGGACGAGGCGTCGCTGTCCCGCCTCAGCTGCCAGCGCGCGATGATGAGTTTCTAAAGCCCGCGGCGGTCCGCCGCCAGCGGACCCGCGGACGATTGACCTCCCCCGCAAGGTGGAGGGCAGGCGCGGAGCGCCGGGAGGGGGTTTCCTGACCGACCCCCTCCCGTCTCCGCCCTGGATCGAACGGCCATCAGCGCCCCGGCTGCCCATCAACCAAAAGCATGATCTTGGAAAAGTTGCAGACTTTTCAGACAAGATCCTGCGACCAACTCAAGAAAAGTTCGCTCACGCCGCACCAGCATTCAACGTAGCGACGCCGCGCCGCCTGCCGCGACGCCGCCGATTTGGGCTTTGACGCATCGGGAAAATGTGGGAACCGGTGGGTCGACCCTGACCCATCGCATCGTGCGCGAAAGTGGGAACCGGTTTCGCGAAAGAACGATGCGACAACAAAAAGATAGAGCGGCAGCGCGATTGAGTTCAATCGCTCGCCGCGACAGTCTGCCGTGATGCTTTCTCCCAACACATTTGCCCTCACTGCGCTGCTTGCGCTCCTCACTGCGCTCGGCCCGCTGGCGATGGACCTTTATCTGCCGTCGCTGCCGGCCATTGCCAAAGCCTTCGCCGCGCCGCTTGCCGATGTTCAACTCACGATCTCGAGCTATCTCGTCGGGTTCGCCGGTGGACAGATCATCTACGGACCGCTGTCGGACCGGTTCGGACGCAAGCCGGTGCTGCTGGCTGCGCTCGCGATCTTCTGCCTGGGCACAATCATCACCTTCGCGACGCCGACCATCGCCGCGCTGATCGCAGCGCGGACCCTCCAGGGAATGGGCGCGGCGGGCTCCACCGTGCTCGCGCGCGCGATCGTGCGCGACCTCTACGAAGGTCCGCGCGCCGGTCGCGAGCTCTCGCTGATGGGAGCGATCATGGGGGTGACCCCGATCGTCGCGCCGGTGATCGGCGGGGTGACGCAGACCGCATTCGGCTGGCGGTTTGGATTCATTCTGATTTTCGTCGCCGGCACGGCGGCGATCACGGCAGTATGGCATCTCCTGCCGGAGACAGCGCGACCGAACGCGGAGCGCGGCGAGACGCTCGCCGAGCTGATCGGCTCCTACGTGACCATCCTGAAGAATCGCAGTTTTCTCGCCCATCTCGCGATCGCGACCACGACCTATTGCGGCCTGTTCGCCTACATTTCGGGTTCGTCCTTCGTGCTGCAGGGCCTTTACGGTCTAAGCCCTTTCGCCTTCGGCCTGTTCTATGGCGTGACCAGCTTCGGCTTCATCGGCGGCACGCTGCTCGCCTCGCATGCCGTCATCCGCCATGGATTTGACCGGACGATTGGCCTTGGCGCGACGGCGCTCGCCACCGGCGGACTGCTGCTGATCCTGGCCGGCGCTTTCATGCCGACGCAAGTCGTCGCGCTCGCACCGCCAATGATGCTCTACAGTGCCGGGATCGGCCTTTCGCTGCCGCTCGCGCTCGCAGGCTCGTTGCAGCCGTTTCCCGATCGCGCCGGCGCCGCCTCATCGCTGGTCGGCGCCATCCAGCAGACAGCAGGCGCGATTGTCGGCGCCATCGTCGGCTACCTGCTCGGCACAACCGCCTGGCCGATGATCAACGGCATCGCCGCAATGGGGGTCCTGACATTGTTGCTGTGGATGTTCACCCGCAAAATCCGCGCCCGCGCCTTCAAGCCGCGCGCTTGAAGCGGTCGCGGCGTCGCAGAGTTGCCGCATAGAACACGTGTACTGGGATACGACCACACCAGCCACGGCACGATGATCAAACGACATGGAGCGGTCTCGTTTGCTTCGCCCGCGCCGCGCGGCGGCGGCGCGGTTTTCGCGGCGCGGATCGGCCTTGCCATTCTCAGTCTCGTGACTTTTGTCACAGTCGGACCCGGCACGGCCGCGCTTGCGCGGGAAAGCTTGCGTGGCCGCTCCGCCGCTGCAGCAGCCAGCGCGGCGGCGACGGAATCGTGCGCACTGACGCGCTTCGCCTCCGGGCGGGTAAAGTCGGTGATCGACGGTCGTACTTTCGTGTTCGAAGACGGCCGCGAGGTCCGACTGGCGGCGATCGAAGTTGCTCCAATCGCGGCGCCCTCTCGTGGCGAACCGCAGCTTATGCAGCCCGACCACGCCAATACGCGCCATGACGACGGTGCGGGCGAGGCCGCACGGCGCGCGCTCGCGGCGCTGACCGCCGGCCGCGAGGTCGTGCTCAAGCGTGCCGATCCGAAAGCGCCGGCGGCCGACCGCTACGGGCGCCTCGTCGCGTTCGGTTTTGTGACCAATGGCACGACCGAACGCTCGCTGCAGGATGCCTTGCTCGCGAGCGGCCATGCACAGCTTTCCGCGCGCATCGAGCCCCCCGCCTGCCTGCCCAGTTTGCGCGCGCACGAGGATGCAGCGCGCCGCGCCGCGCTTGGCCTATGGGCCGACCCCCTTTATTCTGTGAGAAATGCCGAGAGGCCGGCGGACATCCTGCCGCAACGGGGACGCTTTGCGGTGGTCGAAGGCGAGGTCATGTCGGTGCGCGAAAGCGGAGGCACGATCTACGTCAATTTCAGCCGGCGCTGGTCCAAGGGCTTTTCCGCCTTCATTCGCAAACGGAATGCCGCGCGCTTTCCGGCAGCCGGGCTTGATCTGAAACGCCTCAAAGGTCGCCGCGTCGAGGTGCGCGGCTTCGTCGAGCAGCGGCGCGGACCGCTCATGGCGGTCGAGCGGCCTGAACAGATCGCGATCGTCGACGGCCAGGCGCCAGCGAGACCGTGAGCAGGCGATGACGGAGAATCGTACAGCATCACGGCGACAGGATCGCACGGCCCGCCTGGCCGCGTGCCTTGCCGGGCTGATGCTTGCCCTGTCCGCTGTGGCCTGTTCGTCGCTTGTGAATGTCGATCAGCCGGTCAGCCTGATCGAGCCGGCCAAGCAACAAGAGACAAAGCCCGCAGTACAACGCGAGCACCGGCGCATTCTCGCTGCCTATGGCGGCCCCTACTACGATCCCCAGCTGGAAAAGCGCATCAACGCCATGGTGGAGCGGCTGGTTGCGGCATCGGAGCACCCGGACCAGCGCTACCGGGTGACCATTCTCAACTCGCCAGCGATCAATGCTTTCGCACTGCCGCCGGGACAACTTTACATCACGCGCGGGCTGATCGGTCTTGCCAATGACGGCTCGGAACTCGCGAGCGTGCTGGCGCATGAGATGGCGCATGTGATCGCCAACCATGCGGCGATCCGCGAGAACGAGGCGCGTCGCGCCGCGCTGGTCGCCAACGCGACCGCGGAATCGCTCGCCGATACACCGAACGCTGCACTGGCCATCGCCAAGCAGAAGCTGGCGCTGGCCAGTTTCTCGCGCGCCCAGGAATTCGAGGCGGACGCAATCGGCGTCGGCATCGCCACGCGTGCCGGCTACGACCCGCACGGCGCAGCGCGGTTTCTCACCTCAATGGGCCGCTTCGCCGGCCTGCGCTCGGCGAGTGGCGTCGACCCACGCTCGATCGATTTTCTCTCCTCGCATCCGGCGACACCGGAACGCATCGAAAATGCGGAAAAGATTGCCCGCCAGCATGAAAGCGGTGCGCGTGACGAGGAATTTCTCTCGGCACTCAATGGCCTTGTTTACGGGGAAGACCCGATCGAAGGGTTCGTGCGCGGGCGCCGCTTCCTGCACCCCAGGCACGGCTTCGCCTTCACCGCGCCGGAGGGCTTCAGGCTCGAGAATACCGCCCAGGCCGTTCTCGGCACCAAGGAGGGTGGCAACCAGGCGCTGCGGCTTGACATTGTCCACCTTGAGGCAGCGCCGTCGCTCGTCACCTATCTGAATTCCGGCTGGATCGACAATATCGAGCCCGGATCGGTCAAAGAGCTGGTCATTGGCGGCTATCCGGCGGTCACTGCCAGCGCCAAGGGCGACCAATGGTGGTTCCGCCTCTTCCTCATCCAGCGCGGCAAGGAAGTATTCCGCTTCATCTATGCGACGAAGAAGAAGACCGCGGAGATCGACCGCCGCTTCCGCGAATCGATCGGCACCTTCCGTCGGCTCTCGCTGTCGGAAGCAGCCTCGGCTAAGCCGCTGCGTCTCAAGATTGTGACGGTCGCCCCCGGCGATACGGTCGAGCGGCTGGCCTCGCGCATGGCCCTGATCGATCGTCAGGTCGAGCGCTTCCGCATTCTCAACGGCCTCAACCCGGGCGAGCAGGTCAAGCCGGGCGAGCGGGTCAAACTCGTGGTCGAATGACTGAAAGTTAACGTCGACGAGGCGGAACGTTGCGGGCCTGACCGCATTTCCTCAAAACGGGCGGCGTTGTGGTTCCGTCACAAGAAGCGATCAAGCTTGCACGGTTGGATCAATCGCCCATCTAAATGTGTGAATGCGTCGACTGAGCTGAAATCACCCCCAGACGGTTTTTGTTGATTGGTATTGTCCCGCAACTGGCCGCGTCGGATGCGTTTCTGGACAGCGGGCCGCTGCCGACGATGCGGCCGTCGTGAACGGCGAACGCCGTCGCAACGAGACGGTTTCGTGCAAGCTATTTTTCTTGCCAGCCAGCGGGCATGAGGTGCCACCAAGTTCGAACAAGTATCGGATTTTGCTATGACCTTTGCTGCACGCGCCGCTCAGTTTTTCAAGTCAAAGCCAACCAGCGCGCCGGCCGACGGCGGCCGTGCCGCCCAGCTCGATGCCTTCCGCAAGGTCCGCCGCCATACCGAAGAACTCGCCGCGCCGTTGACGCCGGAAGACCAGGTGGTCCAGTCGATGCCGGATGCGAGCCCGACCAAATGGCATCGCGCGCATACGACCTGGTTCTTCGAGCAGTTCCTTCTCCTCCCGCACGCGCCGGATTACCGCGTCTTTGACGAGCGCTTCGCCTTTCTGTTCAACTCCTACTATGTCGCGGCAGGCCCGCGTCACGAGCGGCCGAAACGCGGCCTCGTCACCCGCCCGGGCGTGGCAGAAGTCGCCACCTATCGCGCCCATGTGGACCAGGCGGTCGAACGGCTGCTCACCTCGTGCCCGGCCGACCAGCTCGACGACATCGTCCGGATCGTCGACATCGGGCTGAGCCACGAGCAACAGCATCAGGAACTGCTGCTCACCGATATTCTCCACGCCTTTTCGCAGAACCCGACGGCCCCCGCTTATGATGCGGCATGGCAGGCGCCGGCCGCGACTCGCCGCGACGGCACGATCGACCTTCCCGAGGGCATTCACACGATCGGCCATCAGGGATCAGGCTGCTGTTTCGACAATGAACGGCCGGCGCACCGCACCCTGGTGGGCCCGGTGCGGATCGCCCGCGCGCTGGTGACCAACGAGGAATGGCTTGCCTTCATGCGCGATGGCGGCTATCGCACGCCAACGCTCTGGCTGTCCGACGGCTGGGCCCAGGCAAGCGCCGAGGGATGGGAAGCCCCCGGCTATTGGCGCGAGGTCGACGGTGCCTGGCATTCACTGACCCTCGGCGGGCTGCGCTCTGTCGATCCGCAAGCGCCGGTCTGCCACATCAGCTACTACGAGGCCGATGCATTCGCCCGCTGGAGCGGACGCCACCTCCCGAGCGAGGCCGAGTGGGAGGTCGCGGCGCATACCGGCGAACTCGACGACGCCTTCGGCAAGGTATGGCAATGGACGCGCAGCGCCTATTCGCCTTATCCTGGTTTCCGCGCCGCAGCGGGCGCGCTTGGAGAGTACAATGGTAAGTTCATGGTCAATCAAATGGTCCTCCGCGGCAGTTCGTTCGCCACACCGGAGGGGCATGCGCGGCTGACCTATCGCAATTTCTTCTATCCGCCTGCGCGATGGCAATTCACGGGGCTGAGGCTTGCGGATTTCCCCGACTGACAAGAACAAGCAACCTTCCGAAGCAAAGGGGCAGGCAATGGCGGCGCCAGCGCGCGTCAAGCCGGCCGTTGAAGACGACGATTCGGCGACATCTGTTTTTCTCGAAGATGTGCTGGCGGGCCTCGACGAGGACCCCAAGCGTATTCCGCCGAAGTATTTCTATGATCGGCGCGGCTCGGAGCTGTTCGAGGACATCACGCGCACGCCGGAATACTATCCGACGCGCACCGAGCTCGCGATCCTGACCGAGAACGCCGCGGCGATCGCCCAGCATATCCCGGACGGCGCGGCGATGATCGAATTCGGCAGCGGGGCGAGCACGAAAGCACGCATCCTGCTGCAAGCCGCGAAGGTCGCCGCCTATGTTCCGGTGGACATCAGCGAAGCCTTCGTCGCGCGGGAAGTAAGCCGGCTGCAAGCCGAGGCGCCCGGCCTGAAGGTCTATCCCGTCATCGCCGATTTCACCACGCCGTTCGACCTGCCGCCGGAGGTTGCCGACATGCCGCGCGTCGGCTTTTTCCCCGGCTCGACCTTCGGCAACTTCGAGGCCCATGAAGCAACGGCATTCCTCCGTCGCACCGCAGAGCTGCTCGGCCCCGATGCTCGGCTGATCATCGGCATCGATCTGCTGAAGGACCCGGAGGTTCTGCATCACGCCTATAACGATGCGTCGGGTATGACTGCGGCGTTCAATCTCAATCTTTTGCACCGGATCAATCGCGAGCTCGACGGCAATTTCGACCCCAGCAATTTCTGCCACTACGCCTTCTTCAACCGCGAGCACTCGCGCGTGGAGATGCACCTGGTCAGCCGCGGGCGGCAGAAAGTGCGGATCGCCGGCCGGCAGTTCGAGTTCCGCCGCGGTGAAACGATCCATACCGAGAACAGCTACAAATACACGCTCGAGCTGTTCCGCGCCGTCGCCCATGGCGCCGGGTGGCGGCAGGCCGCCGTCTGGCACGATCCCGACCGGTACTTCTCTGTACATGTACTGGTCAGCGAGCAGCCGGAGAAGCCGGAGAAGCCGGTCGACGAATAGCGATTGCCTAACCACCGTTTCCGGCGGGAACGGTAGAAGCCGGCAACACCTTTCACTATAGTGCCGATGATCGTCGCACGACGAATGTCGCCAACCAGTCGCTTCCGGGACAATTCATGAAGATCGTTGGGTTTGAGGGCGATGCCGGCTTGCGGCTCGGCATCGTTGAAGGTGATCAGGTGATCGACCTGCAGGCGGTCGATCCCGACCTGCCGAGCGATCTCGGCGCCCTGCTGGCGCAGATCAATGGCGAGTGGAGCGGGTTGCGCAATCTCATCGCCCGCGCGCCCGCGAGCGCAAGGCAGCCGTTGCAAGGCCTGCGCTACGCCCTGCCGGTCGCGCGGCCGGGCAAGATCATCTGCCTCGGCCTTAACTATCTTGAGCACGTGAAGGAAGGGCCGCAGCGCGACAACGTTCCGCAATATCCGACGATTTTCATGCGCAGCCTCACCTCGCTCGTCCCGCATGAGAGCGCGATCATCCGCCCCCCCGTTTCCGAGACGCTCGACTATGAGGGCGAACTCGCGGTGATCATCGGTCGGCGGGCGAAGCATCTGACCAAGGAGACGGCGCCGACCTGCATTGCCGGCTTTGCCTGCTTCAACGATGCCTCGATGCGCGAATTCCAGCGGCATTCGACGCAATGGGACATCGGCAAGAATTTTGACCGCACCGGCGCCTTCGGCCCGTGGATGGTGACCGCCGACGAGCTTCCGGTCGCGGGCCGAGGGCTCAAGATCGAGACGCGCCTCAACGGCCAGGTCATGCAGTCCGACAATACCAACAACATGATGTTTCCGGTCGCCGAGACGCTCGCCTATGTCACCCAGGGGACGACGCTCGAACCCGGCGACGTGCTCGTCACCGGCACCCCGTCCGGCGTCGGCTTCGCACGCAAGCCGCGGGTATGGATGCGCCACGGCGACGTCTGCGAGGTCGAGATCGAAGGCGTCGGCGT
>CAZTTL010000138.1:0-9394 GCA_964616635.1 uncultured Rhodoplanes sp. | reverse complement strand
ACTATTTGATTCGCCCAGCCCATGGCCCGCGGCTTTGTGACTCAGTCAAACTAAGAGACCGTTTGAGAATCGTTGTGGACGGGCTTGGGACCCGAGCGAATCGTGGTTCAACTGAGCCAACCTGTACGCGTCATCAGGTGTCGCATTTTCTGCCGATTGCTTTACGATATTCTCCCATAGCTTCGCTACATGTTCTTTGCACGCAGGAGATATCTCAGCACTGATCTCAGTGCCGAAGAAGCTGATCAATTCGATCGCGATAATTGCCACGCATATGACTTTAGCAGCGAACAAAGTCGCTGGTATTTGACCGAACTCTCGCATGTTCGTTTCCTACATTGGAAAGTATCGGGCTGGTTGCGGCTAGAGAATAACTTAGTGCGGAGAGTGCGCCACGCCGGCGTTTTTGATGAGCACCTCAGGAATCCCCTCATTTCGAGAACCGCCTGATTTCGAGGCTTTTTGCATCCTATGCGGGGCGAAGGGAGAGCCCCAAGGTGCCACATCGACCGTGGTACGACCTCTTCGTCGCCAATTTGGAGGCCATAACGCGCGGTTCAGGACCCGTCACACGAGACTCGTTACATCAAACCACCCACCATCAGTTGTGTTTTGGGCCTCGAAAAAATGAGGGGATAGCTGAGGATGAGCACTTACCGACTGAAATCGCTATTTGCGCCGAGCGCGATCGCCGTCGCGGGCGCAAGCCCGCGCGAGCTCTCGCTCGGGCGGATCGTGCTGGGCAATCTGCGCGGCGGGGGGTTTAAGGGCCCGATTCACCTAGTTAATCCCCGCTATCCGGAGATCGAAGGGCAGGCCACGGTCCCGACTATCGAGTCTATCGACCCGCCCCCGGATCTCATGATTGTCACCACCCCCGCCGCGATGGTTCCCGGCCTGATCGGGAGCGCCGGGGCGCGTGGGGTCGGCGCAGCTGTTGTGATCACTGCAGGGCTTGGCCATGGGCCGGGTTCGGTCGCCGAGCAGGCGCATCAGGCGGCGCGCACTTACGGTCTGCGGCTGCTGGGGCCCAACTGCCTCGGCCTGTTCGTTCCGAACTCGCGGCTCAATGCGAGCTTCGCGATCCATCAGCCGAAAATCGGGGACCTCGCGCTCATTTCACAGTCGGGCGGCGTGGCTGCAGGGCTGGTGGAGCGGGCGGCGGGCCGTTCGATCGGCTTTTCTGGGATCGTGTCGATCGGCGACGCCATCGACATCGATTTCGGCGACCTGCTCGATTATTTCGCGCTCGACTACAAGACCCGGGCGATCCTGATGTACATGGAGGCGATCTCCGACGTGCGCAAGTTCATGTCAGCGGCCCGCGCGGCTGCGCGCGTGAAGCCGGTGATCGTGGTGAAAGCAGGCCGCCATGCGCAGGCCGCCCGCGCCGCGGCGACCCACACCGGCGCGCTTGCTGGCGTCGACGCGGTCTACGCCGCGGCCTTTCGACGCGCTGGACTGTTGCGGGTGTTCGACCTCGATGACTTGTTCGCCGCCGCTGAGACGCTCGGGCGTCTCCGCCCGTTTAACGGCAAGCGCCTCGCTATCATGACCAATGGCGGCGGCATCGGCGTGCTCGCGGTCGACTGCGTCGTCGATTTAGGCGGAACGCTCGCGGGCCTGTCGCCGCAAACGCTGACGAAGCTTGATTCCATGCTTCCGCCCACTTGGTCGAAATCGAACCCGGTCGACATTGTCGAGGACGCCGATGCGACCCGCTATGCGGCAGCGCTGCAGGCGCTTCTCGACGACCCGGAGAACGATGCCATTCTGGCGATGAACGTGCCGACCGCGCTCGCATCGCCGGGCGACTGCGCCGATGCGGTCGTCCGCGTCGCGCAGCAGGAGCGCGCCAAGCACGCTTCGTACAAGCCCGTGCTGGCGGTCTGGGTTGGCGACGACGGCCGCGCGGCCAAGGCCTTCGACGCCGCCGCGATCCCCTATTACAGCAGCGAGACCGACGCGATCCGCGGATTCATGCACCTCGTGCGCTATGTCGAGGCGAAACGCGACCTGATGGAGACGCCGCCGAGTGTGCCCACCGAGTTTGCGTCCGACACCGAAACGGCGCGCCAAGTCATCGCCGAGGCGCTTGCCGCCGGCAAGACTTGGCTTGATCCGCTCGACGTCAACCGGCTCTTCAACGCCTATGGCATTCCTTTATCGCCCGCCATATTCGCGCGCAACGGCAAGGAGGCGGTTGCCGCGGCCCGGCCTTTCCTGCAGCAGGGGAAAGGCGTCGTCGTGAAGGTCCTCTCCCCCGACATCATTCACAAGTCGGACGTGGACGGGGTCCGGCTCAATCTGACCAGCGAAAAGGTGGTCGAGGCGGAAACCGAGGACATTCTGAAGCGGGCGCAGGCGGCACGGCCGGCCGCGCGTCTGAATGGTGTGACCGTGCATCCGATGGTCGTCCGGCTGAAAGCGTGCGAGCTGATCATCGGCCTCGCCGACGATCCGACCTTCGGCCCGATCGTGGTGTTTGGCAGCGGCGGGACAGCGGTCGAGGCCATCGACGACAAAGCGTTGGCGCTTCCTCCGCTCGACCTGAAGCTCGCCGGCGACCTGATCGATCGCACGCGGGTGTCGCGCCTGCTTCGCGGCTACCGCAAGGTGCCGCCGGCTGACCTGCAGGCGGTCGAACTGATGCTCGTTAAAGTGGCGCAGCTCGCGGCCGACCTGCCGGAGGTGCGGGAACTCGACCTCAATCCCGTTCTCGCCGACGACAAAGGCGCGATCGCCGTCGATGCCCGCGTGGTGATCGCGCCGGTCGAGAAGGGTGCGCGTGTGCGCTCGCGTTTCGCCATCCGGCCTTATCCGAAGGAGTGGGAACGCCACTACGCCTCCTGGAACGGCCTTCGGCTCACGGTGCGACCCGTCCGGCCGGAAGATGAGGGGCTCTATCGGGAGTTCTTCCGCCATGTCACCGAATCCGACCTGCGACTGCGCTTCTTCGCAGCGGTGAAGGAATTCAGCCACATCTTCATCGCCCGACTGACGCAGATCGACTATGCGCGTACCATGTGTTTCCTTGCCCTCGACGAAGGGTCCGGGCAGATGCTGGGGGCAGTGCAACTCCACGCCGACGTGAACCACGAGACTGGCGAATACGCTATTCTGCTTCAGTCCGATCTCAAGGGCCGCGGGCTTGGTTGGCTATTGATGCAAACGATAGTCGAATATGCGTCCGCCGACGGCTTGCGGGTGATCGAAGGACAGGTGCTGCGCGACAATGCGACCATGCTCCGGATGTGCACTAAGCTCGGCTTCAAGGTCGATTCTGACCCGGATGACCCAGGCCTGTGTGACGTCGTGCTCGATCTGAAGCGAGTTATGCGGGAATCTGGGGTGACGACGGCTGATTGAAGGCGGCGTATCGAGGGCGGGTTCGAACCTGCCGAAAGGAGCGATACGCCATGCCGAGAGATAGCACTGTCATCCGGTTCCGTAAGCCAGACGCGATCGACGATCCACTGACCGCGGAGCCCTGGGATCAGTCGTACCGATGAGCCCATAACGCCCGCCGCCCGGGGGGCCGTCACGGCATAGCAAAGCGGCCCGAACGCGTTCTCTTGAGAAGCGATCGTGCGAGCACGCGCGGCGATGACCTATAGTTACGGTACCTATGCGGCCTCCGCTGATCAAATCGTAAACTTTTATTCGCCCCCAACTGGCGCCTCTAAATGAGGCTCCGGTATTCCGGCTGATACGCCATCCGTTCGATGAATCTCTTCAAATCTGCCGGCCGTTCGATACCGGCCAGACCCGCATCGAAAATGGTCTCGGCGACTCGCCGGGCGACATGCAGCGACGTCGCCAGTATTTCCGATTGCGGCGGATAGATTAGGCCGGTTTCGATGGTTGCCTGGGTCACCTGCTCCGTCACGGCCTTGGCGGCGTTGATGAACGTCTTGTCGGTCACCCGCTTGGCCTCAGTCGCGTATACCGCCATCCCCTGTCGACCGGCGGCGCGGAATTCGAAGCCACGCACGTCGAGCGTTGCGGTCGTCTGCCGATAGCGGAAGTCAGGCATCAGGGCGGCCAGATAGGCCCGCGCGATGACGTCGAACAGCTTTTTCTCGTCGGACGATAAACGAGGCCAAATCTCCCGCAGGTTCTTGATCATGTTGACATTGGGAATGACGGCGTGATGGCTCGCACCCTGCAGCCCCTTGTCGTAGAAAGCGCCGCTCGCACCCTTACGGATGATCGGCGGGTCGGGCACGGGGATTGCACTGAAAGATTGGCCCACTTGCAGTCCGGCGACGATCCGCGGCACGTCCGATATCAAGCTCCGCGGCAGGTAACGCACCTCGGCGCGAGGATAGGTGATGATCTTCTTGCCCTCGCCGTCGTAGAGCTCCTGCGCCACCTCGAGCGTTTTGCTGGCGGGCCAGCCGAAGCGCGAGCCGCACAGTTTCCGCAGTGACGGCAGGTCGTGCAGCTTGGGTGGCCCTTGCCGCTTGTCCTCGACGCGCACGACCAGTGGGCGGCGTCGTTCGCTTGCTCCAAGTCGAGCCCGCGTTTTCCGAGATGTTTATTGCGTATCTCCTAGCCCGGACCATCCGCGTTGAGGCGGATTTCGTCGATCAGCTGTTCAATTCGAGTGAGAAGCGGCTCGCGCGACTTCTCCGTTTGTTGGCGAATTTCGGCAAGGAGGGTAAGCCGGAACCGGTGATCGCAAAGATCAGCCAGGAGACGCTTGCGGACATGATTGGCACGACGCGCTCCCGCGTCAGCTTTTTTATGAATAAATTCCGGGAGTTGGGATTCATCGATTACAACGGCTGCATTCAAGTTCATAGCTCATTGTTGAACGTGATCCTGCACGATCAGCTGCACATTAAGGCCGTGTCCACTTGACCGCGCCTTTGCCTTCCTTGATCCACTGCTCGCATGTTCCGCGCTTGTTGCAGAAAGCAACAACGCGCTCGGCCGGGCGACTCATGTTGGTCACGATGAAGCCGACGCGCGGATAAAGCTCACCCGGATGCCACTAGACCTTAGCGATCACCCGAAGCGGCTTCCCACCTTCCGGCCTGATAGCTGAAATTGGCATGAAACCGGCGCACCTCGTTCGACGGTCGCCCGACCGGGCGCTTGAGAAGATAGCCGATCCTGTCCTGTAGGACCCGGTTCGCTGGCAGCCGGATCGCATACTTGATCCGCTCCGCTTCCAAAAGTTCGTAGACCTCGGGATTAACAACGCCGGCGTCAGCTCGGAAATAGATGTGCGAAACCTTTCCTTGATATCGCGTCACGACGGGCTTGAGCACGGCATCCCATCCGTCGGCGCTGTGAACGTTGCTGGGACGCAGAGCGCAGTGTTCCAGATCACCGAACTGATTGAATACGAACAACGGGTGATAGCAGGTGCAAGCATAATGACCGTTCCAGACGCTATTCTCTTGTTCGCCATGCGTCGGGCTCACGCTCGAATCCACGTCGAGCACGATGCCACGGGGCGGCCTTCGACCGTGCACAAGACCGATCCACTGGCCGGATAAGTCGGCAAGAGCAGAAAGGTTCGCGGGTGCCGCGAGCCATTGCGTTTCGAAGCGCTCCATCTGGCTCGGCGAAGCCGCACAGCCCTGAACCGCCTTGTCGCCGACAATCCAGCGCATCGCCGGATCATGACGCAGGCGTCGGCGTCGTTCACATCCTGGTATCCGGCCAGGCGATCAAATACCGACTGTCGGAACACCCCGGCCAATGCATGCCGGCCATTCTTGCCAGTGCGTGCATCGGTTAGCACATCACTCGTCATAACGGTCAAGCCGATTGCGTCGTCGAGTTCGCGATAGGCGAACAATCCAGCATCGGAGATCACCACGGAGCCGCGAAATTGCAGCCTCAGGCGGCGGTCAAAATCGAGCCGAACAGAATCCGATTCCGATTCATCCGTCGGCTTCATCATCCGCGCCCCGCTCGACCCAGCATAAGCTGCCAATTGCTATATCTGAATCGCGCAAGTCACGCCGAAACTCAGTGCGTTATCCGGTGAATGCGGGCTAAGACTTGAGTCTGAAGTGCCTCGTGTGCCCTCGCGGGAATGTGAGTGCGTTGCTCCCGCAATCGTAGAATCATGAGCAATTATGCACAGTCTCCCGGTATCCGGCAGACGTAGGCGGCGAGCCCCATGATCAAGACCCCTATCGTGGTCGGCAGCCGCAGCAGCTTGGCGTTGAGGAAGGCGAAAACGGCGCTGACCGTCAGCAGGATCGCCACAAGGTCGAATATCGATAACAACGCGCACTCCTTGTCGTTTGAGCTGTTCGCGGAGTACTGCGGCTAGCATAGGGCCGCGCAGCCTCAAATGCAGCCTCGAATCAATTGGGGGGCGGGCAACGCGCAATACCGACGGCGCGTATCGGTATGTCCCGAGCTTTAGGGTCTTTTATCTGATCAACTTCGGCCCTTGTGCACCAGCAGGATCAGGCCGACCAACACCGCCAACAGGACCACCGACAGCGCAATGGCGATGCGCGTGGCTTTCACGGCCCGATCCTTCTCCCACCAACTCGTCGGCTTGATGCCTTGCAGGACAAATGTCGATACACCGGCCAGGTTCACGCAAATCAGGTTCACCAGAAACAGCGAAAACGCGCCTGTTGCCAGCGTCGGGTGCCCGCCGCCCAGCAGCAGCCCGGACGTCACCAGCGGCGGCAACAACGCCACCGCCACCATGACGCCAATCAACGTCGCCGATACGCCGGTCGTGAATGCCAGCGCGCCCGCGCAGCCCGACGCCAATGCCACCGCGACGTCGCCCAGTCCCACCCACGTGCGCGACGCCATTTCGGGCAATATCGGGTCGACGTTCAGCAGCACGCCGAAGATCACCGACAAGGCCAGCGCCGCCGCAATCCCCGCCAGCGCCGTCAGGAGCCCGTGCCGAAGCAGAGCCAGATCACCCAACGTAATGCCGAGCGACAAGGCGACGTTCGGCCCGAGCAAGGGCGCAATCACCATGGCCCCGATGATGACGGCCACGCTGTTGTCATTCAAACCGATGGCCGCCACGACGGTGGACAGCGCCACCATCGCCATATAGACGCGCGATAGCCGCGCGCCATTCTTGATGTCTTCGTACAATTCTTCGCGGCCGATCCGCTCGGGCGGCTTTTCCTCGGGCGGCGACGGCTCGGACGCAGGGGCTGCCTCCGGTTCTGGTTCCGCCTGGGCGCGTGGCAATGTCGCTTCGACCGGCAGAATCACTACCCGATTGCCGTCGCCACCGGCGTAGCGTTTCTCCAACAGATCCAGCACCGTTTCGCTCTGTTCCACATCCAACAAGATGCGTACCAGAACTTCTCCGCCCACCAGTCGGATCTGCCGGTGTTCGAGCACTTTGCACTCGTTCAGAAGCTCGCGGACGCCCGCGCCGTCCTTCTCCTGCAACACCATCTCCAGCAAACGCAGTGCCATCAGGTGTCATCCTTTCGATGTCCAGCCGGAACAAGCCGTCATCTTATTTCAATCCTTTTCAGGAGCTCCCAGATCGGCACCGCGGTTACCCCGCCGACAATGCCACTCAGATAGCTCGGAATGTCGGTGTTGAAGAGCCAGCGCCACAGCAGGCCAGCGACGAGACTCGTCAGGAGCATGGTCACGAGCGTTATCAGCAATCTCTGCCAGAGCGGCACGTCATTCCTCTCCGGATTCCGATGTGAGCATACTCCACTATCCGGCTTTGAATTTTATCTCTTGTGCGGTCACAAGCTTCAGATGACCGTCCCGAAAACTTTTCCGATCCCGGCGGTCAGCGCCATCGCCAACGCACCCCAGAATGTCACCCGGGCCGTGGCGCGCAAAACGTTCGCACCGCCTGCTTTGGCCCCGACCGCCCCCAGCAGAGCGAGAAAACCCAAGGATGCAGCGGACACGATGGGGACGAGTGCACTCGCTGGAGACACGATCACCATGAACAAGGGCATCGCGGCGCCGACCGAAAACGTTGCCGCCGATGTCAGTGCGGCCTGCACGGGACGCGCGGTAGTGATTTCCGAGATTCCAAGCTCGTCGCGCGCGTGGGCGGTCAGGGCGTCTTTTGCCATCAATTGCTGGGCAACCTGCCGCGCGAGCACTTGATCGACACCGCGTTCGACATAGATTTTAGTAAGCTCATCCAGCTCGAACTTGGGATTGTCGCTTAACTCCGCGCGCTCGCGCGCGAGATCCGCCTGCTCGGTGTCGGATTGCGAGCTGACCGACACATATTCGCCGGCCGCCATCGACATGGCGCCCGCCACCAGGCCAGCGACACCGGCGATCAAGACATCATTCTGCGTCGCGGCTGCGGCAGCAACGCCGACGATCAAGCTTGCGGTCGAGATGATGCCATCGTTGGCCCCGAGCACCGCTGCTCGCAACCAGCCGATGCGGCTGACAAAGTGGTTCTCAGGATGCAGGCGAAGACGACTCATCCTACATCGCGCCCGAGGTCCGTCGCCAGCTTGCGAGTTCACGTCGGACCCGCATCGAGACGTGCGCCGACAGCTGGACTTGGTCCATCTGCGAACACGCTTTGGAGGAGGCCTTCTTGACCCCTGCCAGTGAAGGCCGCCGCTCGCGTCGGCCGGCTGCCGAGTGGGTGACGGTCGGTGGGGCTGAATCACTAAAGCTGTCGTTGCTCGCAAGCGCTGGGGTGGTTAAGTTTGTGTCGATGCGTTGGCGGGCCCCCGTGAGAGCGAGTGAACTGGGCGTTCGATGCGATGTGAAGGCTTCAAGCCAGTTGTAGTGGACCGTACGCATGATGATAGCGGCTCGGTGCAGCGGCGCATCGCAACTCCGTCGATTGTACGCGGGAGCAGCGCGATATTCGCCTTCCGGCGCTTCCCCCATTCGCAAATGCGCGCGGCTGCGACACCGACCTGTTGTCTGCTCTCGCCACAAGAAACCGATTCCCCAATCGCATCGCTCGACTCGCACTCTTGTGCACCCACCAACCCGATCAAGCAATTAAAAGAGATTACGGCGCGGCATTTCCGGCAGAGAAACCGCCATGGTCTATCGCGTGGGGTACCGATTGCGTAGGGTTGGCAAAGAAGCACTCGAAGCCGGCCAGGCACCCCGCGTAGTTTTGCGCGCCACCCACGAAACTGCTCTGGACCATTGCTTGCTCGCCGATCTCAAACGCTTCCCAGTGGATCTAGCCTGACCCCAGACGGTCGACGACGGGCGCCTGCCCAAAGCAGGCAGTTCCAGACCGCCCATGCTTTAGCTGCGCCGCAACGGGGCGTCCGTAGTTGAGGGCAGACCCGCCGTCATCGACACACCGTCCTGACGGCAGCCCGTGGTAGAGTCGGAATGTGGCGCGGTGGCTGTAGGCTGAACATATCTGTTGCCGCCTCTTTCGTTTGGCGGTGCCTTAACGCGGATTTCTCACCCT
>CAZTTL010000137.1:0-9495 GCA_964616635.1 uncultured Rhodoplanes sp. | reverse complement strand
TCCGGCTTTAAGCCGTAACCTGAAGCCACCGCCTTTAGGCGGTGGAGGGTTCACAGCATTTTCAGGCGAAGTGGACGCCGGTTCGCCGCAGAAAATGCGACCACTCAAAGAGAAATAGAGTGAAATCCGATTTCGTTAGGTCGGATTTCGCTCTAGTGCTTAAGCTTGCGTCTTGAACCATGTAATGGCGCACGGTAGGTGCCAACATCCTTCGAGACGCCTGCTTCGCGGGCTCCTCAGGATGAGGTTTTTTCGAATTTTCTTCGGCCCGTGGCGCACAAACGCTATCTTCCTCATGGTGAGGAGCGCAAGCGTAGCTTGCGCGTCTCGAACCATGACCGGCCATGAATCACATCCCCAGATAGGCCTGCCTGACGCGGTCGTCGGCCAACAGCTCGGTGCCGGTGCCGGTGAGCGTGATGCGGCCGTTCTCCAGCACATAGGCGCGGTCGGCGAGCTTGAGCGACAGCGCGACATTCTGCTCGACCAGCACGCAGGTCAAACCTTCGCGGTTGAGCTCGCGGATGGTGCGCAGCACGTCCTGCACGATCGCCGGCGCCAGTCCGAGCGATGGCTCGTCGAACATCACGAGGTCGGGCGCGCTCATCAGGCAGCGACCGATCGCGAGCATCTGCTGCTCGCCGCCCGAGAGCGTGCCGGCAATCTGCGCCAGCCGCTCTTCGAGCACCGGAAACAGCGCGAACGCCCGTTCGAGCTGGGTGCGCCGGCGCGCCCGCGCGCGCGGCACCATGGCCCCCATCTCCAGGTTCTCGCCAACGGTGAGGGTCGGAAAAATCAGCCGGCCCTCCGCCACCTGGCCGATGCCGAGATTGCAGACGCGATGGCTGGGCCAGCCGGCAATGGCAGTCCCGCGGAACGTGATCTGCCCGCGCGCCGGGCGCACCATCCCGGCAATGGTGCGGATCAGCGAAGTCTTGCCCGCGCCATTGGCGCCGACGATGGCAACAATGCTGCCCGCGGCAACGTCGACTGAAACGCCGGCGAGCGCCTGGGCGTCGCCATAGAAAACATCGAGATCGCGGACGCACAGCATCAGAACGCCGCCTCCGCACCGAGATAAGACTTGATCACCGCGGGGTCGCGCACGACCTCTTCCGGCGTTCCTTGCGCGATGGCGGCGCCGTGATGCAGCACCAGCACGCGGCCGGCGAGTGCCATCACCGCGCGCATCACATGCTCGATGAGCAGGATGGTGATGCCGAGGTCGCGATTGATGCCGCGCAGAATATCGACCATGCGGTCGGTCTCGGTCGGCACCAGGCCGGCCATCACTTCGTCGAGCAGCAGGAGCTTGGGATCGGTCGCGAGCGCACGGGCGACCTCGAGGCGCTTGCGATCCGGCAGGGTGAGGGCGGAAGCCTGCACCGCGCGCTTGTCGTGGAGGGCGAGCGTTGCCAGCACGTCGCGGGCATGACGGCGTGCCGCTGCCATGTCGGAATGGCGCAGCAAGGCACCGACGAGGACATTGTCCTCGACCGACAGGGTCGGAAACGGCCGCACGATCTGAAACGTGCGGCCGATGCCGAGCCGGCACACCGCATCAGACGTCATTCCCTCGATTGCGTGATCATCGAAGGTGATGGTGCCGTCATTCGGCGCCAGCACGCCGGCGATCATGTTGAACAAGGTGGTCTTGCCGGCGCCATTCGGCCCGATCACCGCAAAGACGTCGCGCTCCGCCAAGGTGAAGCTCACGCGGTCGACCGCGACCAGCCCGCGGAAACGTCGGCTCACCTCCGATACCGTAAGAAGCGGCGCCGTCACCGGCCGTGCTTCTTCAGATCGAGGCTGCGCGCAATGCGCGGCCAGACGCCGGTCGGCACCAGCGAGATGATGATCATCAGGGTCAGCCCGTAGAACACGGCCTTGACCCCCGGCAGGTTGATGCCGAGCCAATCGGTGAGCACGATCAGAATCTCACCGAGCGGCGTGAGGATGAAGGCGCCGACCACGGGGCCGAAGATGGTGCCGAGGCCGCCAACGATCGGTGCCAGGATCAGCTCGATCGAGCGGCTCATATCGAACATCTGCGCGGGAAACAGCGTGTTGTTGTAAAAGGCGTAGAACACGCCGCCGACCGCGGTCATGCCGGAAGAGATCAGGATCGCCTTCATCTTGGCGCGGAACGCGTCGATGCCAAGCGCGCGCGCCGCCATTTCGTCCTCGCGGATGGCAAGCCATTGGAAGCCGAGGCGGGCGCGCGACAACAGCGCGGTGATCAGCACGCCGACCGCCGCCAGGGCGAAGGCGAGGTAATAGAAGAAGAGTTGGTTGCCGCGCAGATTCCACCATTCGCCGATGCGCTGTTCCTCGTAAGGGATGAACAGGCCGCCGGCGCCGCCGGCAATGGCAAGATGATCGAAGCCGATGCGGGTGAATTCGGCGAAGGCGATCGTCAGCAGGGCGAAATAGACGCCCTCGATCCCGAAGCGGAAGGCGAGCCAGCCGATCGCCGCGCCGAACGCGGCGGCAATGGCGACCGCAGGCACGATGCTGAGCCACGGTCCGATGCCGTAGTGCACCCACAGAATCGCGGCGACATAGCCGCCGAGCCCGACATAGAGCGCATGCCCGAGCGAAAGCTGGCCGGCATAGCCCATCATCAGGTTCCAGGCCTGGCCGACATAGACGAAGTAGAGGATCAGCGTAAGGACGGAGAGCAGGTAACGGCTCGCCACCAGCGGCGCCATGAGCAGCACCAGGATCAGTAGCGCGAGCAGCAGCTTGCCGCGCCCGTTCATGGCCTCCCAGAGCGCGGTCATGTCCGTTTCTTTCCCATCAGCCCGTGCGGACGCAGCACCAGAACGGCGATCAGCAGCGCAAAGGAGAACATGCTTTTCATCGAGGGGGCGAACACGAAACCGGCGAGCGCCTCCGATACGCCGATCAGCACACCGCCGACCAGCGCGCCCGACATCGAACCGAGCCCGCCGATGATGACAATGGTGAAGGCGAGCAGCGTATAGGCAGGACCGAGGCCCGGCGCGGCATCGGCGATCGTCACCATCAGGGCGCCGGCGGCGCCGACGCAGGCCAGCCCGAGCCCGAAAGTCAGCGCGTAGAGCTGCTTCACATTGAGGCCGACGACGGCGGCACCGGTGAGATTGTCGGCGCAGGCGCGGATCGCCGTGCCGGTGCGCGTGTGGCGGAAGAAGACGAACAGCGCTGTCGACACCGCGACTGCGGCGATCGCGGCATAGACCCGCACCTTGTCGATGATCATCGTGCCGATGAGGTAGCTGTCGAAGGCGTAGGGGAGCTGCGCCGGCTGCGCGTCCGGCCCGAAGATCATCAGCAGGCCGTTGGTAATGATGATGGCGAGGCCGACCAGGAGAATGAATTGCTCATGCTCGGGTCGACCGACGAAGGAATTGATCAGCGCGTGCTGCAGCACGAAGCCTGCCGCAAAAAAGGCCAGCGCGATTGGCGCCATGGCGATCAGCGGGTCGAGCCCAACGGCCTTGAACAGCAGGAAGGCGGCATACATGGCGATCACCGCGAACTCGCCATGAGCGAAGTTGACGACCCGCACGACACCGAAGATCACCGACAGGCCGAGCGCCATCAGCCCGTAGACAAGCCCGGTGAGGACGCCCTGCAGGACGACGTTGAGATAGATCGACCACATCGTAGCGGTTGCATGAGGGCGTCATCCGACCCGGCGCGCGCTCCGGGCCGCGTCTTTTGAGGATGACAAGGACGTGACGACCTACCGCATGTCGGCGATGTGGCGCAACCTTGCCGGCGGGCAGGCAAGAGAGCGAATCCGGTTCCGCGAACCGGAATTCGCCCTGCTCGTCTCGGCGGTTGGCGATCGCCGGATTAGGTCCGGCCTTGCCAGGGCGGCATCGGCAGCACCGGCTTCATCGTCGCGGACGCGGCTGGTAGCACGACGGTCGGCGTGAGCTTGCGGTTCTGCACGACGGCGGAGCCGATATTGTTGTTCTGCCCCTTGGCATCGAACTTGATCGGGCCGCCGATCATCACATGCTCGGGCAGGTCGGTGGCGCGGATCGCCGCCATCAGTTCCGGTCCGCTGCCGGTGCCGGCGCGCTTGAACCCGTTGGCAGCGATCAACAGTGCTTCGAAGGTGAAGCCGACATTGAAGCAGTCGACCGCGAAGCGGTGGTTCGGAAACGCTGCCGCGAAGGCCTTGGCGAGCGCATCGGTCATTTTCGACTTCGGATCGGCCCAGGGCAGGTTGTAGATCGAATAGTCGGCGAGTGGGCCGAGTGCCTTGAAAAATTCCTCGTCATAGAGCCCCGGCGAGCCGGGCGAGATGATGGCCTTCGGCGTGAAGCGCTGGCGCACCATGTCGCGCACGAGCTTGATGGCATCGGCCGAGCGCGTGACCACGAGCACGAGGTCCGGATTGAGTGCCCGGACTTTGGTGACCTCGACCGCAAGGTCCTGCGCCTTCGGATCATAGGCGATCGACTCGGCCAGCGTGAACGGCATCTGCGCGGCCGGGAACAGCTTGTTCATGGCGACGCCCATTGAGGTGCCGAAAGTGTCATTGGCATGCAGGAAGACCGCAGACTTGAAGTCGACCCCGGTGGCGGCCATCAGGTCCTTGATCAGCCGCAATCCGTTGCTCACGAGCTGGCCGCCGGTCTGGAAGTTACGCACCAGGTATTTATAGCCCTGCTCGGTGATCTTCGGGGCCGCAGCAATATTGACCACGAGCGGCACCTGACGCTGCTCGCAGACCTGCGCGATGGCGAGCGTTGCGCCGGACTCGAAGGCGCCCACGATGCATTGCGCGCCGTCGGCAATCGCCCGCTCGGTCTGGGTGCGCGCGAGGTCGATATTGGATTCAAAATTGATCGGCACGATCTCGATCTGATAGCCGTAATCCGCCAGCACCTTCGGCGAGATGTCCGCGCCCCGCTGGCAGGCCTGTCCGGCGGCGGCGAGATAGCCCGAGCGCGGGAGCATGACGGCAACCTTGAGTGCCTTGGTCTGCGCGCGCACGATCGCCGGCGCAGCAAGCATGGCGGTCGCCGCCGCGGCGCCGCCAATCAGGTGGCGGCGGTTCAGCCGGACACGGGGCTTGTCCATGGGCGTTTCTCCTTGGAAGTAACATAACAATGGTTGAAAGTTCAGCGGACGGAAGTGGCAATTTCAGCGAGCCGCCGTCGCCTATGATCAAGGAGGTGGATAGCGGCTTGCAGGCGAAATTGCGACAAAAAGAATGGTAATCTGAGATCACACAAGCCCGAGCGGCTTAGCGAAACGGTCAGGCGGACGGGCGGAAGCGCGGCGGCTCGCGGAAATCGGCGATGGTTGCGAGCGCTGTGGGCTTGATCACGCGCAGCGAGCCCGCCCGCATCTCGATCATCCGCTCACGCCGCAACTGCTTCAGCGTGCGGTTGATGTGAACGATGCTGAGGCCAAGGGCGTCGGCCATTATCTCCTGGGTCAGCGGCATCGGGACGAACGAGCCGGTCGCGAACCCGATCTCGTCGAGCCGGTGGCTCAGTTCGACCAGAAGATGCGACACCCGCTCATAGGCGCTCTGCCGCCCGAGCCGAACGACGTGATTGAGTAGGAAGGCATCCTGACGCGCCTGCGCCGCCGCCCAGGCACGGGCGAGGCCGGGAAACCGGGTCGCGTCGCCCGCCATTTCCTTCAAGCAGCCGACGCTCGCGATCTTTGCCGCGGTCAGGGTGAGTGCCGAGGTTGATGCGACCGGGTTGAACGGCGCGCCATAACCGACGAGGTCGCCGGGAAGCAGAAAATCAAAGATCTGCCGGCGCCCATCGGCGAGCACCCGCAGCCGGCAGGCCCAGCCCGCGACCAGTGCCACCGGCTTTCGCAGCACTTCACCCTCGGCATACAGCTCGGCCCCGGGCGGCAGGTTGGTCGCGACCGCCGCGGTCTGGCGAATGATCGACATTTCCTGGTCGGTCAGCGGCGCAAAGGTCGACAAATGCCGCCACAGCGCCTCATGGGGCTTGCGGTCCCCGCGATGACTTTTAACCGTCGCCGCGACCATGGCCGACCTTGCATCTCGGTTCGACGCGTCCTGCGCCGATATCTGCCCGCGCTGGCATCTGCCAGCGCCACGTCCCCCCGAACTGTCTTTTCTTGAAGGTGCTGCACGCTTTCAGCTGCGCGCATGCGTCAACGCATCCGTCTTGCGGTTTTGGCTGACGCTATCCGCACCAAACAGCACTGCCGCCCGATGCGATATCACGGTGGCCCGCGCATCATTGCGGATGCAATGACTTTCTCTCACGCAGACTCTCACGCCGAAGCGTCAGTCAGGCATGATGCGCCGTCAAGCAGAAGCAAACAAGGCGCGGAAATCATGGCAGTGCGCCCTGATCGATATCGCAATTGCGTTACTGCGATGCGTCAAGTAGTTGTTGCGTTGCAACAATAAATGGGACAGGGCTGTGACAGTTCCGTCGGGTACGTCGCAGGTAAAGGCTGGAATTCTATTTTCTGGCTGCCTGCGACATCTTGCTACGCCATTCTAAGTCCAAGACCGGTCTGGCGAGCCCACTTTAAAAACGTCAAAAACGGCCCTTCATTAACTTATGGTAAGCGGGAGATTTATTTTTGCAAGTGGAACGTAATACTTAGCGCTCGATTGGTTTGTCGACGGCTCCCGGGCCCAGCTTGGGAGCGTTTGAGACCGCACCGATGCGCTGCGGCATATCAGTCCGCTTGATCGTCGGTCGGACATTGCATTGCAGGACGTGAGCCTCAGGCCGTCCCGCTCCGCCTATCGCGAAACAGGAGACACGATCGATGTGTGACTACAGCCTCCAACACGTGGCAACGCGCGCTGCGACAGTGGGTGATCAACTCGTGACCACGAAGTTCAACAACTCGATCACGCGCGGCTTCGCCGGTGTGGGCGAGCCGAATGTTGCGGTTTGCATTCTCCCCGGGACCGAGCTTGCCTTCGAGCGCGACGTCGAGTGCGATCATGCTCTGGGCTTCTTCCCGACCAGGAAGTTGCGGGAGCGCGTTGCCCGTTTCCGCCAAATCAACATGGACAATCCGTATGAGCATCACGATGCGCTCGAATTCCCGAGCGGCCAGATCGTCTTGCTGACGCGGTTGTGTGAAGGCCAGCGCGCCACCGTGTTGCAGCTTCCCGCTACCGCTCTTCCCGAAGGAACGAGCGAGGAAACCGAAGCCCAGCAGCCGGCGTTGGTGCCCAAGCGTCAGCGCATCATCGTTTGATTGGCGATCTGACAGCGCTTGCATGGGTGGGCCGCCGAATTTTTCGGCGGCCTTTTTTCATCTTCGCACGTGCGAAAAGCCGGCGCGTATCGACACTTAGTCAAACTGTTTTTGACCAAACTGCTTGACGATGACCGTTACATGACATGAGATTTGCGAGCGTCGCTCGCGGCGTCGCGTCGCCCTGGAATTCCGACCAGGAGTTCCTATTCTCGAACATATACTCATCGGCTGGGAGTATCCTCATGCAAGGCCCCGTCGAGATTGCCTTCCACAATATCAACTCATCGGAGTGGGCGGAGCAGGAAATCCGCGCGCATATTGCCGACCTCGAGCGCATCTTCGATCGTATCGCCTCCTGCCGGGTGCGCGTCGACAAGCGGGCCAAGGTGAATGGCAAGTCGATCCCGCCGGTCGTGCATATCGAGATCGGAATCCCCGGTCATGCCGATCTCGTGGTCAGCCACGAGCCTGAATATCTTCAGCGCAAGTTTCAGCGTCCGGACCTGCAGAAGGCCATCAACGAAGCATTCCGCATTGCCGAGCGCCAGCTCGTTGAACTGAAGAACCAGCGCACCGGCCGCACCAAAGCGCCGTTGCACGACGTGCAGAACCAGCTTCTCGGACAGGTGGCGGAGATCACGCCCGGGCAGGACTTCGGCTTTCTCGTAAACTCTTCCGGGGCGCTGCTCTACTTCCACCGCAACAGCGTGCTGTCCGGTGACTTCGATGCGCTCGCCCGTGGCAACGAGGTTTACTACGTCGAAGGGGTGGGAGACACCGGGCCGATTGCAACCAAGGTGCGGGTCAAGGCAGGCGCTTGAGACGTCGCGTCGGGGCGAGCGCGAATTCCGTTCAGGGGAATCGGAGCTCGCTCTGTTTCACGATTGAAGGTGAACGCTCGCATTTTCGGCAGCGAGCCGGCGCGAACCAGTGGCCGCCCCGGATCAAGTCCGTGGGCCTGCGTCGGCGGACGATACCTGCGGCAAATCGGCGTGCGCATCGCCGTTAGCGCACGCTATCGCTGGACGTGGCCCGCGCAGTCGATTACGACCGGGTTGATCCGCTCGCCTGAGGTCAAGCCCAAAGCTCCATGAACCTGCCGCCCAATCTCTTCAAGCAAGCCCTCGCCGAGGGGCGCCTGCAGATCGGTCTGTGGTGCGCGCTCGCCAGCAATATCGCCGCCGAGGTCATCGGCGACGCCGGCTTTGACTGGATTTTGCTCGACACCGAGCATGCGCCCAACGAGGTCGCCAGCCTGCTGCCGCAGCTTCAGGCGATGGCGCGCGGCACGGCGACGCCAATCGCCCGGCCGGCCTGGAACGACCCCGTGCTCATCAAGCGGATCATGGATTTGGGCGTCCACACCCTGCTGGTCCCCTGGGTGCAGAGCGCGGAGGAGGCGCGCCGGGCTGTCGCTGCAACCCGCTATGCGCCGGAAGGGATTCGCGGCAGCGCCGGCGGCGTGCGTGCGAGCCGCTACGGGCGCATTCCCGACTACCTGAGACAAGCGAATGCGCAGACCTGCGTGCTGGTCCAGGCGGAAACCCAGGCGGCGCTCGATAACCTGGAGGCGATCGCCACAGTCGACGGGGTGGACGGCGTGTTCATCGGTCCGTCGGACCTTGCCGCCTCGCTCGGCCATCTCGGCCATTCCGCACACCCCTATGTGCAGGATGCGATTGCGGGGGCGGTGCGCCGGCTCAGGGCCGTGGGGAAAGCGGCCGGCATTCTCGCTCCGGTTGAGGCAGATGCCCGCCGCTATATCGACTGGGGCTTTACCTTCATCGCAGTCGGGTCGGACCTGGGCGTGCTTGCCCGCGGGACCGATGCCTTGGTTCACACGTTCAAAGGTATCTGACGGGTCGGATGGGGGCCTCCCCTTTGGAAAACTGCTTCAAATAGGAGCAAATGGCCGGCCTGCCCTTGAACGAGGCGCCATAAAGGTTCAATCTCGCTCAGCCCCCCGCTCTCACCGATGGAGCTGGCCGCATGGACGTGATTGAGGACTACCTCCGCGACCAGGCAACAAAATACCGTGAGCTCGCCGCCAAGGCTGAAGACGATTTCGTCAAGAAGGAATTGATCGAACTCGCCTCCGTCTGCGAGGAGGTCGCGAACGATATCGGTGACCGGCTGACCAGCGGCTAAGCGGATATCAGGCGACGGCGGGCATAACCGGCGATTGAACCCCGGTTCGTTTGCGTGTTGCAAATATTTTGAGTGCCTTTTCTGTGGCGGCTCAATGTTTGCGTTCGGCGACGAAACGGGCGG
>CAZTTL010000136.1:0-9565 GCA_964616635.1 uncultured Rhodoplanes sp. | reverse complement strand
TCGGGTGAGGGGGTGTATGAGGCCACGCAGATTAAGAGCCCCTCACCCCGACCCTCTCCCCATAAGTGGGGAGAGCAAGTAGCCCGCATGGAGCGAAAGCGGAATGCGGGACCGTTAAGAAGATACCCCGGATTTCGCGTGGCTCATCCGGGCTACGGCTGTTGGCGGGAGTTCGGGTCGACCAGAAATTTCTTAGGCATGACACGCGAGAAAGAATAGGCCTGAGCGCTCACACCCTCCCCGTCCCCAGCGCCGGGCGTTGCGCCTCCGCTTCGGCGGCGTGCGCAACGCGCCGCGGGGTGAGCCGCGCAGCGTGCAGCACCGCGATGGTGAGGACGACGAGCGCGCCGCCCTGGTGCAAGAGCGCGATCTCGATCGGCACGTGGAGGATCAGCGTGTAGATGCCGAGCGTGATCTGGCCCAGCATGGCGAGCACGAGTGTAACCGCCCAGCCGAGCGTCCCCGCCCCGCGCGTCTTTATGCGCGCCACGTCGATGAGGTGCAGCAGCGCCAGCACCAGCAGCGCATAGCCGACCATGCGATGGGTGAACTGCGCCGTCAGGGTATTTTCGAGGAAGTTGATCCACCACGGACTGGCGAAGAAAAGATCGGCGCTGCGGGGGATGAACGATCCATCGATCAGCGGCCAGGTATTGTAGATGAGGCCCGCCCGCAGCCCGGCGACGATGGCGCCGAGATAGAACTGGATCAGGATCAGCACGACCAGCGCATAAGCGCTCACCCGCAGCCGCAGCGGTGCCTGCCCACTTGATTGCACAGCCGAGTGCAGCCGCGCGCGCACGGCACCTGGCACGGCCGCGGGCGCCGGCCCGATCCGCGCCGGTCCAATCCTTGATGCCGTCCACACCACCGCGGCATAGATCACGCAGGCGAGCGTCAGGTGGAACGCCAGCCGCTCATGCGACACGCGCACGCGGTCGGCGAGCCCCGATGCCACCATCCACCAGCCGACCGCGCCCTGAAACGCACCGAGCGCGAATATCGTCGCGAGCCCGACCCGCATCCCCGGCTCGATGGCGCCGCGCCACAGGAACCACAGGAACGGCAGCAGAAACGCAAAGCCGATCAGCCGGCCGAGCAGCCGATGCACCCACTCCCACCAGAAGATCGTCTTGAAATCTGCGAGGCTCATCCCCTTGTTGACGATCTGGTATTGCGGGATGACCTTGTATTTCGTGAACTCGGCCTCCCACTCCTGCTGCGACAGCGGCGGCACCATGCCGGTCACCGGCTTCCATTCAACAATGGAGAGGCCGGATTCGGTCAGCCGGGTCGCCCCGCCGACGATCACGGTGATGAAAATGAGCGCGGCGACGCTCCACAGCCACAGGCGAACCGGTCGCGAAGAGGATTTGGTTGACACGGACAAGACCCTTGGATTGGCACCGATCGGCTTTTCGAGCGAATTCCGTTCTCGTCGAATTCGCTCTATTTCCAATTGAGTGATCGCATTTTCTGCGGCGAACCGGTGTCCACCCCCGGATCAAGTCCGGGGGCATGCTTCGCCGGAAAATGCTCTAAAGCATGTTTCGACGCGCCCGCCCTTGCATTTAGTCAAAGAACGGGCCGGGGCGAATGCAAGCTGCCGAGCGCCGCTACGCTCGCATTTGCCGCCGATGCGCCTTCCGTATAGAGCATTTTCCGCTGGTGCGGGAGCCGCTTGCCAAAGGAATCAGGGTGACGCGCCATCGCCAAGGGCGCGATCGCTTGAGGTTGAATCGATCGCGCTCTTTACCCCTTTGTCTCGTTACCCCTTTGTCTCGCCGCATGATCTTTTCCGAACAATCTGCAACTTTTCTTAGATCATGCGCCAGCAGTGCCCTCGCAGCGCGCTGCCCGAACCAACGGAGGACAGCATGACCATGCGCAGCCGCAAGCTGATCGGCGCGGTTGCGCTGATCGCGCTGGTCTTTGTCTGGGTGTTTCTCGGCCTGGTGCTGGCCCCTGCGATCCTGCCGTCGTCGAGCGTGCTGGTGACGATTGCGTTCTACGCCGTCGCCGGGCTCGGCTGGCTGGTCGTCGCGATGCCGCTCGTGTCGTGGATGTCGCGACCCGACCCGGCGGCGTGACGGCTCGGCTTTTCGGCTCTCAAGCCGCCTTGAGGCGGCGCAGCCCGTTCCACAGCGCGGTGCCGGCGCCGGAAAGCAGCACATCGACATAGCGCTTGCGCTGGAACTCGCCGTTGATCGAGATGCGCGGCAGCGCCATCAGCTGGGTGCGGTGCTCGGCGAACAGCACGCCGGGGCAGGTCGTCACCGCGGTGAGAAAGCCGAGCTCGGCCGCCATCTGATATTCGCGCGGCCCCGCCGAGCCTGGATCGCCATAAGGATAGGCGAGGTGCCGTGGCTCACGGCCGAGCGCCGCGGCGAGCACCGCGCGGCCCATCTTCAGCTCGGTTCGCGCGACCGCAGTCGGCGCCTTCGCCAGCATGACATGATTCACCGTGTGCGCGCCGATAGTCACCAGCGGATCGATTGAGAGATCGTAGAGCTCGTCCCAGGTCATGCATTGCGCGCTGCAGATCGCGGCAAGATCGACGCCATAGCGCCGTGCCAACTCGCGCACGACATCACGCCTCTCGCGGTCGCTCTCGCGTTCGCGCAGCCAGCGATAAAGATGGCCATAGGCGCGGTACTTTTCCGCCACCGACGCGCAGTCAAGCCGGCAGTCGCGGCCGTCCATTTCGAGCACGATGCTGCTGTTGCGAGCGATCACCTGTTCGAGCGCATCCCACCATAGTTCGCCGACGCGGTCGGGAAAGCTGGTGGGAACATAGATCGCAAACGGGATCCCGTGCTTTTTGAAGATCGGATAGGCGAAATCCCGGTTGTCGCGATAGCCGTCGTCAAGCGTGATCGCCACAAAGCGGCGGCTGAAATCCTGCTCCGTCAGACGCCGATACATCTCGTCGAGCGACACGCAATCAACCCGCCCGCGCCGCAGCCGCTCGACCACGGTCTCCAGAAATTTCGGCGTGATTTCCAACAGCCGGTTCGGCTGAAAGCGATCGCCGCGCGCCGGCCGCACATGGTGCAAGGTCAGGATCGCGCCGACGCCGCCGACCAGCGGCCGCATCAGCTTGTGCGCGCCGCTGAAATAGAGCGCCTCCAGTCCGGACTTGATAACGGCTTGTTTCAAGATTCCCGCGTCCTATGCAGCATTACAAACACCAATGCGCATGAATAAATCATGCGCTGTCAGTCGCGCAAATGCCAGACCTGCGAGTCGGTGTCGACGCGTTGGCGATTCGTAACCTTAATGGCCTCTTGTCCTTCCGGGCCCAAGCTTTTGTTGAGTATTGTTTCTTACCGTCGCAGACCGAACCGGCGGTGAGGATGCCGATGAATTCCATGCAGGTTGCGTTCGATCCGGCAGCGGCGCTGTCGCAGCCATCGGCCTACGGATTTCAACCGGCGGCGCCGCTACAGGTCGAGTTGATTGACGACCTCACGGCCGCCGAACCAGCCTGGCGCGCGCTCGAAGCTGCGCAGGCTGTTGGTACCGCGTTTCAACGCTTTGAGTGGGTCGCGGCGTGGAACCGGCATGTCGCGAAATCAGATCGGCTCAGATTTCTCATTCTGCTCGGCAGCAACGCCAGCGGAACGCCGCAATTCCTCCTTCCCTTCGTCTACCGTCCGAGCTCTTCCCTGGTGGTCGCGCGGTTTCCTGGCGGAGAACATTCCAACATCAATATGGGATTGTGGCGCGGCGACGCCGTCGCCGGCTTGACTGCGGCGCGGTTGATAGCTGCTCTGCGCAAAGCGGCGCGCCAGCGCGGTATCGATCTCTTCATGCTGCTGCAGCAGCCCGCGCATTGGCATGGGCTTGCCAATCCACTGGCACTGTTGCCACGGCAGCCGACGGTGGACGATGTCTGGGGCGCCCCCCTTCCCGCCGAAGCCGACACCCTCAAGGCGATCTTGACCAAAAGCATGCGCGGCCGCATCCGCGGCAAGGCGCGCAAGCTGGAAAAGCGCGCAGGCTATCGCTACCTGCACGCCGCGACTCCGGCCGAGATCGATCGACTGCTCAGCGCGTTTTTTGTGCAGAAGGCCGCGCATTTCGCCGAGCAGGGGATCAACAACGTCTTTGCCGACCCGAGCGTGTCCGGCTTCATCCGCACCGGCTGTCACGCGACATCAGCCGGCGGCAGACCGGTCATCGAGTTGCACGGCATTGTCTGCGACGACGAAGTGATTGCCGTGCTCGGCGGTGTTGCCGACGCTTGGCGGTTTTCCTGCATGTTCAATTCCTACACGACGAGCGAGGCTGGCCGCCACAGCCCCGGGCTCATCTTGCTGAGCCTGATTGTTCCGCACTGCGCCGCGCGCGGCCTTGCCGGCTTCGATCTCGGTCCCGGCCGCGCGCCGTACAAGAGCGTATTCTGCCGCGAGGCAGAAGGTTTGTTCGACAGCATTATCGCCATGTCCTGGCGTGGCCGGTTGGCCGCACCGGCGCTGCGCGCCCTGCGCGCGGGCAAGCGCCATCTCAAGGCTAACGCCGCCTGGCGAAACTTGGTGCCGGCGCTGCGCCGGCACCTCGTTGGTCACGCCGCTTCGGGCTTGGGCGGCGCCTGCGGCGCTTCCACCAGCACGACCAGATCCGAATAGCCTGCGGATTTCAGGCGATCCTGGGCGGGCAGTTCGTTCGCTTCTTCGCTGCCCGTCGTCACCAGCACCGCGCGTGAGGCAATCGCCTTCATCGCCTCGACTGGAGCCTTCTCGATCAGTCCAGCTTCGACGATGACATGGTCATAGGTCTGCCGCAGCGCATTGATCATTGTGACGAAGCGCGTTGACTCGACCACCTTCGCTGCATCGATGTCGGCACCGCCGTGCGGGATGATATGGGCGCGCGACAGGCGATCGCGCCCGATCACATCGCCAAACGACGCCTTGCCGGCGACCAGGTCGGTCACCCCGGGCGCATTCGAATCGGATACGACGCTTGGCAGATCGGGCAGGTCGGCTTCAAGCCGCACCAGCACGACGAGCCAGTCGCGGGCGAGCAGCCGCGCCGCGGAAAGCGCCGCGAGCGAAGCGTTGGCATCGGGTGTTGATTTGAAGAAGGTGACGCAATGGCCGGTCCCGCCGTCGCGCAGCTTGTTCACCAGATCGTCAATCGATGTCGCCTCGGTACGGACCTGATGGACCGGGGTCTGACCGGGGGCTTCCGCATCGGCGGCCACCGGCGACACGTCCGGCGCGATATGCGGTGAAAAGGCCTCGTCAATCATGCTGCGCGAGGTGAGGCGCTGCATGACGAAGGTCTGCGGCGCATGGCCAGGCATATAATAGGCCGGCTCATAGGTCGGGCCGGCGGCACTCGCCCGCATCAAGGCCGAGGTGGCGATCAGCGCCAGCGACAACACCAGCGTCGCCAGGGTCGCGATCAGCACGATCGGGAATTTCTTCGGGTAGTAGGGCGTGTTGGAAACGATGCCACGCGAGATGATGCGGGCATCGGGTGGCGCCGACGCGAGATTTTCGCGGGACGTCGCCTCGCGATATTTCGCGAGATAGGATTCGAGCAGCTCGCGCTGGGCACGGGCCTCGCGCTCGAGCGCCCGCAGGCGCACATCGTCTTCGTTCGTGGATGCCGCCTGCCGCTTGAGCGCATCGAGATTGGCGCTGAGCGCGTCGACCTTGGCGCCGGCGATCTTGGCATCGTTCTCCAGGGCGCGCACCAGCTTCTCGGCCTCGATGCGGATCTGGCGGTCAAGGTCGGCAAGTTGCGCCTTCAACTCCTTGATGCGCGGATGGTTATCAAGCAGCGTCGAATACTGCTCGGCAAGCTGCGCCCGCAGCGCCACCCGCTGCTCCGACAGCCGCCGCACCAGTCCGGAATTGACAGCGTCCGACGATTCGATGGCTTCGCCGCGGGCCAACATCTCACGGATCAGGCGGGCCCGGGTCTCGGCATCGGCTTTCTTCGCGCGCGCGGCAGCAAGCTGGGAATTGAATTCGCCGAGCTGCTGGGCGGACAGCGAGGTATTATTGGTACCGACAAACAGATTGTTGCGGGCGCGGAACTGTTCCGCCTTGGCCTCGGCATCGGCGACCTTCTGGCGCAGGACCGTGATTTCCGAGGCAAGCCACTGGCTCGTTGCGCGATTATCTTCCTGCTTCGCGCGCTGCTGCAGCTTGAGATAGTCCCCCGCAATCGTATTCACGATCTTGGCGGCGAGCACCGGATCGGCGGACTGGAACTCGACGGTGATCACCCGCGATTTTTCGATCGTGTAGGCCGAGATCCGGTCATAATACGAATTAAGCAGCCGCTCCTCTTTCGTCATGAGCTCGGGATTGCGCGCAATGCCGAGGACGACGAGAGCTCGCTTGAGCGGCGACAACCCTTTGATCAAAGGATCGAATTCCGGCAGGCCGCCGAGCTTGAGCTGGTCGATGACCTGGAGGGCAAGCTCGCGTGACAGGATCAACTGAACCTGGCTGGTCAGTGCCTCCTGGTCGGCGGCGACGCGCTCGCTCGCCGTGTGTTCCGCCTGCGGGCGCAAAAACACATTTTCGCGGCCATCATAGAGAATCCGCGCTTCCGACTTGTAGCGCGGCGTGATCAGATTGACGCCAATCGCGGTGATGATGGCGACCAGCAATGTCGGGCCGATCACCCACCATTTGCGCGCCCAGATCATGCGTCCAACGGCGCGCAGATCAAGCTCACCGCCCCCGGCTTCTGCGATCCGTTCCGATACGGCCATCATACTCGCGACTCCCGCCGACAGACTCTGCGCACTCTCCTCCAACAAAGCCGATTATGGTTTCCATTACGTTAACCGGCGCGGCCGACACCGCATCACGCGGATTTTTCGTTAAGGCTAACAATGCGTTTAGTCAAAATCCACGGATTGTCGCATTTCAGTCGGCATCACCCTGCGGTACCTTTGATACCGGCCGCTGTCCCGGCAAGGCATGTGAATAGCATCGGATCGCGCCGCGCAATGCACGTCCTAACACGTTGGGAGGCGTAACGACACCCATGAGGACACGCGGATGGACGCGTCGCTCCCGCTGAAAATCGTTCATGTCCTGCGGGCCCCGGTCGGTGGCGTGCTTCGCCATGTGACTGATCTCGCGGAGGCACAAACCGCTGCCGGCCATGCGGTCGGCATCGTGTGCGACGCGGTGACCGGCGGCCCATTCGAAGCAAAAGCGCTCGAAGCGATCGCCGCGAAGATTACCCTCGGGGTGACGCGCATCGCCATGCGCCGCGATGTCTCACCGGCCGACCTGCCTGCCTTTCTGCGCGTCCTGCGCCATATTCGCTCGCTCGCGCCGGACATCATCCATGCACATGGGGCCAAGGGCGGGGTCTATGGCCGGCTCGTCAGCGCTTTGATCAATCGCCAGCGGCCGGTCGGCTGCCTCTATGCCCCGCATGGCGGCAGCCTGCACTATCCCCCGACATCGCTTGAAGGCCGCTTCTATTTTGCGATCGAGCGCGGGCTTGAGCGGTTCACCGATGCGATCATCCATGTCAGCGCCTATGAGGCGGAGACCTACCGTCAGCGGGTCGGCCCGCCGCACTGCCGTGCCGTCGTGATTCCCAACGGTTTGCGCGAAGAGGAATTCGAGCCGGTGCTGCCGCGCGAGGATGCGCGCGACCTGCTGTTTCTCGGAACCTATCGTGATCTCAAGGGGGTCGACGTCTTCCTCGAGGCGATCTCCGTGATGGAAAGCCGCTTCGGCCGCCGCGCGAGTGCCCACCTGTTCGGCCAGATCGAAGGTGATGATCTCGCTCGCTACGAGGCCGTCGCCCGGTCGCTCGGCCTCACCGCTCGCGTGACCTTCCATGGCCCGGTGCCGGCGCGCGAGGCTTTCTCCTATGCCCACGCGATCGTTGTGCCATCGCGCGCAGAATCGATGCCCTATGTCGTGCTCGAAGCGATCGCCGCCGGCATCCCGATCGTTGCGACGCGGGTCGGCGGAATCCCCGAGATTTTCGGGCCGCGCGCAGGCGAACTAGTACCACCGGGCGATCCCGGCGCGCTGGCTGCCGCGATCGAGGCCCTGCTCGCCAACCCGGTGCGGGCGCAGATCGAGGCCGGTGAGCGGCTTGACTGGCTGCGGCCGCGCTTCAATATTACAACCATGCAGCAGCGCATTGACCTGCTCTACCGCGAGATTCTTGCAGCCAAACGCAACACAAAAGCAGCCCCGAATGGGGGCCAGGCGACATCTTTAAATACTGGAATTCACTCGAAATTAACGCGGTCCTCAGGAATGAATGCGTAGATGTTGACCGACAGAACGGTGATCACGGCGACGCGCCAGGAAGCCGGTCGCTCATCACCTCCGGAGTCGGCAGATGTCACTGGCAGATCTACCACCCGTTGAAGCGCCGCCGCTGGCCGCGGCGCAACCGTCGCCGATGCGCAAGCTCAGCGCAACGGCGCGCGCCATCGCGGCCGAGCCGATCGCCGACGCGATCTCCCAATCCGTGCTGAAGGGTGTCGTCCGCTTCGTCGAGTTCCTGTTGATTTTGCTCGTCGGCGGGCTCGTCTATGCCGTCTGGGTCTATCCGGTCGAAGGCATAGCTGAGATTTACTTGTTCGCCGGGCCGGCGACTGCCTGCGCTGCCATCATCGCCTTCCAGGTTTTCGGCATCTACGAAGTCGAAGCGTTTCGCACCCATGTCTATCAACTCGGGCGCATGGGAGCGGCCTGGGGACTGGTCTTCCTCCTGGCACTGGCTCTCACCTTCTTTGCCAAGCAGCAGAATTTCCTGTCGCGCTTCTGGATCGGCGCCTGGTTCGCCGGGGGCTTGGGTACACTCTTTGTCTGGCGGGTTATGCTCGCCGCCTTGGTGCGGCACTGGGCCGATGCCGGGCGCCTGGTGCGACGCGTGGTCATTGTCGGCGGCGGGCAGCCGGCCGAAGCTCTGGTGAAAGCGATCGAAGCGGAGGCGCATTCCGACCTGCGCATTTGCGGCGTTTTCGATGACCGCGCCGACAACCGATCGCCGCCCGTCATCGCCGGCGTGCCGAAGCTCGGTACCGTCGATGACCTGGTCGAATTTACCCGGCAAACGCGGGTCGACCTGATCCTCGTCTCGCTTCCGCTCACCGCGGAAGAGCGCGTGCTGCAGATGGTGCGGAAATTATGGGTGCTGCCAGTCGATGTGCGCCTTGCCGCCCATATGAATCGGCTGCGCTTCCGCCCGCGCAACTATACCTATATTGGCAACGTTCCCGTCCTCGACATTTTCGACAAGCCGATCGCCGGCTGGAATCTGTTCATCAAGTCGGTGTTCGACCGTGTGGTCGGCGGCCTGATCCTGCTGATGCTGGCGCCGCTAATGGCGGCGATCGCGCTTGCCATCAAGCTCGACAGCAAGGGCCCAGTGCTGTTCCGCCAGCGGCGTTACGGATTCAACAATGAGCTGATCGAGATTTTCAAGTTCCGCTCGATGTATGCCGACGCAAGCGACGCCCATGCCGCCAAGCTGGTGACCAAGAGCGATCCGCGGGTGACCCGTGTCGGCCGCTTGATCCGCAAGACCAGCCTCGACGAGCTGCCGCAGCTCT
>CAZTTL010000135.1:0-9655 GCA_964616635.1 uncultured Rhodoplanes sp. | reverse complement strand
ATCGCGTCAAGCCCGGCATCACCGGCTGGGCCCAGATCAACGGCTGGCGCGGCGAGACCGACACCTACGACAAGATCCAGCACCGTGTCGAGCATGACCTCTATTACATCGAGAACTGGTCGCTGCTGTTCGACATCTACATCCTGCTCAAAACCCCGTTCGCCCTGCTCAAGACGGAGAATGCCTATTGAGTGCCCGCATATCCGCGGTCATGATGGCACCGGATGCAGGCCCCCTCGCGCTCCCCACGCCCGTCGAGCGGTTGCGGCTGGCGCTGTTGTGGCTGATGGCGTTTTCCGGCTGCTTCGTTTTCATCGAGCCGGGCCCCTATGAAATCACCGCCGCGCTGACCGTCTTCGTATTTGCGATGACGGGCCTGACGCTGTCGCGTCCGCTGGTGCCGCTCATCATCATGCTGGCGATCTATGATGCCGGCTTCGGGCTGGCAGTCCTGCAGGTGATCGAGGATTCGAAAGCGGTCACCTGGGTGTTCATCTCCTGGTATCTGTCGATCACCGCCATCTTTTTCGCAGCTGCGCTGACACAGAATACGCAGGCGCGGCTGTCCCGGATTGCCCGCGGCTATATGGCGGCCGCGATCTTCGCGTCATCGATCGCCGTGCTCGCCTATTTTCACGCATTCGGCAGCCATTCGGATTTCTTTCTGAAATTCGGCCGCGCGCGCAGCACCTTCAACGATCCGAATGTGCTCGGCGCCTTTCTGGTGTTTCCCGGACTGCTGCTGCTGCAGCGGATCATGGCGGGACGATTGCGAACGACGCTGTGGAGCGTCGCGGCGCTCCTCGTCATTGTTGCGGCGCTGCTGCTGAGCTTCTCGCGCGGCGCCTGGGGACAGTTCGCTGGCGCCGCCATCTTCCAGATGCTGCTGACCTTCATCATCAGCCGGTCGCCTCGCGAGCGGCTGCGCATCAGCGTCATTGCCGTCTCTGGTATTGTCCTGCTCGCCGTGTTCATCGCGCTGCTGCTGTCGATCGACCGCGTCGCCAATATCTTCGATGTGCGGGCGAGCCTGACCCAGGACTATGACGTCTCCCATCTCGGCCGCTTCGGCCGCTACTGGGCCGGCTTCCTGCTGGCGCTGGAACGCCCCCTCGGCATTGGCCCGCTGCAGTTTGGCATGCTGTTTCCCGAAGATCCGCACAACACCTTCCTCAACACCTTCCTGTCCGGCGGATGGATCGTCGGCATGGTCTATCCGGCCATTATCTTCACAACGCTTGCGCTCGGTTTCCGCGCGATCTTCATCGAGACGCCGTGGCGCAAGACCTATCTCGCCGTCTATTGCGCCTTTGCCGGCGCCGCCTTCGAGGGCGCGATCGTCGACATCGATCACTGGCGCCACTTCTTTCTGCTGCTCGGCTGCGTCTGGGGCCTGACGATCGCTGCGCAAAATTATCGACGCCGCGGTCTACCCCCAGGGCTCCCTGCCCTGCCGGCTCTGGTCTACCTCAACTGACGCGATTGCCGCTGATCGTGAGATGCGGAAAGCGCGCGGCGCCGTCGCGGGTGAGATCGCCGGTCACGATCTGCGCGTGATCGAGCCCGACCACCGCACCGCGGGCGCTCCCGGAAAACACATTGCTCGCAATCAGCGCACTGCCGGCGCCTTCGCTCACCGACACGCCGACGCCGAAGCCGCTGTCGCGCACCACATTGCCGGTGACCGCAACGTCGCGCAGATATTGCCCCCAACCGAGCAGAATGCCGCCGGCATTCGCGCGCTCGATCACATTGCCGGTGACGGCGGTGTCGGCTTCGACGGCAATGCCGATGCCATTGAGGCCATCGGGCGACGGATTGGCCGGACGCCGCGCGAGATTGCGGACGATATTGCCGGCAACAACGCCGAGGCGTCCGCCCTCGTTGAAATTGGTGACGGAAATGCCGGTCTGCGCCCCTTCGACGATATTGTTGGCAATGACCGCGCCTTCGAAGCTGAACTCGGAATAGATCGCGGTCTCGCCCATCTCGGTGATGGTATTGCCGATCATGGTAATATTGGATGCCGAATTGCCGCGGATGCCGGAAAAGGCGCAGTTCGCAATCCGGTTGCCGCGGACGGTGACATTGCCGGCGCGGAAGACATTGATGCCGTTACCGTAGGGTCCATTGCCGCCGGACCGGTTGTTGATGGTCTCGACCCGGTTGTCGACGACGAGCGTGCCGTCATCGCCCGGACTGCGGCGAAAGATCTGGATGCCGTTATTCCCGGCCCGCGCAATGGTATTGCGCCCGACCAAGAGACCGCGCGCGTCGAAGGACAACAGTGCGGTATCGCGCGCGTCGGTCACGCCCGTGTCGACGACCTCGCCGGAGACCATGTCGAGCACCAGCGCATGGCCGCCGGCGCCGGCGATCTCGCAGTCGCTGATCTTCAGTTGTCCGACCTTGAGAAACCGTACCAGACCTTTGTCATTGCCAAGCGGAACCTTGAGGCCGTCAAGCACCAGGCCCGATAGCCCGATCCGCGTGACATTCTCCGCCCCTAGCAGTTCGAACCCGCCCGCGAGCAGAAACCGGACGGCGCCGCGCGCCGCGACGAGATGCGCTCCGCTCGGCAGCTTCAAGCCACCAACCCGATAAAAGCCCGGCGCAAAGGCAAGCGGCACACCCGCTTTCGCAGCCTGATCGATCGCATGCTGGATGATGGATGACTGGTCGTCCGAACTGCCGGCGCGCACGCCGAGCGTGGCCGCGTCGATCCCGAAAGCCGACGGAAGCTGTGCTGCCGCGCGGCGTGGCGCGGCGCTCGCCGTGCGAGCGGCGCCGGCCGCAAGCCCGGCGCCTACAAGACCTGCACCGAAGCGCAGCATCGATCTTCGGCTCGGACGCATCGCAATCGCTCCTGCAGTGAATCACCGGCAGGGTAATGCGACACAGCCCCTAAACAAAGGGCACGCCTAGAGCGCGATGGCTTCAGAATGAATCGATTGCGCTCTGAGATTTCTTTGTCTGATCGCATGATCTTGTCCGAAAAGTCTGCAACTTTTCGGGATCATGCTCTAACATCGCAACATCAGCGCCGCGGTGCGACCAGCGCAAAAATCGCGCCTTGCGGGTCCATTGCCTGGATAATCCAACTTCCGCCCGGCACCTCCATCGGCCCCATGAGCACCTGCCCGCCATTCGCGGTGACGCGCACGGCTGCGGCGTCGGCCGCATCGACATTGAAATAAAACAGCCAGGCGGGCATCGGAACCATGTCCGGCTTGTTCATCATGCCACCGATCGCAGGCCCGCCCGCGGCGAAGAGCTGATAGATGCCCATCTCGCCCATATCGATGGCCTGATCCTTGGTCCAGCCGAACTGCGCCGCATAAAAATCGAACGCCGTTTTCCAGTCGGCGGCGTAAAGCTCGTGCCATCCGACATGGCCCGGCATTCCGGGCGGCGTCGGCGAAGGGTCACCACCGTCCGGAGTGAACAGCATGAACACCGCACCCTGCGGATCGGCGACGACGGAAAACCGGCCGATGCCGGGAATGTCCGCCGGCTCGCGATGAACGGCGCCGCCGGCCTGCTTCACGCCGGCGGTTGCCGCATCGACATCCGGGGTCCCGATATAGCCGAGCCAAGCGGGGCGACCGCCGGCCTCGCTCACCTCCGGCGGGAGGGTCATTACGCCGGCCACCATTTTGTCGACCGCGCTCATGATCGTGTAGCGCATGTCGGGCTGGCCTGAGTCCTGCGCGGTCCAGCCGACGACCGCGCCGTAGAATATCTCGGCTGCGTCGAGGTCGTTGGTCATCAGCTCGTACCAGACGAACGAATTGGGAGCGGGCATGTTGGCGTTCCTCCGCAGTTGCACGTGTAGTGCAGGAAAAGAATGAGGGGGCGGTTTGGTTCATTGCATCCCGTCAGGCAGCTTCGCCCTCGAAGGCGCTGCGCAAGGCGGCAATGTCGAGCTTGACCATCTGCATCATCACCTCGGTCATGCGGCGAACTTTCACCGTATCCCTGCGTTTTGCCATCGCGATGACCTCGGAGGGCACAATCTGCCAGGAGACGCCGTAGCGATCCTTGAGCCAGCCGCAGCGATCGGGCGCGCCACCGTCCGTTAATGCATTCCAGAGGCGATCCACCTCGGCCTGGTCGGCGCAGGCGATGGCGAACGAAATCGCCGGCGTGAACTGAAAGACCGGGCCGCCATTCAGCGCCAGATCGTGCTGGCCGGCAAGCGTGAATTCGACCGCCATCACGTCACCGGGCGCACCGCCAGCGGTCTTCACGCTGTACGGCACCACGACATCGATGCGGGAATCCGGCAGCAGCGAGACATAGAACCGCGCGGCTTCCTCGGCCTTGCCGTCGAACCACAAGCAGGGGGTGATCTTGGACATGCGGCTTGTGCCCTATGCTTCGGTGTCGAGCAGAACGGCAAAGCCGCCATAGATGAGCCGCTTGCCGTCGAACGGCATCTCGCCCTCGGGCTTCATGCGCGGGTCCTCCATGACTTTCTTCATGGCCGCATCGCGCACCTCTTTCGAGGGCCAGACAATCCAGGAAAACACCACGTTTTCGCCCGGCTCCGCCTTCACCGCGCGTCTGAAGTCGGTCACCTTGCCGTCGGGCACATCATCGCCCCAGCATTCGACGATCCGCGTCGCACCATAGTCTGCGAAGACTGGCGCGGCCCTGGCAGCGAGCGCGCGATACGCTTCTTTTTTATCCGTCGGTACCGGAATGACGAAGCCGTCGATGTAACTCATGGTTTCCTCCGGGGACGCGGGGCATGCGAGGCCGCGGGAGCCCACGCGGTTCCACGGGGATGCGTGCCTTGACGTTGTCGGCCAATCTAGTTACAGTTTACAACTATGAAGTCAAGAAAAATAACTAAAGACACAGAATCATCTTCCCGCCGCCACTATGGCGACGCCTGCGCGGTCGCCCATGGGCTTGATCTCGTCGGCGAACGCTGGGCCCTCCTGGTGATCCGCGAATTGATGTTCGGTCCCAAGCGCTTCAGCGACTTGCGGGCCGACCTTCCCGGCATCAGCGCCAATGTCCTCACCCAGCGGCTCGAAGGTTTGGAAGCAGCCGGCATCGTCATGCGGCGCAAGCTGCCGCCGCCGGCGGCCAGCCAAGTCTACGAGCTGACCGCCTGGGGCTATGAGTGCGAGCCGGTTCTGCAGGCATTCGGGCGGTGGGCCGCGCGCTCGCCGGCGCATGATCCGAGCCTGCCGGTGTCGCCTGTCTCGCTGTTCCTCTCGTTCCGCACCATGCTTGATCCAGTGCGGGCCCGCGGGCTCGACGCGCGCGTCGGCTTCCGCCTCGGCGCGTCGACCTTTCTGGTGCGCCTCAAGGGCGGCAAAATCGAGGTGACGCGTGGGAGCATCGATCACGCCGATGCGGTTTTCATCGGGCAGGCAGCGGCGATTGCCGCGGCGGTCTATGGTGGCCAGTCGCTGAAGACACTCGCGGCGCAGGGCGTGCTGATGGTCGAGGGCGACCGCAAGCTCGCCGAACGATTTCTCACTTTGTTCCCGCTGCCAGCTAAGGCTGAAAGCATGGCGGCACGCGCGCGTCGGGAACGGCGTACCGATTGAGCCTATCGCCTGTCAGCTTAGATAAGAGAGAAGCCGGTGCGCGTGGGTGTAAGCTTTGCCGGCGTGCCGGCGTTTATGCGCGACGTGGTTGACGATCATCATCAGCGGCAGGCGGTTGATGATAAGGTCGTAGAGCATCCAGACCAGCCCCTCCAAGGACGGCTGCCGAGCGATTCCGCCCTCGTAATATCGCGCGAAGGCGGTCAGATAGAAGTCGATCTGATCGAGCGCCTCCTGTTTGCTGAAGTCGTCCGGCAGCGTGTAGATCAGATGTTCGGCGAGATCGCGCTGCGGCAGGCTGATGATCGCGCGCTCCCAATCGAAGACGCTCAACTGGAACCCGTCCGCGGTCTTGGCAAAAGCCAGGTTCTGCGGATTGACGTCGCCGTAAAGCAAGGTCTTCGGCTGCTGGTCGACCCGGCCGTACCAATCTTCCAGGCCGTCAAGAATCGCCTGATGGCGGCGCGCCAAAGGCTCGGTCATCACTTCGGGATAGGCATGGCTGATAAAATCAAGAAATGCCTGCCAGAGGTCGCGCGCCTGCGCCATCACCGCAAGGTCGCACACGGGAAAAAAGCCGGTATCGCGCAGGTTCTGATAGCGGTCGTAAAAGCGCGCATGGATATCCGCTATCCCACCAAGCGTCAGCGCCGAAAACGACGGCTCCCAGTGTTGCGTCGTGTCGTCGTCGGGGTCGAGGATCACGCTGCCGACGGGGAGAATTTTTTCGAGTCGCAGCGTGTATGAGGTGGCTTCGTCGATATAGACACCGAGCGATTCCGGCAGATAGGGATCGAGATCAGACCAGAAATCCCGAAACAGCACGGCTTCCTTGAGGTTCGGCGTGGAATAATCCGAGTTCTTCAAATAGCCGGCGAGCGGCGCTTGCAGCTTGATCCCGCAATGGTCGAGCAAGCCCTGATAGACCGCGAGGATGTCCGCCTCGTCGGGCTTCGCCTTCACCATCACGTCGACCGTGTGATGGCTGCCGTCCTTGCGCTGATACGCGATCCGATAGGGATAGACGCCCGCGATATTGCCGCTGGCCTGATGATATTTGAACGCATGCCCATGCAGGTGTGGATCGAGGCATGCAATCGTGATGATCTCGACCTGGGTTTGCCCTAACCCGTTGGCCAGCGCCTTGGTGATCAGCGCGTTGGTTCTTGCTTCATCCATTGCAACTCGCTGATATGTAACTTTTGCTCGCTGCACACTCGATGCGCAGCTATTTACCTCGCAAATCGCCTTGCAGCGACAAAGCGCAAAAACCCGGCGAGATACAATCATCGACGCCTGCCGAGGACAATGCCAAACTTTGCCGTACGAAGTGTCTTACGGGGGCGTCGCTGCGAGAGTGACGGATAGGAGCCATGACAATGTCGAGCGACAGCCGAATTGCCGTTTTGCTTGACCGCTTCCCGGGACCTCTGGTGCTTCGCCGATCAATCGCGAAGTGGCTCAAAATCCTCGCGGCATCGATTGTATTCGTTGCGATCGGCGGCGCGGTGATCTGGTCGCCTGAGACCTTCGGAGCGGAGAACCCTCGCAACTTACCGAGATTTCTCATATCGCTCGGCTTGGCGCGCGATAGCCAGCAAGCCACTTTGGAAGTTGCCTGGGTGACGGTCGCTTTCTTCGGGACCGGCTGCCTGATCAGCATCATCGCGCTGCTCCCGGGCGCCGCCGAGCTGACCCTCGACGGCGAAGGGTTCGTCATGCGAAACCTGTTTCGCCGCTTCAGTTTCCGATGGCGGGATGTTAGCGATTTCGCTGCCGTGCAGATCGGCACACAAAAATCAGTCGCGTTCAATCAGCATTCGGCTCCCGAAGGCACGATAGCGGCGATGAACGTCAAGCTCGTCGGCCACAATAGCGCGCTCCCTGATACTTACGGCCTCACCGCCGAAGACTTGGCACAACTCATCGCGCTTTGGCACGAACGGGCGACCGAAAATCGATAGCGCAGGGCCCAAGAAGTCACCCCGCCGCCGGCGTACTCAGTACGTCACCACGCTGCGGATCGATTTGCCGGCATGCATGAGGTCGAACGCCTTGTTGATGTCGCCGAGCGGCATCGTATGGGTGATCATCGGGTCGATCTCAATCTTGCCGTCCATGTACCAGTCGACGATTTTTGGCACGTCGGTGCGCCCGCGGGCGCCGCCGAAGGCAGAGCCGCGCCATACCCGCCCGGTGACGAGCTGAAACGGCCGCGTGCGGATTTCTGCGCCGGCGGGCGCGACGCCGATAATCACGCTTTCGCCCCAGCCCTTGTGGCAGCATTCGAGCGCGGTGCGCATCAGATCGACATTGCCGATGCACTCGAAGCTGTAATCGGCGCCGCCCTTGGTCAGATTGACGAGATAAGCGACGAGGTCGCCGTCAACCTCCTTCGGGTTGACGAAATGCGTCATGCCGAAGCGCTCGCCCCAAACCTTCTTCTCCGGATTGAGGTCGACCCCGACGATCATGTTGGCGCCGACGAGCCGCAGCCCCTGAATGACGTTGAGGCCGATGCCGCCGAGTCCGAACACCACGCAGTTCGATCCCGGCTCGACCTTCGCGGTGTTGATGACGGCGCCGATCCCGGTCGTCACCCCGCAGCCGATGTAGCAGACCTTGTCGAAGGGCGCGTCCTCGCGGATTTTCGCCACCGCGATTTCCGGCAGTACGGTGAAATTGGCAAAGGTCGAGGTGCCCATGTAATGGTGCAGCTTGCGGCCACCAATGGAGAAGCGCGAGGTGCCGTCGGGCATCACGCCGGCGCCTTGGGTGGCGCGGATTTTCTGGCATAAATTGGTCTTGCGCGAGAGGCAGTACGCGCATTCGCGGCATTCCGGCGTGTAGAGCGGGATGACATGATCGCCCGGTTTGACCGAGGTGACGCCGGGCCCGACTTCGACCACCACGCCCGCGCCCTCGTGGCCGAGGATCGCGGGAAACAAGCCCTCGGGGTCGGCGCCGGAGAGCGTGAATTCGTCGGTGTGGCAGATGCCGGTCGCCTTGATCTCGACCATCACCTCGAAGGCCTTGGGCCCTTCGAGCTGCACCGTCGTTACTTCGAGTGGCTTTGCCGCCTCGAATGCCACCGCCGCGCGGACATCCATCGCCATCCTCCTCGCCGCTCGCCCCGTGTGCCATACCGTGCTCGCGCAAAAAAACGGGCCGCGCCCGCTTGGCGGCGCACTATAGCAAATGCAGGCGAACGGGAAGCCGTCGACCGCGATCGCGAATTGGGAAAGTGAGCGCGCGGTGCTGCGACCGCCGGGAAGACTGTTCAGCCCGACGCGAATTTCACCCGGCATTGGCGGTGCATTGCAATCGCGAATGATGGCGGCACGCGCACGCGCAAGCCGCCCTCAGCAAAACAGCCGTGCACTGCGCCGATGGCGATCGTCACTCGGCAGCAATGCCGAGTTCAGGCTCTTCACGAGCCGACCCGGATTCCAGCAGCACCAGCGCATTGACGCGCCGCGCCAACTGACGTGCTGCGGACTCGGCAGCTGCTTGCGCCTGCTGGAGGGCCGTTACCGCTTCCTGCTCGACTTCCGCCAGCACTGCGCGCTCGGCGGCGAGCCAGAAGGAGGTAGCGTCGCCTGTCCTGTTGTTGTCGAGCCACAAGAAATAAGCGTGCTGGCGAATGCGGTCTTCCATCGTCGATTCCATGCTGAGCCTCCTGTTGCTCAGACAAGTCTGACGTACCTCCCAGGTAGTCATGATCGTTATCGACCATTCGATCCGTTAAGCTGGGTACGTATGCGCGCCAGCCAAAGCGAATCGGTCTGATCGTTGATTCTCCTTATCACCATAGGGGTTCTTTACGAAACATCGCAATACGCAGCAAGCCCTTCTGGGCGTGATGCGTGGCCGAGGGGATGGCCGTTGCACGATGAGGGTTGACGCAAAGCTCGGAAAAGGGCGATCAAATGCAGTCGGCACCAGGCGCTCGTAGCTCAGCTGGATAGAGCATCAGACTTCGAATCTGAGGGTCGGGAGTTCGAATCTCTCCGAGCGCGCCAGGACTTAGTATGATTTTGAAGACCCAGAAATCGAGCTCGGGACACATTTGGGACGCCCCCCACAGG
>CAZTTL010000134.1:3098-9655 GCA_964616635.1 uncultured Rhodoplanes sp. | reverse complement strand
GTGATCGCATTTTCTGGCGGCGAACCGGCATCCACTTCGCCGGAAAATGCTCTAATTACGGCGAAGATAATCAGCCGACGACGCAATTGCGGCCATTGTGTTTCGCCGCATAAAGGTGCTTGTCCGCTTCTTCGATCATGCCTTCCGCCGTTCGGCCGTTCTTATGCTCGGCAATGCCGATGGAAACCGTCATGCGACCCAGCTTTTCGCGTGTCGACCGCCGCACCAGGTCCTTCTCCATCACCGCCCTGCGGATGTTCTCGCCGACGGCAAGCGCATCCTTGACCGACGTTCGCGGAAGAATGACGACGAATTCATCGCCGCCGTAGCGCGCGACCAGATCGCCGCCGCGCACGCTGCTCTTGATCGCGAATGCGACCAGGCGCAGCACGTCATCACCGATCTGGTGGCCGAACTGGTCGTTGAAGTCCTTGAACCGGTCGATATCAGCCAAGACAAGCGAGAGCAGCGTGCCCGCTCGCTCGGCCTGCTCGACCATCTGCTTGAGCGACAGATCAAACAGCTTGCGGTTGGCAACGCCGGTCACCGGATCGGTCATGCTCTCGATCCGCAGGATCTCGATGCTGTCCTGCAGCTGGCGAACCTGCGTCTCGGCCTGCCTGAGCTGCGACTGCAGGGCCGAGTTCGTTCGCTTGATCTCTTCGGTGGAAGCAATCAGCGCGTTGACAATGGCGTTGACCGACTTGCTCTCCTCAAGCTGATCGATCTGCTGCATCGCCAATTGAAGATTGTCGCCATAGCTGCTCGCTGAGCCATAGGCGGTGTCGATCAGGTCGGCGACGAGATGCGCTTCATCGCGCAAGCTTTCTCCGACCGCGAACAGTTTCTGCAAGTGACGGCTGGGCGAGAGATGGCGGTTGTAGACATCCGTCACGGCATCGGCCGATAGCGCGCCGGCATCGATCAGAACATTGATATCGCGATTGAGCGCTTGGTTATGGCCGGAAACATAGGTGAACCAGACCTCAAAGGTCGTGGGATCGGGTGTCAGGCCCGCCGCCTTGATTCGCGCTAGGGCCTCGTCGCCAATCGCGACCGTGCAAGCCTGTTCTTGCCGCATTTGCGCAGCCCCCGAGCCGGTAAATTGGTATTAGCCCCTGATGGCCTAATCCATAAAGGTTGCAAATAGATATAATTCCACCGGTTGTATTTAAGCCATTATTTATCAATGGTACAGTGCTTTTTTCTTGGTGTAATAGTACCTGTTGGCTAGACCGACGCCGGAGCGATGCTCACCCTTCTTCGATTGTCCCGGACCGCGACAAGATGCCGCTCGTCGAATGGCCGGGTACGATATCGACGAGAACGACCTCCCCGCCGTTTTTCTCCACCACCTCGCGGCCGACCACCTGATCGAGCCGGTAGTCGCTCCCCTTGACGAGAACGCTCGGCTGCAGCCGGGAGATCAGTTCGATCGGCGTGTCCTCTTCGAACACGGCGACGAGATCCACGGCTTCGAGCGCGGCAAGCACCTCGGCACGGGCGTGGACATGCTGAATCGGGCGCTGTTCGCCCTTGAGGCGGCGCACGGAGGCATCGCTGTTCAACCCCACGATCAGCCGATCGCAGGCGGCGCGCGCCTGCGTCAGCAGCTTGACATGACCGGGATGCAGGATGTCGAAGCAGCCATTGGTGAAGCCGATGCGCAGCCCCTGCGCCCGCCAGGCGCGGGCGCGCTCGTCCATGACGGCGGTGTCGAACACGATCTTTTCTTCCGAAGCGAGCGCCGCCGCGGGGAGAATGCGCGAACGCAGTTCCAGCACCGAGACAGTGGCAGTGCCGCGCTTGCCGACCACGACCGAGGCGGCGGCATTGGCCGCACGCATCGCCGTCTCGAAATCCGCCTTCATCGCCAGGAAAGCGCCGAGAACCGCGACAACGGTATCGCCCGCTCCCGAAACGTCGCGTACGCGCACCGGATAGGCCGGGACATGCAGCGCCGGCGCATCGCCTGCTTTCAGCAGCATGCCGTCCTCGCTCAAGGTAACGAGCACCGCCTCGCTTTCCACGAGGCGCTGCAGCGCGACAGCGGCGGCGGCGAGCTCGTCGCGGTCACGCACCGGGCGATGGGTTGCCTCGCCCAACTCCTTGCGATTGGGGGTGATCAGCGTGGCGCCGCGATAGACCGAGAAATCCAGTCCTTTGGGATCGACGACGACCCCCTTGCCCAGCCGGCGCGCCTCGTCGATTGCGGCGCGAACAACGCGCGGCGTCAGCGTACCCTTGGCATAGTCGGACAGAATGACGGAATCGGCCCGTGGCAGCAGCGCCGCAAGGCGCTCGATCAAGGCGTCTTCGATCGGCGCCGGCACCGGCGCGGCGACCTCCCAATCCGCCCGCAGTAGATGCGAGGAATAGTGCTCCGAGACGAAGCGCAGCTTGCGGATCGTCGGCCGCGCGCGATCGACCACGAGGTCCGGCTCGATCAGCCCGTTATACCGCGCAAACGCCGCGCGCAAGATATCGCCGGCCTCATCCGCGCCGACCACGCTGAGAAACAGGCAGCGGGCGCCGAGGCTTACAATATTGCAGGCCACATTCCCGGCGCCACCGATCAGCTTGTCCTCACGCTTGACGGCAAGCACCGGCACCGGGGCTTCCGGCGAAACGCGGGAGACCTCGCCATAGACGAAGTCGTCGAGCATCAGGTCGCCGATGCAGAGCACCGTCTGGCTGGAGATGCGGGAAAGATATGTGGCGAAATCGAACATCAGTCCTGCCTGCCGGGGGGGGGGGGTGGGCGCGCGCCGGCGGTTCACCGATAGCGGTCGGGCCGGTCAAGGAAGCCGGTCACGTAGCGCCCGACCGCCGTCTCGAGCGGGGTGAACGGCTGCGCATAGCCCGCCTTGCGCAGCTTCTCGACCGACCCTTGGGTGAAATACTGGTATTGGTCACGGATCGATTCCGGCATGTCGACATAGTCGATATTCGCCGGGCGGCCGAGCGCCGTGAACACCGCGGTGATGATGTCGCGAAAGCTGCGCGCCTCGCCGGCGCCGACATTGAACAGGCCGGAGACATGCGGAGCATCGAGGAACCAGCGCACCACGGCGACGGCATCGTCGACATAGATGAAATCCCGCCGCTGGTCGCCGTCGGCAATGCCATCGCGGTGTGACTTGAACAGACGCACCGCGCGGCCCTGGCGGGCATCGTCGAAGCGCTTGGCGACGAGGCTCATCATCTCGCCTTTATGGTACTCGTTGGGGCCGAATACGTTGAAGAATTTGAGGCCGGCCCATTGCGGCGGCAGCGGCTCGCCGCGCTGCGCCCGCGCGATCACGGCAAGGTCGAACAGGTGCTTGCTCCAGCCATAGAGGTTGAGCGGGCGCAGACGGCGCAGCGCCGCGGGCGATTGATCGTCGACGAAGCCTTCGCTGCCATCGCCATAGGTCGCCGCCGATGAGGCGTAGATCAGCCGCGTACGCGTTAGGGTGCACCAGTCGAGCAGGCGCAGGGACAGGCGGAAATTGCTGTCGATGACCAGGTCGCCGTCACGCGCGGTGGTATCGGAGATGGCGCCGAGATGGATGACGGCATCGAGCGTGCGGCCTTCAAGCCAGCGCGCCAAGTCCTCGGGCGCAACGACGTCGGCGAGCTCGCGCTTGGCGAGATTGCGCCACTTGTCGCCCGTGCGCAGCCGGTCGCTGACGGCGACATCGGTGCGGCCGGACTCGTTGAGGCTCGCGACCACATTCGATCCGATGAACCCAGCCCCGCCCGTGACCAACAGCATTGCCTGCGCCCTGTCGCCTGCGCTCGTTCCGCTGGTAAGCGAAACACTGTCGCAGATTCATTTGATGGGGTCGAATTTGCCAAGACCTGCGGCCGGCGGGGCAGTCCCCAACCCGCCGACCCGCCTCCTTTGCCCCACCGGCAAGAGTGACGCAATATTATTTCAGGCGCCGCATCTTGGCCGACCGTAACGGAGCCCGGTGGCCGGACCTGGACTTCCGCGCCGCGACGGGCTACCGCGCCAGGCGTGATAATGCCGAATCCGCTGCGCCGAGAGCTGCTCAGACCGCATGACCATCGTTTCGCACGCTGCCGTCGCGCCGGGTGCCGGCCAAGAGGATCAGGACGCACCGATCCTGATCGTCCCCTATATGTGGATCGGGGATTTCGTGCGCTGTCATTCGGTGGTGCGGCTGTTGAAGGCCGAGCGGCCGGAACGCCCGATCGATGTTCTCACCACGGCGATGGTGGCGCCCCTGCTCGACTACATGCCGGGCGTACGCAAGGGGATCGTGTGCGACCTGCCGCGCAAGCGGCTCGCCTATTCCCGGCATCGCGCCCTGGCCGCACGGCTGCGGGCGGAGCACTACGGCCAGGCGCTGGTGATGTCGCGCAAATGGAAGGCGGCGCTCGCGCCGTTTCTCGCCGGCATTCCACGGCGCACCGGCCTGTTCGGCGAACTGCGGCTCGGCGTCATCAATGATCTCCGCTTCGGCGAACGCAACCTGCCGCGGATGATCGACCAATGCGCGACATTGGCCTTGCCGAAAGGTGCGCCGCTTCCGGTGCACTGGCCGGAACCGGTTCTCGCGGTGCCGGCAGCCGAGATTGCAGAATGGCGCAACCGGCTCGGGCTTGCGCCGAACGACCGGCCGGCGGTGGCGTTTGCCCCCGGCGCGGTCGGCCCGGCGAAGCGCTGGCCGGCAGACTATTACGGCGAGCTCGCGCGGCAGCTTGCGGAGCAAAGCTTTGCCGTGTGGGTGCTTGGCGGCCCCGGGGAGACCGCGCTCGCCGCTGAGATTGCGGCGAAGGGCGGTTCTGCGGTGCGCGATCTCACCGGGCCTGACCTGCGCAATGCCATTCTGGCGCTTGCCGCCGCCGACTTTGCGGTCTCGAACGATTCCGGGCTCCTGCACGTCGCTGCCGCCATCGGCACGCCGACCATCGGCATTTTCGGCCCGACCAGCCCGTGGCACTGGGCGCCGCTGAACCCGCTGGCGGGCGTGATCGAGACGACGACCGCGCTGCCATGCCGGCCTTGCCATAAGCCGGTATGCCGGCTCGGCCATCATCGCTGCATGCGGGACATTTCACCGGATACGGCGATGCAGGCGGTGATGAAGGCGCGGCAAGCGGCAAAGACGCGAAGTAGCGCGCTATCGTAGCCTCAACGCTGCCATTCCCCTCTTCGCTTTCCGTTCGAACAAAGACAGGCGATGGCATTCGCTGCCTCAGATAACCTCCCCCTTTGAGGGGGAGGTCGGCACCGTCAGGTGCCGGGAGGGGGTCGGCGGCGGCACGCGGCCCCTCTCCGGACCATCTGCGATGGTCCGACCCTCCCCTTTTAGGGGAGGGTTCACCCGTCCGCATGAAAGAAGGGCGACCGAATTGTTTGGAGATCGCCTTCAGTGCGGCAAAATCTCATCCACAGCGGCCTCAACTTCGGCCAAGCTCACCTGCCCACCCTTGCGGCCGAGGATCGCAATCGGCCCGTGCCCGAGCGGCCGCGTCAATTCCGGTGCACTGGCGACAAAGACTCCGACCAGCGGTACGCCAAGCGCTGCCGCGACGTGCAACAGCCCGGTATCGACGCCAACCACGACCGACGCCCCCGCGATCAGCCGCGCCACCGCGTCGAGCGGGCGCTTGTCCGGAACGCGGGCGCCAGGAACGGCAGCGGCGATCCGCGCGCTGCGCTCATGCTCCGAGGCGCTGCCCCACGGCAGCACGCTCTCAAAACCGCGCGCCGCGAGCGTTTGACCAAGCGCGATCCAATGTGCCTCGGGCCACTGCTTTTCCGCCCGCGCCGTGGCGTGGAGCAGAATGGCGTAGGGCGCATGCGCGGCGACGCCTTCGGCCGCGGCGGCGGGCGCCCGCCGGATATCGAGGCCGTAGTCGAGTGCCCCGACCGGCTCGTAACCCAGCGCACGGCCCGTCAGCGCTCGATTGCGGGCAATCGCATGCTGATCGCGCGACACCGCGTGGCGATCTTCATAAGCGAGCGCGGCAAGCGGCTCGCGTATGCTCGCGCGGTCGTAGCCGTGGCGACGCCCGCGCGCGAGGCAGGTGATGGCTGCCGTGCGCACCAGCCCCTGGCTATCCACCACCGCGTCGTAATGCCGTTCGCGCAGGCGACGGACTGCCGCGCCGATTTCCCGCCACGTTGTGGGAGACGCGAGCGCATGCCGCCAGCGCCGCCACGCCACCGGGATGACCTCGTCGACGCCGGGATGCAGCCGAACCAGTGGCGCAAAAGCCTCCTCGACCACCCAGCCGACATGCGCCGCCGGCAGGTGACGCCTCAGGTCGGCGAGCACCGGCAGATGATGCACGACGTCGCCGAGGGATGAGGTCTTGATAAACAGAATGCTGGTCATGAACGGTAAAGCGCGCGCGGCGATGGTCATACCGGCCGCGGAACCGCTTGTCACGTTTGAACGATTCAGGCAGTCAGCGCGATCATGGCTTGAGGCGACGAGGCGCAGGGGGCGCGGGGGGCGCGGGGGGCGCAGGGGGCGCAGGGGGCGCGGACGGAACGGAGCCCTGGGCCAAACTGCAGGAGCACGGTAGAGGACGATGAC
>CAZTTL010000134.1:0-2998 GCA_964616635.1 uncultured Rhodoplanes sp. | reverse complement strand
GCGGACGGAACGGAGCCCTGGGCCAAACTGCAGGAGCACGGTAGAGGACGATGACCATTCTCGTCACGGGCGGCGCCGGCTATATCGGCAGCCACATGGTCTATGCCCTGGTCGATGCCGGCGAGCCGGTCGTCGTGCTCGACGACCTGTCGACCGGATTCGACTGGGCGGTGCCCCCAGCGGCGTCGCTGGTGGTCGGCGATACCGGTGACCAGGACCTGGTCAGCACGCTGATTGCCGAGCACGGCGTCGACTCGATCATCCACTTCGCCGCCTCCATCGTGGTGCCGGAATCGGTCGCGGAGCCGCTGAAATATTACCGCAACAATACCGCGAACACGCGCAGCCTGATCGAATGCGCCGTCAAGGGCGGGGTGCGCCGCTTCATCTTTTCCTCGACCGCCGCCGTCTACGGCAATCCGGCGCATGTGCCCGTCAGCGAGGACGACGCATTGGCGCCGATGTCGCCTTACGGCTCCTCGAAGCTGATGACCGAGACCATCCTGCGCGACGCCAGCGCCGCCTACGGGCTCGACCATGTGATTCTGCGCTACTTCAACGTTGCGGGGGCCGATCCTAAGCTGCGCACCGGCCAGTCGACCCGCGCGGCCACGCATCTGATCAAGGTCGCCGTGGAGACCGCGCTCGACCTGCGGGAAAAGATCGAGGTGTTCGGAACCGACTACGCGACCCGCGACGGCACCTGCGTGCGTGACTACATCCATGTGGCCGACCTGATCGCCGCGCATGCCGATGCGCTGCGGTTTCTGCGCGAGGGCGGTCGCGCGGCGACCTTCAACTGCGGCTATGGGCACGGCTTTTCCGTGCTTGAGGTGATCGCCATGGTGAAACAGGTGTCAGGCGTCGACTTCCGCGTCGATTTTGCGCCGCGCCGACCTGGCGATCCGGCAGAGATCGTCGCCTCCTCGCAGCGCATTCGCGAGACGCTCGGCTGGGCCCCACGCTACGATGACCTTGCCACCATCTGCACCCATGCGCTCGAATGGCAGCGCAAGCTGATGCAGCGCAACCCCTGACCGTGCCCTGCCTCGCTTCGCACATCGCTTCACCCGCTCGCCGATGTTCATGAACCATGGCTGAACGGCGCGAAAATTTGATACTTGCGCCGGACTTCACAATGTCACTGTCTTTCCTTATTGCAGGCAGCCTGAGGCTTGCATGGACTGATGCGCAAGCTTTCGCTTGCATCGCTGTCCGCCGCTGCTGCCGACGGTGATGGTGACACAGGAACCTCTGACCGGGAGAACTGCCATGCGGACGATCGTGTTCAGCGCTGCCTTCACCCTTGCCTTGGCATTGCTCGGAACGACTGGCGTTAACGCCGCGCCGGCGAACGGAACCGCGATCGGAAGCGCGGCGAAGACGGATTCGATCGTGCATCAGGTTCCCTGCGCGATGCGCCGCGTCTGCGGTCGTCGCGGTTGCGTGACGCGGCGCGTGTGCTGGTAAGCATCATTGTAAGGCCGGGCCGCGGCCCGGCCTTACACCCTGCCGCCGCGCCGCCATATTGACGCAGAAGATGCGACGCGCTTGATCCTGATGCTGGTTCTTCGGAACCGTGCCGGAAAAATAAGGAAGGCCGAGAACGTGACGACCCCGACCGTGCAAGGACCCCGCCGCATCCTGTGGCAAAATGTCATCACGGTGTTGTCCGCCGCGGTGCTGATCGGCGCCGAAGTCTTCGGCGCTGCATTCGCGGGCGGCTGGGCCGTCGCCCAGCTACCGTTTATGGTTGGCTTGTTCGATCTAATTGGGCTCAGCGCATACAGCGCCATTGTGCTGCAGAGCCTCTTTTTCCTGCTTGGTCTATACGTGATGGCGCAGTTCGTGCGCGGCAGCATGCAGATCGAGCCGTTCACGAAGCGCAGCTAAGGGCACGGCCGAGCCCGGCTGTGACCGATATGTCGCGCGTTAATTTTTTATGTGAACCCTTCCCGATTCATTTTGCTCAATAAGCATTCGGCGCGATGCGCAAAAACCTTGCGCAGCCGGGCCAAATCGCTTATCTGACCCTTGCCCAATTTCGCACGTGCCTGTGGCCGTGTGTCGATCGGTGGGCATCCGGACAAGAGGCCGGACAGCCGCCCGGAGCGAGATCGCGATGACCGTAAGGTCACCGGATCGTTTGAGCCCCGAACACTTGATCGGCAGCCGGAGGCGAAACCGGCGCACCCCGTCCTCAGCGGGGGACGCGGCTTAAAGCAACGACGGACCGGGCTTTTTTGGTCTCTGCCGGTTTCCACCACCGGCTCGGGTCGCCGAAGAGGCTTGTTCATCATTGCCGGGCGTGCGGATCGGGGCCTCCCCTTTCCAATCCAAGGCAGCACGGACGGGTGTGATTCACTCGGCACGACGCGTCCCCATCGCGCGTCGGGCAGAGTGTCTCACCCGCATTCATGCAGGGCGGTTTTCCGCCCATGGGCCTATTGGGGAGAGCGCCATGACGGAGCGCATCCGCGATTTTCTGCGCAATCGCCGTGACGACGGGCCGTGCCTTGTCGTTGACCTCGACGTCGTGCGCGAGAACTATCTCGCTTTTGCTCACGCGCTGCCGGACACGCGCGTGTTCTACGCCATCAAGGCGAATCCGGCACCGGAAGTGCTGTCGCTGCTGGCGGGCCTCGGCTCGTGCTTCGATGCTGCCTCTACGCCTGAGATCGAGATGGCGTTCGCGGCCGGGGCGATGCCGGACCGCATTTCGTTCGGCAACACCATCAAGAAGGAGCGCGACATCGCGCGCGCCTATGAGATGGGGATTCGCCTGTTCGCGGTCGATTGCAAGGCCGAGGTCGAGAAGATCGCACGCGTGGCGCCGGACGCCCGCGTGTTCTGCCGCATCCTGTTCGACTGCGCCGGCGCCGAATGGCCGCTGTCGCGCAAGTTCGGCTGCGATCCGGCAATGGCGGTCGATGTGCTCGAACACGCCCACCGCCTGGGCCTCGAAGCCCATGGCGTGTCGTTCCATGTCGGCTCGCAG
>CAZTTL010000133.1:0-9657 GCA_964616635.1 uncultured Rhodoplanes sp. | reverse complement strand
TTAGCCCTCGAACCGCTTGCCGCGCCTGATGCGCACATAGAGCGCGCCCTCACCGCCGTGGCCGACATGCGCGCTCTCGAAGCCGAGCACATAGCGGCGGAATTCCGGCAGCTCGAACCAGAGCGGCACCTGCCGGCGCAGCACGCCGCGCTCGCCCAAACTGCCCCGTGTGCCCGTACCAGTGATCACAAGGACGAACCGCGCCTCCTGTGCCTGCGCCCGTTGCACGAACCGCAGCAGCGCCGCATGCGCCTGCGTCTGCGTCATGCCATGAAGATCGAGGCGCGCTTCGATCGCGGACAGGCCGCGGGCCAGCCGCTGCTTCTCGCGTCGTGGCAGCGGCGCGAAGGCAGGTGCAGCCATCGGGCCGGGACGCGCGGGCCTGCTCGCTTCCCGCGGCGGCGATGGGGCGAGCCCCTCCCCTCCCCTTAGCGGCTGGCTTGCACCTGCACTCGTCCGTTCCCGACCCGGCCGTAAGGGCTGCACGGAGCGGGTCGCTCCCGCCCACAGCCGACGTTCGTCTTCGGTCAGCTTGCGTCGCATGGTTTCCGTCTCGCGCGATCAAGTCTTGCATGATTCGGTGTCGGGACGTCGTTGCGCGCACCGTCGCTATCGACACTCAGCCTAGCGCCGCCAGTGCCGTCGTTTGTGCCGGCGATGGTGGTACGACCGGTGCGTCCTGATCTTCCGCTTGCGCGCCCTGGCGGTGCTTGCGGGTTTTTCCGGCTCAGGCGGCGGCCGCACGCGCGGCAGCGGCATCGCGGCGCCGACAACCACGGGGTCGATCTCGCGCGGCACCAGCATGGCGAACTGTCCGGCCTGGCGGATGCGGCCGGCGACGCGGCCGGCGGCGTCCCCGGCACCGAAATAAAGGTCGGCGCGCGCCGGACCGACAATTGCCGAGCCGGTATCCTGCGCGATCATGGTACGGCGGAACGGCTCGGCCGCGCCCGGCGCGGTGAGCGGCAGTTTCGCCTCGATGAAAAACGGCGTGCCATAGGCATGCAGCGGCCGGTCGACCGCGATCGAGCGGCCCGGCGTTAACGCCACGCCCTGACCGCCGGCCGGCTCGCGGTCCCCGCTCAATCCAACCACCCGAAAGAAGACATAGGCGCGGTTCTGCCGCCGGACCTCTTTGGCCTCCTCCGGATGCGCGGTCATCCAGTCATGGATCGCCGCCATCGACATTTGCTCGCGCGGGATGATGTTGCGGTCGATCAGAATGCGGCCCACGGCGGTATAGGGATAGCCGTTATGCGCATCGTAATTGACCCGCAGGACCAAACCGTCCTCCAGCCGCACCCGCGCCGAGCCTTGAATCTGGATTGTGAGGAGGTCAGCCGGGTTCTTCAGCCAGCAAATTTCCAGCGAGCGGCCGGCCAGTGCGCCGTCCTCGATTTCGCCGCGGTCGTAATAGGGCACCTGCTCTCCCGACGGCGTCACGCGGACGACCCGGCCCCGATTGGGAAAGCTCGCGCCGGGCGGTGCATCGGGCGCCAGCAGATCAGGCGGGCGGTGATACATCGGGACATGAAAGATTTGGGTCGGAAACCGCGAGCCGTCGACGATTGGCTCGTAATAGCCGGTGAGGAAGCCGGCATCCTGGTCGAGCTTGGCGACCCTTAGCGGGCGGAAATTCTCCTCGAAAAAACGGCGCGCCGCCTCACGATCGAGTTTCGGCTGCGCCAGGGCGCGCCGGCATACCGGGATCAGCGCCTTCTGCATCGGCAGCGAAGGGTCGGCCGTATTCTCGTTCGGTGGCTGCCCGCGCACGATCGGGCGGCAGCTCGCGAGGAAGGTTGCAAAAGCGTGCGCATGATCATCGTCGGCCCAGCCTGGAAGATCAGTAAAAGCAATCGGTTCAAGCTGCGTATCGGGCAGATGCAACGGCCCCGGCGCAGCGGCGGCGGGCGCCGTCGCGGGTACAGGTGCTACCGCAGGCAACGGTGGGGGCGCGCGGGCCGGCCTCGCTTCGGCAGGAGGCGTCGCCACCAGAAAGCTCAATGCGGCGGGTATGATAAGCAAACGCAGACGCACGGCAGGCGGACCCTAAAGAAGCAGCAGCGTTTGCTCCGCGCTCGCGTTTCGCGGCCGCCCGTCCCTTGCCCTGCGGGCAGGCGATCGTTAGCGGCCGGCCTCGGTCGCAACCAACTTCCAGTTGGGATCGCGCGAGGTCGCGTCACGGGCGAAGGTCCAGACGTCGGTGACCTCGGTAACCTTTTCAGGATTGCCGTCGACCACCTTGCCTGCCCGGTCGCGGACCACCGAAATCAGCTGCGATACGAACCGCAGGGTGACCTGCGCCATCTTGGCGCGCATCTCGGCGCCGATGATCTCGCACGTGTCGATCGATACGAACTTGGTCTCGGCCCGATGCCCCTCGTTTTCGCGCTCGCGAATCGCCGCGTCGAAGCCGTCATAGACGTCCTTGGAGAGCAGGTTTTTCAAGGCTCGGCGATCGCCATCGGCGAAAGCGGTCACGATCATCTCGTAGGCAGCGCGCGCACCGGTCAGAAAGTGCTGTGGATCGAAGCTCTTATCGTGCGCTGCAATGGCCTGCAGCCCGGCCGCCACGGGGGAGCCGGGCGGGCTGATATCCTTCCAGCGATCGGCGGGCTCGGCCGCCGTTTCGCCGACCTCGGCCGGTTTTGCCGCGGTATCGCTGCGCGGAGGCAGGCTCACCACCTTGTTGTCGGCGGGCGCATTGCGGACGGTATCGCGCGCCGAGAACGGATCATAGGGCGGCCGCTCCCGTCCCGTACGCTGGCCCAGCACGCTCCGCAGCCGCAGAAAAATGAAGACTGCGAGCGCCAGGAAGATGATGGTGTAGATATCGAACACGTCTCACCTGCTCTCGCAGACGGTAGGAACGGACGAACAGTCGCTCGCGGGCCACTGCCGCTTCTCGCGGAACGCGGCTATTATGATTTAGGAATGCCGCGCGTCCCGTTCTAGGGGCAGTCACGCTCATACCACCGCGTTGTCAAGTTTAGCTCAGCGCGGATGACTCGCCAACCCTCAAGCCGACCCTGCGCAACTATGCCCTGTGGGCGACTTACGCCCTCAGGCCAGCAATTTTTCCGTTACAGCACCTTGTTTCGTGACATTCAATCGCCTGCCAATCGATCCCACCGCGACTTTCGAGCCGCCTTGTAGCCAAAAGCCGGCTGTGTTAGCCACTGCCGGTGCCGGATGCACCGGTGCGACAAATTGAGCATTCTTGCGCCGCGGAAGCGTGCCCGCCGGGGAATGCGTCAGAGCGATGAATAACACAGCAGCGCGGCAGGAGACGTGATGGCGACCAGTTCAAATGGCGGAGAAACGTCGGCCGGGCCGCAGCCGCCGCCGGCAGGCCCGTCGCTCAATGTTCTCGCACAGTTCGTTAAGGATTTCTCGTTCGAGAACCCGAATGCGCCGCAAGTGCTGATGAAGCCGCCGCCGCAGCCGACGATCAGCGTGCAGATCAATGTCAACACCAAGCCGATGTCGGCCACCGACTTTGAAGTCGAGCTGAAACTCGAAGGCAAGGCGGAGGTGACCGGCTCGACCTTGTTCGGGTTTGATCTGCTTTACGCCGGCGTGTTCCGCTTGCAGAACATTCCGCAAGACAACGTACCCCCGCTCCTGATGATCGAGTGTCCGCGGTTATTGTTCCCCTTCGCCCGCGAGATCGTAGCCAGTGCCGTCATCAACGGCGGCTTTCCACCGCTGTTGCTCGATCCCATCGATTTCGTGGCGCTGTTCCAGCAGAAAATGGCCAGTATGCAGGGCCAGCCCAACCAGCCGCCGACGCCACCCGCTTCCGTTTGATAGTCTGCGAAGCTTTACATCGGACGCAGGCTCACCCCGCCTGCGCCCGTGATGTCTTATCCGCGTCGGTCTCTTCCGCCGACGGCGCAAGATAGTCGAGCCAGATCGCCTGCGGTCCGAGCGATTCGATAAAGGCCCGGTGCGCCGCGCGATCTTCCGCCGAGAGCCGGGGCAGTAGCGCCACGGTGCGGATGCGCGGTGCACTATTCACCAGCGCGACCGCGTGCCGGCTGCCGACAATTTCAAGGCCGAGCCGGGCCTGGCGCGCCTCGATCAGCTCGAGATAGACCTCGGCAAGGAGTTCGGCATCGAGCAAAGCCCCGTGCTTCTGCCGGCGCGAATTATCGATCCGGAACCGCAGGCAGAGATCATCGAGCCGGTTCTGTGCGCCGGGGTACTTGCGGCGCGCCAACAGCAGCGTATCGACCAGCCGCGCGCGCGGAATCGACGGCCGCTCCACCCGCTCCAACTCGGCATTGAGAAAGCCGAGATCGAATGCCGCATTGTGTGCGATCAGCGGCGCATCGCCGAGGAAATCGACCAGCTCGGCCGCGACCTCACCAAAGAGTGGCTTGTCGCTCAGGAATTCGGCCGACAGGCCATGCACTGCGAAGGCCTCCGCCGGAATATCGCGCTGCGGATTGACGTAGCGGTGAAACACCTGGCCGGTGGGAATACGGTTGACGAGCTCGATGCAGCCGATCTCGATCAGCCGATGACCCTGATAGGGATCGAGCCCGGTCGTTTCGGTATCGAACACCACTTCGCGCAGCATCGCGGTCCTGTTTCGGCATGCGCCCGCAGACCGACCCTGTCCGGCCGCAGCAACCTAGTTCGCGATTCCGGCCGCCCGCCCACGGACCGGTCGTGATTCTACCTCCTGCAGAATGGCATGAACCTGGGCCCGCGCGGAATCGCAGCCTTGCGACGTATCCACGACAAAATCCGCCCGCCGGCGCTTTTCTTCGTCGGGAAGCTGCTTTGCGAGCATACCCGTGAACCGCTCCTCGGTCATGCCGGGGCGTGACAGTACCCGTGCGCGCTGCATGGCGAGCGGCGCCGAGACCACGACCACGACGTCGACGCGCTTGTCGGCGCCGGTCTCGTAGAGCAGCGGAATGTCCAGGACCGCACAGCGAACACCCCGCGCGCGTGCCTCGGCAAGAAAGCGCTCCTCGTCACGCCGCACCAGCGGATGGACGATCGCCTCGAGGCGGTGCAACGCCGCGCTATCGTTGATGACGCGGCTGGCGAGCTTATCCCGATCGATCTTGCCTTGACCGGTAACACCAGGAAACGCCGCCTCGATCGCCGCGACCGCCTCACCGGCATACAGCCGGTGTACGGTCGCATCGGCGTCATGCACGGGTACGCCGGCCTCTGCGAAGATTTTCGCGGTCGCCGACTTCCCCATTCCCACCGACCCGGTGAGACCAATCACGAGCATATGAACAACCTTTCGCCGTCAATTCCGCTGGTCGTCATGCAAGGACGAAACCTTCCCGGCGCAGAAAACCAAGCAGTTGCACCAGCGGAAGCCCAAGGATCGTAAAATGATCGCCTTCGATCCGTTCGAACAGGTGAATCCCGAGCTTTTCGAGCTGATAACCGCCGACGCTGGTCGTAACGGCCGGTCCCGCCGCCTGCAAATAGGCATCGAGAAACCGTTTTGACAAAGGCCGCATCGTCATCTGCGCGATTTCGCAATGGCTGAAGATCACCTGCCCATCTTTCGCGATTGCAACGCCTGAGCAAAGCTCGTGGGTTTTCCCACTCAGGTTTCGCAACTGGTTGCGCGCCGCCTCGGCGTTAGCCGGCTTGGTGAAGCGCGTTTGGCCGAGCGCAAGCGTTTGGTCGGCTCCAAGCACGAGCTGACCAGCGCGAGGGGTTGCCACGGCCAGCGCTTTCTCACGTGCGAGCCGGATGGCTGCCTCGGTCGGGCTAAGCGGACCGGCCTGCGCTTCGACCACGCGTTCATCGAGATCGGCGACGCTCACTTCGACGGGAATACCCGCCGATTCCAACAATGCCCGGCGAACTGCGCTGCCCGACGCAAGAACCAGGGGATGCGGCGCCAGCCACAACATTCCCGTAAGCCCGCAATCAGGACACGAATTGTCGCCGGCGCTCTCTGAGAAGCGCGATGACCGCTGCAGCCGTCTCCTCGATCGAGCGCCGCGTAACGTCAATGATCGGCCAGTTATGCTTTGCACACAAACGCCGGGAGAATATCACCTCATCGGCAACGGAATCACGATCGACGTAAAATCCATCCTCTTGTCCGGCATTGAGGCCCAGCAGTCGATTTTGCCTAATCTGCACAATCCGCTCGGGGCTGGCATAAAGCCCGATAACCAAGGGCTTTTCGAGCAATTCGAGCTGCGCCGGAACCGGCACGCCTGGAACCAGGGGAATATTAGCCGTCTTCACCCCACGATTGGCAAGATAGATTGAGGTCGGTGTTTTCGAGGTCCGCGAGACCCCGACCAGAACTACATCGGCGCGCTCCAGATCGTCGGTAAGTTGGCCGTCATCATGCATCATCGTGTAGTTCAAGGCATCCATGCGCTTGAAATATTCGGAATCAAGGACATGCTGCGCGCCGACCTGCTGGGTCGACTCGGTGGCAAGATGCGCCTGAAACAAGCGCAGAACAGGTCCGAGAATCGACAGACAGGGCAATCCTAGCTCGTGGCATTTGTCTTCAAGGCGAGCGATCAGCACTTCATCAAGCAGCGTGTAGAGAACAACCCCCGGCTCCTCCTCGATTCCGGCCAAGACCTGGTCGAGCTGCTTGTTGCTGCGCACGGCCGGGTAGACATGCTCCACGGCCGTAGAGACTTCCATGTACTGCGCCCGGACAGCACGCGCGACCGTAACCAGGGTCTCCCCGGTTGAGTCAGAGATCAGATGCAGGTGAAAGAAGCTCGATTGCTTGGGGGTCATCGGAGCCTATGGTCGACTGTGGACGCCTGGGGAGAAAGCCAGCGCATATGCCCGATCACGCCAAAGACGTACCGGCCGAGACTGGCTCACACACATGTTCACAGCGCGGGATAGCCACTGCGTGGTTATACCCTGTTGCTGTGAATTGCGGCAATCCCGGGCCAGGCACAGGGGACGAGACTCCCAAGCGACGATAGATTAAGCCAAAAGATGCCCGTCGGCTCCTGAAAGGTCCGGATTGCTGCCTTCCCCTCTGTGCAAAACGAGAGAGCAACAACCGTGCTTATGTGCACAGCGCGTTATGAGTCTTATCCAATGCCTAACAGCTTCAACAATGAAGAATCTTTCTTGATTTGTTTAGATAAGCGCTGCTTAACCATCAGGACCTCTGGACGTGAACTCATTCCATCTCGGTACCCGGCTTAGCGGAAGCGAGGATTGGTTTCGATCCCGTGGCTTCAGGAGGGTGATTCTATCGAATGATTTTAAATGTGCTTGCCGGGAAACACTTCGCGGTTCCTCCCGTCTGGATAATGCGGCAAGCGGGACGATATCTCCCGGAATATCGGGCGATCCGCGAGAAGGTACCGACTTTCCTCGACCTTTGCTTTACGCCAGAGCTTGCGAGCGAAGTAACGCTTCAACCAATCCGACGGTTCGATTTCGATGCGGCAATCTTGTTTTCTGACATTCTTGTTGTGCCGCATGGTCTTGGGCAGACAGTGCGATTCCTGGCCGGCGAGGGACCAAGGCTAACACCGGTCATAACCGCGGATAATATTGATCAGTTCAGTGATAAATTGAACTTGGTAGGGCTCGCACCGGTGTTCGAAACGATTCGGTTGGTGCGCGAGCAGTTACCGGCGGAGGTTGCATTTCTTGGGTTTTGCGGCGCCCCATGGACAGTTGCAACCTACATGATCGCTGGGGCGGGAACAGCGGACCAGGCACCGGCGCGGCTAATGGCTTATCGGGATCGCGGGACATTTGGACGGCTAATTGAGACTTTGGTTGATGCGTCGATCGATTATCTTGTGGCGCAGTTCGAAGCTGGCGTTGATGCCGTGCAGATTTTCGATACCTGGGCAGGTGTTCTTCCGCCGGAAGAAGTTGAGGCGTGGTGCATCGAGCCGACACGGAAGATAGTCGACGGGGTGCGCGGGCGGGTCGGTGATGCACGGTTTATCGGCTTTCCGCGAGGTGCGGGAACCATGCTGCCGCTCTATGCCGAGCAGACAGGAGTAGATGCTGTAGGGCTCGATTGGAGCATCGATCGCACTTTCGCTCGAGATGAGGTGCAAAGCCGGGTGGCGGTTCAAGGCAACCTTGATCCTCTGGCACTGCTTGCCGGAGGCGAGGCGCTCGATCGTAATATCGACGCGGTGCTCGAGGCATTTGCGGGCAGGCCGTTCATCTTTAATCTTGGACACGGCATTTTGCCGGAGACGCCGATCGCCCATGTCGAGCAAATGCTCAAGCGGGTGCGCGGTCGATAACGGGCATCCGGAGAGGCATGGACAGCGACAGCCGAGAACGAACAATCCGCGCTGTTATTGGGCTTTTGGCGCCGATGGTCATTACCATCGGCCTTTTCGTCGTGGCACGGCCCTGGATGTATCTTTGGCTGAAGGCGATTCATGTCGCATCGGCCGTGACCTGGATAGGCGGGATGCTCGGGCTGACATACTTGTTGAGGTGGCATGCGGGGGTATCAGACCGCGCAGCAGCGAAGCTTCTATCGCGGGTGGAAGAACAGCTGCTGCAGAGGGTGGTGAATCCCGCCATGGTGCTGGCTTGGGGAATTGGCTTATGGCTCGCCTGGGATGCCGGATGGTTCCTCGGCGGGTGGCTTCACGTGAAGCTCGTCCTCGTTCTTGGGCTATCGGCACTCCATGGATGGATCGTCAGCGCCGTGCGGGCGATGGCTCGCGGCGAATCGCAGCGAAGCGAGAAGACATTCCGGAATGTTACAGTGATCGGCGCCGTGGTCGCGCTGGGGGTAATTATCTTGGCCATCGTCAAGCCAATGTGATGGGAGAGTGCCGCTCTCCCTTGCGCGAGCAATACTCTTTTCCTATGTTGGTGCTATCTCCCCAGACCGCAGGCTGATGCGTCTCGAAGTTGGTTCCGGTCACGGCCACATCGCGCATCGGGGTCTAGAGGCATAAGCCCGTTTTCCCAAACACCTGCGCCCTCCCTCTCCGAAGCGTCGATCGGTATTTGCCCCCATCGACCGACAGGAATCATCCCGATGCGGGAAATGAAATTACAGGACCTTAAGAGCAAGTCTCCTGTTGAATTGCTGGCTTTTGCCGATGAGCAGAAGGTCGAGAACGCCTCGACCATGCGCAAGCAGGAGCTGATGTTTGCGATTTTGAAGCAGCTTGCGACACGAGACGTAGAAATTATCGGCGAAGGCGTGGTCGAAGTCCTCCAAGACGGATTTGGCTTCCTGCGCGCGCCGGAAGCGAACTACCTGCCGGGTCCGGACGACATCTATGTTTCGCCATCGCAAATCCGGCGGTTCGGCCTGCGCACGGGCGATACCATCGAGGGCCAAATCCGCAGTCCGAAGGAGGGCGAGCGTTATTTCGCGCTTCTCAAGGTCAACACGATCAATTTCGAGGACCCGGAAAAAGCCCGCCACAAGATCAACTTCGACAACCTGACGCCGCTTTACCCAGACGAGCGGCTGAAGATGGAGATCCAGGACCCGACCAAGAAGGACCTCTCGGCGCGGGTGATCGATATCGTGGCGCCGATCGGGAAGGGTCAGCGCGCGCTCATCGTGTCGCCACCGCGCACCGGCAAAACCGTGCTGCTGCAAAACATTGCCCATTCGATCACGGCTAATCATCCCGAATGCTACCTGATCGTGCTGCTGATCGACGAGCGGCCGGA
>CAZTTL010000132.1:2662-9682 GCA_964616635.1 uncultured Rhodoplanes sp. | reverse complement strand
GCACGTCGGCTTGGCCAAGCCGCTCGGCCTCGGCATCGAGGAGCCGGCCGTAGGGACCGCCGAGGCAATAGGGCCGCAGTGCCTGCTTGAGCGTGCCCGACTGCAGGAGCACGGCAAAGCCCGTGAGCGTTCGCTCGTTCAGCGGCGCGCTTGCAAGTGAGGCGAGCGCCGACCAGACATGCTCCTTCGCCTCGGGAGTGACCGCTACTCCTTCACGGCCTAGGATCGCTGCAAGCCACTCGGCGGCCCAGGCGCGCTCGACGGGATCATCGATCGCGGCGAGCGGCGCAAGTGCGGTTGGTTTGGTCTCGTCACCGGATAGGGTGCCGCCGAGATCGTGCCAGTCGCCGCCCATGGCGAGCGCGCCGGCGCGGATCGAGCCGCCGAAATCAAAGGCGAATACCTGCGACCTTGGATATCGCCGGAACTGAAGCGCGATGAGAGCCAGCAGCACGCTCTTTCCTGCGCCGGTCGGTCCGACCACCAGAGTGTGCCCGACGTCGCCAACATGGAGTGAGAGCCGGAATGGCGTCGCCCCGTCCGTCCGGGCGAACAGGAGCGGCGGACCATCAAGGTGGTCGTTGCGTTCTGGTCCCGCCCAGACCGCTGAGAGGGGGATCATATGGGCGAGGTTGAGGGTTGAGATTGGGGGGTGCCGGACATTGGCATAGGCATGGCCGGGAAGGCTTCCGAGCCAGGCCTCGACCGCATTCATGCTCTCGGCGATACAGGTGAAATCGCGGCCTTGGATGATCTTTTCCGCGAGGCGAAGTTTTTCGTCAGCGGTCTGTGGGTTCTCGTCCCATACGGTCAGCGTCGTGGTTACGTAGGCTTCGCCCGCGACATCGGCGCCGAGTTCCTGAAGGGCGGCATCGGCGTCGAGCGCCTTATTGTGGGCGTCGCTGTCGAGGAGCGCCGCAGCCTCGTTGGTCATCACCTCTTTCAGGACCGCCGCAACCGACTTGCGTTTGGCGAACCACTGGCGGCGGATGCGAGTAAGAATCTTTGTCGCATCCGTCTTGTCTAAGCAGATGGCGCGGGTTGACCAGCGATAGGGGAAGGCAAGTCGGTTGAGCTCGTCGAGGATGCCGGGATAGGTCGCCGCGGGAAATCCCATAATGGAGAGGACGCGTAGATGCGCCAATCCGAGACGCGGCGCCAAGCCCCCGATCAGAGGCTCATCGACGAGAAACGCATCGAGATACATGGGGACGTCCGGCACACGCACGCGATGCCGTTTCGTTGAGATGCAAGCGTGCAGGTAGGTGAGCGTTTCGGCGTCGGAGAGCCAGGCTGCTTCCGGCACGAAGTCTTCGATCAGCGCGAAGACTCGGTCAGTACGGTCGATGAACCCTTTGACGAGCTCGTGCCCATCAATTCCTTCTCCTTCCATCCGTCCCTCATAAAGCCAGGTCTCGGCACGGGCGCTCTCCTCGGCGGGTGGCAAGAACAGGAATGTGACGTAATAGGCGCTCTCGAAATGGTGCCCTGCCTCTTCGAACTGGGCCCTGCGTTCGGCGTCGACCAGAGCCGATACGGGATCGGGGAATGTGCTGTGCGGATAATCCTGCGCAGGGTTGCGACTGGCTTCGACGAAAATTGCCCATCCCGACCCCAGACGTCGCAGTGCATTGTTGAGCCGACCCGCCGTGCCAATCAGTTCGGCTGGGATCGCCGAGTCGAGGTCAGGTCCTCGGAAACGAGCCGTACGCTGGAGCGATCCGTCCTTGTTGAGGACAATGCCAGGCGCGATCAACGCCGCCCACGGCAGGAAATCGGCGAGGCTTTGTGATTTGCGACGGTACTCGGCGAGACTGAACATCGGGCCGCTCCTAACACCCGAGATGCGCCGGGTACCGCAAATGGCGGCGGACGACATCGAGAAAAGAGGGATCGCGTTTGGCGGCCCATGCCGCTGCGGCGTGCCCGATCACGAGCAGAACGAGTCCGGCGATCCACAATCGAAGGCCAAGGCTGATCGCGGCGGCGAGCGTGCCGTTGAGAATGGCGACAGCGCGTGGCGCGCCGGCGATTAAGATCGGCTCAGTCAGGGCGCGATGAACCGGGGCATCGAATCCAGGCGTCAAGTCATGCGCGAAGAGATCGGACATCAGATCAGCGCTCCGCCGCCAAAAGAAAAGAACGAGAGGAAGAACGAGCTTGCGGCGAAGGCTATCGAGAGACCGAACACGATCTGCACCAGGCGGCGGAAACCGCCGGACGCATCGCCGAGTGCAAGGGTAAGGCCGGTGATGATGATGATGATCACCGCCATGATCTTGGCGACTGGTCCTTCGACCGATTGCAGGATTTGTTGGAGCGGCTGTTCCCAGGGCATGTTGGATCCGGCAGCATTGGCCGGCGCTGTCATGAGAGCGACCGTGACAACCGAAATCGCTGCGAGTGCTGGGCGCGGAAATGGCAACGGATGCATCATTCCGTGTCTCCTACGGAGTTTAGCTTAACGGCAGGCGCGAGGAGATAGTCATCGGCAGGGCCCAGCCCTTGGACGGCGGCAAGCTCAATCAGACGCCGTCCGCTGCCGCGGCCCGCGAGCACTGCAATCAGGTTGATCGTCTCGGCGATTAGCGCGCGGGGCACGGTCACGACCGCTTCCTGTACGAGCTGTTCGAGGCGGCGCAGCGCGCCGATTGCTGTTCCGGCGTGAATGGTGCCGATGCCACCGGGGTGGCCGGTGCCCCAGGCCTTCAGGAGGTCGAGCGCTTCTTTGCCGCGCACTTCCCCGATCGGGATGCGGTCAGGGCGTAGCCGAAGCGAGGAACGGACAAGGTCGGAGAGCGAAGCGACGCCGTCCTTGGTCCGGAGCGCCACGAGGTTTTGCGCCCGGCATTGCAGCTCGCGGGTGTCTTCGATGAGCACGACGCGATCGGCGGTCTTGGCGACCTCGGCCAGCAGCGCGTTGACGAGTGTTGTCTTGCCGGTGGACGTGCCACCGGCGACCAGGATATTGCGGCGCTGGACGACTGAGTCGCGCAGGATCGCGGCCTGCTCGGCCGTCATGATTCCCGCAACGGCGTAATCGTCGAGCGAAAAGACCGCGACCGCCGGCTTGCGGATGGCGAACGCCGGCGCCGCGACGAGTGGTGGAATCAGACCTTCAAAGCGTTCGCCGGTGTCCGGCAGTTCAGCCGAGACCCGCGGCGCGCCGGCATGCACTTCAGCGCCAACATGATGGGCGACGAGCCGCACGATCCGCTCGCCGTCAGCGGCGGCAAGCTTTTCGCCGGTATCCGCGAGACCATTCGCAAGGCGATCGATCCATAGCCGACCATCGGGGTTGAGCATGACCTCGACGACGCTGGGATCCTCGAGCCACGCCGTGATCGCGGGACCGAGCGCCGTACGCAACATACGGGCGCTGCGCGCTACTTCGATCTTGCTTGCTGATGCCCCCACTCCTGAGTCCCCCGGTTGCGACCGCCAGAGGCGGTCGAATATCGGGGTCGATTAGAAAGGACCAGAAGAGGCGTAACGCAACAAGCAAGTCATGGTCGTAGCCGTCTAGCGAAGAAAAACAGGCGAAAGGAACGGTCGTCTCACGCTGCTCACATTCTCAAATCGCCTGGAACACATCCGAGTCTGTTCGAGGTCGGGCCCAACTCATGTTCCAGGTGTTTGCGCAAGCAGGCGTCGCCTTGAACTGATATCAAAAGGCGATACTATATGAAGCTCAGCAGGACGCATCAGGCGACGCTTGAAGCGATTTTCGCCACGCCGGTCCGTTCCGGCATTGTCTGGACCGACATCGAGGCGCTGTTCCGGGCCTGCGGGGCGGAGATCAGCGAGGGCCGCGCGTCCCGCATTCGAGTCGCCCTCAAGGGAGTGCGCGCGGTGTTCCACCGGCCGCATCCGGAGAAGGAGACCGACAAGGGCGCAGTGAAGTCGGTCCGGCGATTCCTGACTGAAGCTGGGATTACGCCATGACCACGATGAGATATAAAGGATACGAGGCGATCGTCGAATATGACGAGAACGCGGGGATATTCCATGGCGAGGTCGCCGACCTCCGGGATGTGATTACATTCCAGGGGAGGTCCGTGGCTGAGCTGAGGAAGGCGCTCGCGGCGTCGGTCGAGGATTATCTCGCATTCTGCAAGGAGCGTGGCGAGGAACCGGAGAAGCCGTTTTCCGGCCAGTTCGTCGTGCGGGCCGAGCCATCGCTGCATCGCGCGATCGCGCTTGCGGCCCGGCGCGCCGGCCTCAGCCTCAACAAATGGGTGACGTCAACCTTAGAGAAGGCGATCGGCCGCTGACGCCTGCTGCACATTTGGCCCCCGCGCCAACAGCCTGATCAACTCGTTGCACGTCGAGCGACCAACTGATGTCGTGAACGTATATGCTGAATGGATTCGTTCGGAGCGGCGCGTCGGTTGGCGCTCTCAATGCGATCGTGACGACGGCTGCGAGACGTTGGCTGCTTATCAGCGCGCCGTTTTCGAACGCCGATTCTGTCCAGTGGATTTCGAGTGAAGCGGCGGACGCCCTGACGACAGAGGTAACTTTGGCGATGATAGCGCGTGCGCCGATCGACGTGAGCCGGCCTGAGTCGCGGCCGAAATCGTTGAGTATCTGGGCGCCCTGATTCGTGACCATCTCGAAAGCGCGTGTCCACTTCGTCCGGACCACGACGGGGTCCGTGGAGAGCGATCGGATATCCTCGATAAAGCGCGAGAGGGCGTACGCAACCTGCGCCTCAGAGGCTTGAACGTTGCGTCCCGTTTGTCCCGAAGCGTCTGCGGGAGTGAGTCGCTCAACTGCAACGGTGTGCGAAACCGCGCTGGCGCGGCCTGCCGAGGCGACCAGCATCAGGGCGAGCAGCATCGAAAGGGCGCCCGCTACAAACGCGACACGCCGCCATCGCACTGCATCGGAGCGGGCTGTCACGAGCGGGTCGACAGACGCGCGGGCAGTCTCGTCAGGTCTGACAAAGTAGCCCGTTGGCGTGCGAGGATTATGCGCGACCGTTCTGATCTTCCTCGTGCAGACGACCCCTTGGTCTGGGCGTAGAAACCAGAGTAAAGCCGCGATTTGCAGGGCGATGATGAAGGCGAACGTCGTCTGGTAGGCAATAGGAGGGTATCGCCCGCCTTCGGGCGTCCACTGCTCGATGACCAAACCAATCCCGGACTGCAGTACGAACGCGCTCCCGACGTGCAGGAGATTGAGCGCGGCGTTGGCGCGGCCGGCGATCTCGCCTGGGAAATGTTCGGCTAGAATGGCGAAGCTGAGAACGGTTGCCGCGCCGACGCCTGCGACAATCGCCCAGGTCAGCGCTGTCGGGATTGGCCAGCCGAGGGCCAGCGCCAACTGCGCGGCTATGAACAGGACCGCGGCCACGGCAAGAAAGGTTTCCGTGCGGCCGCGGCCTTGGCCGAACCGGTCCGCGCCAAATCCGAGAAAGAACGCCCCGCCGCACGCCGCCATAGCCATGACGAAAAGGTGCTGCACGATCGCCGGTTGATCGAGCCCCGCAACATCCCTGAGCCAGGGGGCAGCCCATAGTCCGTGCAGCGCCCACGCACTGCCGATGCAGGTCGCCGAGAGCGGGGCAAGGCGCCAGAAGCGGGCGTCGCCATACACGGACCGCAAGCCGTAGGCTCTTCTGAGAGCACGCGTTCGCACAGTCGCATCAGGAGCGAACAGATAGATCAGCAGCGCGCACGCGGTGCTCAGGGCCGCCAGCACCTTGAACAATCCGCGCCAACCGATCAATTGGAGCAGCGTTTCGGCTGGCGCCGTCGCTGTTACCGCTCCCAGCGCTCCCAGCATGATAAAGCAGCCATTGGCGAGCGATACGCGTTCACGCGGGAACCAGAGAATGATCGATTTGAGGCCCGCCATGAGCGACCCGGCAACGCCGACGCCGATCAGCGCTCGGGCGATCACAAGCGCGGCGAAGCTGTCAGCCACAGCGAACAGCGCAGCGCCGAGGGCGGCGGCCGGCAGCAGCACGGTCTGGACGCGGCGCGGACCATAGCGATCGAGCATTATGCCGAGCGGAAGCTGGATCGCTGCGAAACTCAGGAAGAAAACAGACGTCAGCGCGCCGAGATCGGCGGCCTTGAGTCCCAAGTCCGCCATCAGGCGGGTTGCGATCAGCGCATTGATCGTGCGGAACAGGTAGCTGAGATAGTAGCCGGCGGCGAATGGCAGTAAGACGAGTGCGACAGGCTGCGATGCCGCGAGGCGGCCCGGCAACGTGGCCGATGCGACCGTCACCGCTCGACGTCCTCGGGCTCTTCAATATGCGAGCTCCGGGCGCGTCCGAAATCGGCGGTCACCTCGTGAAAGAGCGTGTGGCCTCTGGCGATCCGTCGGCTGAGCGCCTCGACAAAGGCTTGGTATCGTTCGGCCCCGATGGCCCTTGTTGCCTCCTGGGCGCTTTCGGGCATCGGCGGGGTTACCGTCAGCCAGAATCGCACATAGAGCGCGACCGCCTCGCTGTAGATCGCCAAATGGCGTTCGAGCTGTTCGTTCTGCCGGATCAAGCGATCGAGCCTGCGGCTGAAGGCTGCTTCCCGCCGGTCTTCCGCATCCGGCGAAAGAAAGGAGGAAACGGCGGCCTCAATGATCAGCGACTTCGATAGATTGCGGCGAGCTGCGAGCTCATCGACCTTTCGCAGGATCTCCGGCTCAAAATACACGTTCATCCGCGCTTTCATTGAAGACCCCTGTACTCACAAACTGATGCCGTCATTCGGGTCCATCGCCGCTTGCCGGGCGACGCGGTTGATGCTTTGCCGCAGCATTCTTGCTCGCGCAGGCTCATCGTCCGGCTCGTCCTCGATCACAGCGAATATGCGGTCGGGTTTCTCGGGGACGATCGTCTCGTGCTGCGGCAGCTCAGGCTCTCTCCGAATGCCGGCATTGGCCAGATCGGCTTTCTTCGCTTTTCCGGAAACAGCAGCCGACCCGCTCGCGACAGAAGGGACCTGCGACAGAACAGGGGGTTGGTTCCAATCGCAGGGCCGCGAAGCGGGCCGGCCGCTGAGGCCGCCC
>CAZTTL010000132.1:0-2562 GCA_964616635.1 uncultured Rhodoplanes sp. | reverse complement strand
CGGACATGGCAATTGTCGAGGATCGCGTGGTTCGGCCCGTAGGCTTTTTCTATTTGGTTCAGTGACTGCGCAATGAGGAAGCTCTTGAGGCCGTATCCCGCCATGAAGGCGAGCGCCGATTCGAAGAAGTCGAGCCGTCCCAGCGCGGGAAACTCGTCCAGCATCAGCAACAGGCGCTGTTTTCGTTCCGAGGGGTCGAGCGCCTCGGTCAGCCGGCGGCCGATCTGGTTCAGGACGAGCCGCACCAGCGGCTTGGTGCGACTGATGTCCGAGGGCGGCACGACGAGGTAAAGCGTCGCCGGGGACGGACCATCAACGAGGTCGGCGATGCGCCAGTCGCAGCGGCGGGTGACCTGGGCGACCACCGGATCACGATAGAGGCCGAGGAAGCTCATGGCGGTCGAAAGCACGCCGGAACGTTCGTTTTCGCTCTTGTTGAGAAGCTCGCGCGCCGCCGAGGCGACGACCGGATGGGCCCGGTCGCCGAGATGCGCTGTTTCCATCATCGCCTGCAGTGTTGTCTCGATCGGGCGGCGTGGATCGGACAGGAAGTTGGCGACGCCAGCGAGCGTCTTGTCCTCTTCAACATAGAGAACATGCAGGATGGCGCCGACCAGCAGCGAGTGGCTGGTCTTCTCCCAGTGGTTTCGCCGTTCCAACGCTCCTTCCGGGTCGACAAGGATGTCGGCGACGTTTTGGACGTCGCGCACCTCAGCATCGCCGCGGCGGACCTCGAGCAGCGGATTGTAGGCTGAGCTATCGGGGTTGGTCGGATCGAACAGGAGCACACGGCCGAAACGCGCGCGCCATCCAGCCGTGAGCCGCCAGTTCTCGCCCTTGATGTCATGGACGATGGCGGAGCCGGGCCAAGTCAGCAGAGTCGGCACGACCAGGCCGACGCCCTTGCCGGAGCGGGTGGGCGCGAAACACAGGACGTGTTCAGGGCCGTTATGCCGGAGATACGTGCGCCCGAGCTGGCCGAGGATCACGCCGTCGGCGCCAAGCAAGCCAGCCTTCTGCACCTCACGCGCGATCGCCCAGCGCGCCGAGCCATAGGTCACCGCTTCTTTCGCTTCCTGCGCGCGCCACACCGACAGGCCGATCGCGATCGCGATTGATGCGAAGCCGCCGGACGAGGCGATGACGGCACCCTCGATAAAGATCTTCGGGGCGTAGGCGTCGAACCAGTACCACCACAGAAAAAAGGCTGGCGGCGCATAGAGCCGCAGGCTCCCGACCTGCAGCCAAGGCTCGCCGAGCTGCGGCTGATAGCCGAGCCGCCAGGCCGTCCATTGCGTCGCGGCCCAGATCGCGGCAAACACGATCAGCGAGATGACCAGAACTTGGCCCCAGAGTATCTTGGTTGCGGACACGAGCGCCCCCCACGCCCCCACGGCGTGACCGCATCACTAAGAAGAGGAGTCAGTGAACGCGCAAGGCGTTGCAGCGCGGCGTAGCGTGCCGGCGTACATCATCGTGCAATGACCGGGGCGTCGCTTGGCGTGACGGTCGCCGCGATTCTTATTTCCGCAGCGGTTGGTCCTGCCAGGGCCATGCGATGGGCCTTCGATCGGCTTATCTCTTCGATGCAGCAGACGATAACGGTAGTCGGAAAGCTCTTGAACGCAGGTTCGTCACCTGTCATATAACGGCACGACAGGTGACGTTAAGGTCGAGCAATGGCCGGTTTGATCCGAGATGAATTGGCCGGGCGCCAGCCCGAGCTGCAAAAGGTGGCGGCGTTGCTGGGCGGCGCGCGCGTGCTCGGGCGTTCGCTCAAAGATCCGCTCGATGCCCATGAGGTGCTTCTCCGCGGTCTGCCCGGGAAGGCTCTTATCCATCTCATCGACAGCCTAAGCGTGCTGCGGGCATCTGCCTCGCTGGATAAAGCCGTCGGCATGAGCTTGCGCACGTTTCAGCGCCGCAAGGACAGACCGGCGAAGCTGCTCAGTCAGGAGCAGAGCGGACGAACCTGGAAATTCGCCGAGATTCTCGCCAAGGCGACAGATGTGTTCGGATCACAAGACGAAGCTGAGCAATGGCTTGAGCGCCCGGCCACGGGGCTCGACCGACGCCGTCCGATCGATCTCTTAGCGACACCGGCCGGCGTGGAACTGGTCGAGCAGCATCTGACCCGCCTTGAATACGGCGTCTATGCGTGACGCCGCTTCCGGGAGCGCTCGGAGGCTCCGAGCTTGTTATATGGCGGCTCGATACGGCGAAGCACGCCGCCACCTGGGACAGCGGCGAAGGCGCCTATAGAGCTGGTGGACGTTGGAACAGCCGGGGCGTGCGCGCGGTGTATTGCGCTGTCGACCCGGCGACTGCGATTCTTGAGATTGCTGTTCATAAGGGTTTTTTGGCTCTCGACACAGTTCCCCACGTACTGACCGCAGTCACGATCACCGAACCCGGCAGCGTTTATGTCGTCGCCCCTGACTCGATCCCGAACCCGAACTGGGCGAGGCCCGGCATCCCCAGCGCAGGCCAGCAAGCCTTCGGGGACGCTCTACTCGCCCGTCACAAATTCGTGCTGATGCCGAGCGCCGTATCGACCCATAG
>CAZTTL010000131.1:0-9718 GCA_964616635.1 uncultured Rhodoplanes sp. | reverse complement strand
GAATGTGCGATCCACGCCCGGTTTTGACGGACGGCCGCACGGGCGCTCGAATTATTGCGGTCGCCGGGTTTCGACCAGGCAGTTCAGCCCTTTTCGTCGCCTCGATACGCACAGGCCGTGCGCTTGATGACGTGATGGACGGGACTTCAAGGAGATGGAGAAGACCATGAAGGCACTCAGGGCACTGTTCGCGATCATGGCCCTCGGGTTCTTTATCGCAGGTCCCATGCCCCTCGTTACGCTTGGATCAGCTGCCGAGGCCTCGGCTCCAATCGCCTGTTTTCCTCACAAGTCACCGGAAAGCAGTTGCGCTCCTTCTCCATTCATTATTGCTCAGCGCAGCGGGTGCTGCGGCATGGGGAGCCTTAATCGCCCGTGCAAACAGAACTGCAAGCTCAATTTTGCGAATGACAAGGGTGCGCTTCAATCATGCAACCAAGGTTGCGATGAAAACTATGATCCCAAGTGCTCGAAACCGTGCTGAAACCGCTACCAGCACGGTTGGCTTACTAAAAACGCAAGATCAGTAAGGGAGATTGCCATGAGACCGCTTATCCTCGCCGCAGTCGCTGCGACCGCCATCGTGTCGTGCTCCGCCATTGCCGTCTCGGCCGAACAGATGCAAGGAGCACAGGCCCGTGCGGTGAAGCCCGCCGGCAGCTACGACCTCGCGCAGGAATGCGGCTGGTACGCGATCTTCCAATGCGCGAAGTCGCGCCGCGTCGGTGGCCCCGGCCGCGTGATCTGGACGTCGGATTTTCCGAATTTTCGCCCGGGCTGGTTCTGCCGGGTGATGGGCCCCTTCAGCAGCCGCGGTCAGGCGGTCGACCGGGCGGAGGAACACGGCGGATACGCGAAGTCGGCCTGCTGATCGAGCTCGCCGTTCGCAGGGAACCGGCGTCTCTCTAGAGCAGGTCAGCCGGCGCGGTCTTTGTAGGCTTCCGAGCGCACCCAGGCCTCGAAGGCAGGCAGAATCGCCGCGCCGGTGACGAGGCCGGCGCGCCAGTCATCGCGGCGCGGGCGCACGATCACCATCCAGCCGGTGCCGAAGGCATCGTCGTTCAAGAGGTTCGGAGTCTCGATCAGCACGTCGTTGTGGGCGACCATGACGCCATCGAAGGCCGCCCGCGCGGCGCCAACCCATTTGCCGCCTTCGACGATGGCGAAGGAGCGCTCCTTATCGAAGTCGTGACCGATCCGCTTGGGCGTGAACACCAGCACGTCACCCATCAGCGACGTTGCCCAAGGCGTAAAGCCGACGCGCAGCGTGCCGTCGGCGAGCGGCTCGTACCAGACCTGGTTGTCGATGTCGTAACAGAAGTGGTCGGGATAGTCCGCGCCTTGGATCGTCACCATGATCCGACCATTAGAGCGAATTCCGTCCTGACGGAATCGGAATTCGCTCTATTTCTCTTTGAGTGGTCGCATTTTCTGGCGGCGAACCGGTATCCACTTCGCCGGAAAATGCTCTAGGTTGAGCATATTTCAGAGAAATTGAACCGAGTGTTCACCCTCCCCCTTTCAGGGGGAGGAGACGATTCAAGCTGACTGGAACTCGCTCTAATACGTCAAGACGCGGCACTCACCCTCCATGATGTCCCTGATCATGGCGGCGGCGCCCATCATGCCACTGCATTCCGGGATCAGGTCGCTTTCGTCGAGGTCGAAGAGATCGAGATTGGCCGGGCATGCCCAGAACCGGGCGCCGTGCTCGTGCGCGTCCTTGATCCAGTCATAGACCGTTTTGGGATCGCCCGGCTTGATAACAAGCCGCTCGGCAACGCCCTTGTGCATCAGCTTGCCCGCGGTGGCCGTGCACAGCACGTCGACCTCGTAATCCATCGCTGCCGCGACTGCCGCGTGGTAGAACGGCGCGCCCAGTTCCTCGACGTTGCGGGGATCGGTATTCACCATCACGATCAGCAGCCGCTTGGCAGCGCCCGCCGACCCCGTGCGCAGCTCCGTCGTGATATCCGGCTCTGCCGCTGCTGCCATTCAGGTTCGTCCTCGATCGACCGGCATCGCCTGCGGCTGGCGGCGCGCAGCGTCGTCTGTCGAGCTAAGCTTTGTTGGCGGAAGAGAGTGGGAGTCGAACCCACCAAAGACCGGCTCGCGGCCCCTCCCGGATTTGAAGTCCGGACGCCCCACCGGGGACGATTCTCCTCCGTATTGCAACTGTTCCGGGGCGGCCGGTTCCGCCGACGGGCGGCGAAACAGGTCGAGCCGATGCTTGTTGATGCGGCGCTGATCGCCTCGGCGCAGCGTCACCCCATGACGATCGAAGAATTCAAGAATCTGAATGGCAACCTTGCGGCCATTGTCGAGGCGGTCACGAAATTGCGCGGCGGAAAACTGCCCGTCCGCGGCCTGCGCGGCGAGGTCGACGGCGACCTCCACCATCTCGCCTATCGTTTCGCGCAGGAAGAAGTGATCATGCGCCACCTCGTCCACCTTGCCGAGACGGCTGAGCAGCTTGAAGGTTCGGCGCACCTCGGCTTCGGGCGCATCGATCATGGTGCCGATGTCGCGGATGCGGGGCGGACGAAAGCGTTCGCGGCCCGCGATCAGCGGCCGCGTTTTTCGCCACAGCTCTTCCTCAGCCGGTGTCAGGCGGACTTCGTGGCCGGGCAGATGCACCCAGGCGCCGTCGAGTGCGACCTCCTTGCGGCGCGCCAGGCTTTGTAGCGCTGCAATGAAGGCAGGTGCCGGCAGCCGCAAATCGAGCTGCATGCGCAAGCGTTCGAGCCCCATCCCGGGAAGGTCGGGGTTCTCGGCATGGAAGGAAGCGAGCGCCGCGAGCAGGCCGTTCTTGAAGCGCAGCCAGCCGGCCGGCGAAAGCGCGATGACCGCGCCTGGCGTCGTGATGCGGGCGAGCGAAAGGTTTGCGGCAATCCGTTCGATCGTCTCAGCGCCAAGCGCGCGGTCGCGCACGAAGACGGAAAAATCGACATAGCCCGGAGGACAGTCAAGCAGCCGGGCAAGCGCGCCTGCCGGCTCGTCGATCGCCAGGGCATCAAGCTGCGCCATGCGTTCGGGCGTGCGACGCTTGCGCGCTGGCGCCCGCAGATCGAGGAAGCGACCGCCGCCGATCGTACGCTGTGCCGAGGTGTCGCGAATGACAAAGCGGTCGCCCGCGCAGGCGGCGATCGGGCGGTCGAGCACGAGCTGCACGCGCGCCTCGCCCCCGGGCGCAATCGGCGTGTCGCCGAGCAGGACGATGCGGGCAGCGACATCGGCCGCCGCGTGATGGAGCCGTACCGGCATCCACTGGCCGATCGGTTTTTCCTCGGACGACAGCACGCGCAGCGCCGCGTCGATTCGCTCGGTCGGTGCATGCAGCGCGGGATCGAGCACGACATCGCCGCGATGGATCGCATCCTTGCTGATGCCGTCGCCGGCGAGGTTGAGCGCGCAGCGCTCGCCGCTATGGCCGTGCTCGGCGGGGCGGTTCTGCGCATGGATCGCGCGCACGCGCGCGGCCAGGCCGGACGGACTGACGAGTACGCGCTCGCCGACCGCGACCGAACCGGACAGCACGGTTCCGGTGACGATGGTGCCAGCACCGGCGAGCGTAAAGGAGCGGTCGACGGCCAGGCGGAAGCGCTTCTCGTCGGCGCGGCGCGCAATCGACTGCGCAGCGGTGAATAGCTGTTCGCGCAAGTTATCGATGCCCTCGCCGGTCAACGAGGAGACCGGAATGATCGTGGCACCCGCAAGCCGCGTCGGCGCCAGCACGCGCGTGATGTCGGCCGCGACCGCGGCGCGGCGATCGCCATCGGCGAGGTCGGCCTTGGTCAAAGCGATGATGCCGCGCTCGACGCCAAGAAGATCGACGATCGCCAGATGCTCCACCGTCTGCGGCATCGGCCCATCGTCGGCGGCGATGACCAGGACCACGAAGTCGATGCCGGTCGCGCCGGCCAGCATGTTGCGGACGAACTTCTCGTGGCCCGGGACATCGACAAAGCCAATGACGCCGCCGTCCGGCGCCGGCAGATAAGCGAAGCCGAGATCGATGGTGATGCCGCGCGCCTTCTCCTCCTTAAGGCGGTCGGCATCGATGCCGGTCAAGGCGCGCACCAGCGCGGTCTTGCCGTGATCGATATGGCCGGCGGTGCCGATGATCATGCGATGGGCTCACCCCTTCCGTCGAGACCGGTGAGGTCAAGGCCGGCAAGGTTTTCGACAAAGGCGGCTTCGTTTTCCAGGCAGCGCAGATCGAACAGCAGCGCGCCGTCCTCGACGCGGCCGATCACCGGCGTTGCCAGGCCACGAAAGGCAAAGGTAAGGGCGGCAAGGCTGCGCCCGCCACCGCGTTTGCGCGCCGGCCGGATGGCGAGGCCCGCGCTCGGCACGGTTTCGCGCGGCAGGGCGCCGGACCCGATCTGGCTCATGCAATCGATGACGCTGACCGTGAACGATGATCCGACGGCGGCGGCGACCGCGGGCGCGAGTTGCTTGGCCCAAGCCGCAATCTCCGCCTTCGGCCGCGCCAGGAGCCGCAGCGTCGGCAGCTTTTGCGCCAGCCGGTCGGGGTCGCGATAGAGCCGCAGCGTTGCCTCGATCGGCGCCAGGCGAACCTTGCCGACGCGTAGCGCCCGCTTGAGCGGGTTGCGGTTGATCCGCGCGATCAGCTCCTTGCGACCGACGATGAAACCGGATTGCGGACCGCCGAGCAGCTTGTCGCCGGAGAAGGTGACGATATCGGCGCCATCGGCCAAAGCTTCGGCGACCATCGGCTCATGACTGAGCCCGAAGCGGGCGAGATCGACCAATGTGCCGGAGCCGAGATCGTTGACGCAGGGAACACCGCGCGAGTGGGCGAGCGCGGCGAGGTCGCGACCGGGCACCGCGGCCGTGAACCCCTCGATGCGGTAGTTCGACGGATGTACCTTGAGAATAAGGCCCGTTTTCGGACCGAGCGCCCCGGCATAATCGCGCAGATGCGTGCGATTGGTCGTGCCGACCTCGACGAGCTTCGTCCCCGCGGCGGCCATCACGTCAGGCATGCGGAAAGCGCCGCCGATCTCGATCAGCTCGCCACGCGACACGATCGCCTCGCGCCGCTTCGCCAAAGTGTTGAGCACGAGCAGGACGGCCGCCGCATTGTTGTTGACGACGGTCGCATCTTCGGCCCCCGTCAGCTCACACAGGAGATCGCGCACCAGCGTATCGCGCTCGCCGCGACGGCCGCTTTCGAGATCGAATTCAAGCGCGATGGTCTGCCGCATCGCGTCGACTGCCGCCGCGATCGCCTCTTCGGCCAGCACCGCGCGCCCGAGATTGGTGTGCAGCACCGTTCCGGTGAGGTTGAACACCGGCCGCACTCTTGGCCGCGCCTCGCGATCCAAGCACGCGACGGCAGAGGCCGCGACGTGGTCGGGCGCCGTGCCGACGCCTGGCGCACCGGCGCTGTCTGCGCGCAAGGCGGAGCGGGCCGCTTCGAGCGCCGCGCGCACCGCCTTGACGACCGGGGGACGCCCGAAGCGGCCAACCGCCAAAGCCGCCGTTTCCGTCTTCAACACCTCATCAACCGAGGGAAGGCCGCGCAGTGCGGCGTCAGGCATCATCGCAAAGGCTCTCAGTCTCAATAGCCGAGCAGAAATGGATTGACCGCGCCGCGCCGGTATCCGGTTTCGCGCATCAGCAGGTCGATCGCGAGCGTTGCACAATCATCGGCGAACGGGTCGAGCGCCGGATCCTTGTGCTGCTGCAGAATCTTCACGTAGCTGCGGCAGGAGTCGCAGGTCTCCGCTTTCACCAGGCCGGGGCCGCCCTCGACCTCCTGATAGGCGATGCCTTCGCTCGAGCCGCAGACCGTGCATCTGATGCGGACATAGTTCCACAGCGTGCCGCACAGGGAACACGCGCAGAAGCGCGTGCCATGCGCGCCGAGCCAGCCGACCACCATCGAAGCGACAGGCGGACTGCCGCAGGCCGGGCAGGCGCCATCGCCGACCGGCACGAGCTGCGCCGGGTCGAGCCCGGCAGCGAGCCGGGCGAAGTGCACCTGGAGGGCGGCGGCGACGAAGATGTGCTCGCCGAGTGTTGCCGTCTCCGGCGCGTCGGCGAGCGCTGCGCGCGCCAGCGCAATCCGGGCTGCCGGGTCGGCCGCGACGAGGCGGGAGAGGGCGAGCCGGGCCGCGTCCGGCATGTCGATCGCTTCGCACAGCGCCACCAGACGATCGAGCGTCGCGTCAAATGCCGGCTCGGCATTGAACCGATGGCGGTCGAGCGGCGGCATGGCGTGCTCGTGCGCACGCGCAAGCGCTTCCGCGGACGGCCGGTCGGGCTCCGGCAAGCCGTCGAGGACACGATGCTGGCTTTCGCACAGCCCGGCGAGGAAGCGCAGATATGGCGCGAGCGCGTGGTTGCGCGCAACGAAGGCGAACCGCGCGGCGCGATCCGCAAACAGCGTTGCCGGGTTCGGCAGCTTCACAAAGGGAGGTGTCGCCACCTCTCCGATGGGGACCGGCTCATGCCGGCCCCCGCCGACTTGGGTCATTGCTTGCCCTCACGAACCGCACGGGTCACGTGGCATTCATGACGCGGCATGAATGATCATTCCGCCGGAGCCGTCCCCGCCGAGTGATCATTGTCCTTGCCGGACACCATGTCGCGCAGCCAGCGGCGGTGATAACGCCAGGCCCAGCCCCCGGTGACCGTTCCGCGCGTCATTCCGCGCACCGTTCCGCGCACCCAGGCCGCGCCGTGGACATGGAGAATCCAGACGCAGATCATCACGATCGCTGCGAGCGCGTGGAGGAGCACGGCAAGCCGCTTCTGATCGATCGCCGTGTACTGGTAGAAGTATTGATCCCAGATCACGAGGCCGGTCGCGAGCGAGACGAGCAGCAGAATCGCCATCGACCAGAACACGATCTTCTGCCCGGCATTGTACTTGCCGATCTCCGGCAGATCGTCGTCGCGGGCGCCGAGCACGTCACGAATACGGCTCAGCCAGACGCTGTCATTGCGCTCCCACAGATTATACCGCCAGAACCGCAGGAACAGCCCGCCGAAGCTAAGAATCAGCACGATGCCGATCCATGGATGAAGAGCGCGGGCGTTCGATCCGCCGCCGAAGATTCCGGTGAGGAAATACAGGGCAGGGTAGAACAAAGCGAGGCCCGACAGGATCAAGAGCACGAAGGTGATCGCGGTGATCCAGTGATTGACTCGCGCCACGACCGTGTAGCGATCGACGATGACCGGCTCGGCTTCCGAGCTGGTCTCGTGCACCGGACCTTGCGGGCCGACGCCAGCGGGGTGATGCGCGGCCGCGGGGCCGCGCTTTTTTGGAGTTGGTTGCGAGACCGTCATTGTCCCTCACCTTCCGCCAACTGCTTGGCCTTTTCTTCGTCTTCGTGCGGGACCCGGTTGGCGCCCTTGACGAGGTGATGGAGGGCACCGAACACCGCAACAGCTCCGATCGCACCGAGCCCGGCGTATTTCACCGCGCCCTTCCACAATTCGACGATCGGGCTGATCTTCGGGTCCTTCGGCAGGCCATGATAGAGCTGTGGCTGATCGGCGTGATGCAGCACATACATGACATGGGTGCCGTTCACGCCGGGCGGATCATAGAGCCCCGCATTCTTGTAGCCGCGGGACTTCAGGTCGGTGATGCGCGTTTCCGCGTGTTTCTTCATCTCGTCCTTGGTGCCGTACACGATCGCCTGGGTCGGGCAGGCCTTGGCGCAGGCCGGACCCTGGCCGACGGCGACGCGATCGGAGCACAGCGTGCACTTGTAGGCTTTGTTATCGACCCGGGAGATGCGCGGGATGTTGAACGGGCATCCCTTCACGCAATAACCGCAGCCGATGCAGTTCTCATGGACGAAATCGACGATGCCGTTCGAGTACTGCACGATGGCGCCGGGAGCCGGGCACGCCTTCAGGCAGCCCGGATCGGCACAGTGCATGCAGCCATCCTTGCGGATCAGCCATTCGAGATTCTTCGTCTGCGGGTTGATCCATTCGGAGAAGCGCATCACCGTGAGGCTATTCGGCGTGAGGTCGGTCGGGTTGTCGTAAACCCCCGTGGTCACGCCGATCTCCTCGTGGAGATCGTTCCACTCGAGGCAGGCGGCCTGGCAGGCCTTGCAGCCGATGCATTTCGACACGTCGATCAGCTTCGCCACCTCGGTGAGCCGCTGGGCCGGCGGCGTCACGCTGGAGGCCGAGCGCTTGATCAGATCGGCGTCCGACAGCCTTGGCTTCACATCCTCGGTCGGGGGAGGGGGAAGTACGAATTGAAAAGTCATCGCTCCCTCCCTTTATGCCACCGGCCCTGAAATGGGCTCGATATCGACCAGGAACGCTTTGTACTCGGGCGCCTGCGTGTTGGCGTCGCCGACATAGGGCGTGAGCTCATTGGCGGCGTAGCCTTTGCGGGCGACGCCCATGAAGCCCCAATGCAGCGGCACGCCGACCACGTGCACGGGCTTGTTGCCGCACATCAGCTTGCCGATCCGCTTGGTGACCACGGCCTTGGCCTTCACCCAGCCGCGGTTGGATGTCACCTTCACCCAGCCGCCATGCGTGATGCCTTTCTCCTTGGCGAGTTCCTCCGAGAGCTCCACGAACTGCTGCGGCTGCAACACCGAATTGATGGCGTTGTGCTTGGTCCAGAAGTGGAAATGCTCGGTGAGGCGATAGGTGGTCCCGACATAGGGGAACTCCTTCGACGTCCCGAACACCGCCATGTCGCCCTTGAACACGCGGGCGGCCGGATTGTTGGCCATCTTCGGATGGAACGCGTTCTCGACCGGGCTCTCGAACGGCTCGTAATGTTCCGGGAACGGCCCTTCCGCCATCAGCTTGCGGGCAAACAGCCGGGACACGCCCTCCGGGTTCATGATGAACGGCCCGGCATTGCGGTCGGGTGCGAGCGTCGCCCCATAGTCGGGCACGTCGGCGCCGATCCAGCGGGTGCCATCCCAGTAGACATAGGCCTTATGCTCTGACCACGGCTTGCCGTTCGGGTCGGCCGAGGCGCGGTTGTACAGCAGCCGCCGATTGGCGGGCCAGGCATAGCCCCATTTCGGGTACACGCCCTTGCCGCTCGGATCGGAATTGTCGCGGCTTGCCGCGATATTGCCCGCCTCGGTGAACGCGCCGGTATAGAGCCAGTTCGCCGACATGGTTGAGCCGTCGTCGCGCAGCTCGCCAAAACTCGACAACTGCTGGCCGGCCTTGCGGGTGACCTTGCCGGTCGTGTCCGCAAGATCGGTGAGGGCGCGGCCGTTCAACTCTTTCAGGAGCTCTTCAGGGGTCGGCTGCTTCGGATTCTTGTAGCTCCAATCCGTGTTCAGGATCGGCTCCGGCACCTTGCCGCCGTCTTTCTGGTAGAGCGCACGGATGCGCAGGAACAGATCGGCGAGAATGTCGATGTCGGTCTTCGCCTCGCCGGGCGGCGAGGCGCCCTGCCAGTGCCAGATCAGCGCCCGGCTCGAATTGGTGAGCGAACCCTCGTCCTCGGCAAAGCAGGTCGCCGGAAGCTGGAACACCTCCGTCTGGATCTTCGCCGGATCGACATTGTTGTATTCGCCGTGGTTCTCCCAGAAATGCGCCGTGTCGGTTTCGAGCGGATCGATGCTGACCAGGAACTTCAGCTTCGACAGCGCGGCCGTGATCTTGCGCTTGTTCGGGGTCGAGAACAGCGGGTTGAAGCCCTGGCAGATATAGCCATTGACCTTGCCCTGATGCATCAACT
>CAZTTL010000130.1:0-9740 GCA_964616635.1 uncultured Rhodoplanes sp. | reverse complement strand
ATGCGTACCAGCCGGTGCACGCCGTTCTCGGTCTTCAGCCAGCCATAGGCGTTGCGCCCCTTGATCTGCACCGTTGCCGATTTGATGCCGGCCTCTTCGCCCTCGGTCTCTTCCAGGAAGTCGACCTTGAAGCCATGTTGCTCGGCCCAGCGCGTATACATGCGTAGCAGCATATTGGCCCAGTCCTGGCTCTCGGTGCCGCCAGCCCCGGCATGCACTTCGAGATAGGTGTCGTTGGCGTCGGCCTCGCCCGCCAGCAGCGCTTCGAGCTGGCGGCGCTCGACCTCGCTCTTGAGCTTGCGCAGCGCGCCTTCGGCCTCGGTGATCACGCCTTCATCATTCTCGGCTTCGCCGAGATCGATCATGGTGGTCTGATCGTCGAGCTCCTGCTCGATCCGCCCGATGGCGCTCAGGCTGTCTTCGAGCGCCGTGCGCTCCTGCATGACGCGCTGGGCCCGCTGCGGGTCGTCCCAGAACTCGACGTCTTCGGTCAGCTTGTTCAGCTCGGCCAGTCGCGTGCGCGCCTTGTCGACGTCAAAGATGCCTCCTCAGCAGCCCGACCGACTGCTTGATCTCGTCGACGATCGCTTCCGTTTCCGCCCGCATGGACAATCCTGGTTGATCGAGGGAGTAGGCTACCGCCACGGCGCCTCATCCCGCATCGGCATGTAGCGATATCGGTGGCCGCGTGCAACCGACGCCGGTGCCAGAATACGCCGGGCGAAGCCGGGCGGTCCCCGCCCCTCAACAGCCCGGCAGGCCGGTGTCGCGGTAGACCTCCGCGAGCGGCAGCGTGACCCCGAGCCCCGGGAAGTCGATCACGGCGGCGAGCGAGCGCAGCCGCTGTTCGGCAAATCCGGCATCGCGCGCAAACACCACGACGTCGACCGCATCCTGGGCGATCACGACATAATGGGTGAGCGACGGCAGTGATGTATAGGCGTTGCGCTTCCAGCGCAGGTCGCAGTCGGCGGTCGAGGGCGACAGCACCTCGACGGCGACGATGACATCGTCGCGATCGCGACGATCCGGTGCCAGCAACGGCGCCATCTTCGGCAGGATGAGGACGTCGGGTTCTGGACGATTAGTGGCGGAGATTCGGACGCCGAGGCCGGGCAGCACTTCCCAACCGCTGCGCTGCTCGATACTGCGTTGGCGCAGATAGGCGGCGACGTTGAGCATGATGCGCTGGTGCGCGCTACTGGGAGAGGCGTGCAAGACCGGCTCCCCGTCGATCAGCTCCCACTTTTCCTCGTCCGGCCGTGTATCGGTGAAGGCGTAGAATTCCTCCACCGACTGCGGTGCCGTACTGATCGTTGGAACGCCCATGGCGGCGGCTCCAGCCTCTTCGATCCCCCTCACATAGCTCTGCGCACGACGTGGACCGGCCAGCCTGTTTCGCTCAGCCCTTCACCAGAATGGGACCCGTTCCCGCGGGCCGCTCGTTCTCGCTCATGATGCCGAGCCGGCGCGCCACTTCGGTATAGGCCTCGAGCAGGCCGCCGAGATCGCGGCGGAAGCGGTCCTTGTCGAGCTTCTCGTTTGATTTGATATCCCACAGCCGGCACGAGTCGGGCGAGATCTCGTCGGCGACGACGATCCGCATGATGTCGTTTTCCCACAGCCGGCCGCATTCCATCTTGAAGTCGACCAGGCGAATGCCGACGCCGAGGAAGAGCCCGCAGAGGAAGTCGTTGACGCGGATGGCGAGCGCCATCATGTCGTCGATCTCCTGCGGCGTCGCCCAGCCGAAGGCGGTGATGTGCTCTTCCGACACCATCGGATCGCCGAGCGCATCGTTCTTGTAGTAGAATTCGATGATCGAGCGCGGCAGCTGAGTGCCTTCCTCGATGCCGAGACGCTGCGATAGCGAGCCTGCGGCAACGTTGCGCACCACGACCTCTAACGGAATGATCTCGACCTCGCGAATGAGCTGCTCGCGCATGTTCAGTCGGCGAATAAAATGCGTCGGCACGCCGATGTCATTCAGGTGCAAAAACAGATATTCAGAAATACGGTTGTTAAGGACCCCCTTGCCTTCGATGACCTGATGCTTCTTGGCATTGAAGGCGGTGGCGTCGTCCTTGAAGTGCTGGATCAGGGTTCCGGGCTCGGGACCTTCGTAGAGGACCTTCGCCTTGCCTTCGTAGATGCGGCGACGGCGGCTCATAGGGATATACCGTGGCTTGAGGAAATCCATCAGATGCCGTGGCTCCGAGTTCGGGGTTTTGGCCGGCGGCGATGTCAGTAAGCAGGGCGAGTCAGCGATGCCGCGGGGACGCCTGCTGCTGTCTGCAAACTAGCCGAACGCCGCAGCAAGCACAATCGGCATAGACCTGTCATGCCGGGCGTGCAATGACCACTTGTGCGGCGGAGAAACCGGCACTTGACCTGTAGGTACCGATATGCAAGGCGCGACCGCGGATCGGCCGGCGACGTTGGTGGGCGATATTTCGAGTGACGAGGTTCCGATATGAATACGTTCGACAAGCGCGAGGAAGGCTTCGAAAAGAAGTTCGCGCATGATGAAGAATTGCGCTTCAAGGCGATGGCGCGTCGCAACAAGCTGCTCGGCATGTGGGCCGCGGAAAAGCTGGGGCTGACTGGCGCGGCGGCCGACGCCTATGCCAAGGAGGTCATCGTCTCCGATTTTGAATCGCCCGGCGACGACGACGTATTCGCGAAGCTTCGCAAGGACTTCGACGCCAAGGGCGTGGCCCAGTCCGACCACCAGATCAGGCGGACGATGGCCGAATTGCTGGCGCGAGCAGTCGAGGAGGTGAGGCTGGCGAAGTAAGGCCGGCAGCCGCGGGCCGCTCCGCAGCGACAATCCCCGCCAACCCTTTCCCGCAAGGTCAGCCGCAACAATGCGAACGATGCGCCGACCCCGGGCGCCGTCCGCCCGCTATGGGCCGCGGACCCAGCCGGGCACGTCGTAAAGGCCCGGCAGCGGCATGCGCGACCACGAGCCCGGCGTGATGCTGTAGTCCATATAGCTGGGGAAGACCGTGTAGGACGGCGACACCGCATAGTCCATGTAATGCTGCGCGAAGGTCTTGGTCTCGGTGCCGGGATCAAGGTAGGAGCGCTTCCGCACCGTGATGCGGGTGCGCGGTCGTACCGCATCCCTGCCGTAATAGATGTAACGGGGAGGGTGGTAAGCGGTACGCTTCCGCGGCGCGGCGTCGGCCGGCGACTGGAAAGCGGATACCGCAATCGCGGCGACGGCGAGCAATGCAGCAGACGTAATCAGGCGCATCCGGGTCCTCACAGATCTCGGGCCAGTGCGGCATCTTACGGATGCGGACCCTTCGTCTCAAGCAAATGACCGGCGAGGAGCGGGCAAAACACCGACCACGCTGTCGTTTCTTGATGGCTGTTGCAGCCGATCAACACATTTAAGCAGATTTGCCCGGAAGAGCCAACGAATGAGCTCTGAACACACTCACGGCGGCGGATGCTCATTTTCGCCGTTCGTCCCCGCGCAAGCGGGGACCCAGGAATCAAGTTGCTGGATTCCCGCTTGCGCGGGAATGAACGGAGTAGCCTGCTTAGATGCGGATCGCGGGTGCCGATCACGGCCTGCTTGCCGAAGCCGCGCCCCCAGCGGCCGTCCCTTACCGCTCGCGTCGCGCCGGACCGCAGACACAAATCGACACACGAGACGCCGTGTACTTGCCACGATCCCGGTTCTGTTAGGGTTATCGAGAAATGAGCCCGCCGGCCTCCTCACGCGTGCAATGATGAGAAAGCCGAACCGAAGCGGTTCGCCGGCCCGGCGCGGACGTCGCTGCCATGGTTGAGCCTGCGCCATCCGGTTTGGATGCGAAATCGATTTCCGTGCGTTTATTAGCGATCATTGCCTTGCTCTGCGTGGCGCCGGGGCTGACCGCCTGCTTCGTCGACACCGAGAAGCCCGAGCTTGCGGTCGATATTCCTGAGCATTACCGCTTTGCCACGCGCGCCAATCCCGACGCGCGCCGTCCGGCGCTCGACTGGTGGCGGGGCTTTCGCTCGTCCGAGCTGACCACGCTGATCGAGGAGGCCCAGACTTCCAATCTCGATATCGCGGTCGCGGTGGCGCGCATCATGCAGGCCGATGCCCAGGCGCGCATCGCCGGGGTGCCCCTGTTGCCGAACGTCACCGGGACGGCGAGCGTGACCCGGTCGCTCCCTTCCGTGAGCGGCGGCAGCTCTTCGGGGAGTTCCGGAGGCAGCGCCGGCAGCACCACCAGTTCGGGAGGGTCCAGTTCCGCAAGCAGCGGAGGCGGAAGCAGGAGCGGCAGCAGCGGGCGAAAAGCCACCGATCTGTACCGCGCCTTCATCAGCGCGAGCTACGAGATCGACTTCTGGGGCAAGAACCGCGCGGCGTTGCTCGCCGCCGAGGAGACCGCGGTCGCCTCCCGCTTCAATCGCGACGTCGTGGCGCTGACCACGATGGCGAGCGTCGCCAATGCCTATTTCCAACTGCTCGGCGCCCAGGACCGGTTGCGCCTCGCCCGCGATAACCTGCGGGCATCGAGCCGCATCCTCGGCCTGATCCGCGAACGCCTCGCGGTCGGCACGGCGTCAAGCCTCGATGTCGCCCAGCAGGAGGCGCTGGTCGCCCAGATCCGGGCTGACATTCCGGTCTATGAGATCACGGTGCAACAGAATGCGGCGGTGCTCGCGGTGCTGGTCGGCCGCGCTCCGGAACACTTTGCGGTGCAAGGCGGCTCGTTGTCGCGCATTGCGGTGCCGCGAGTAACCGCTGGACTTCCCTCCGACCTCATTAATCAGCGCCCGGATATCCGCCAGGCCGAGGCCGAGCTTGTGTCGACGAACCACTCGGTCGAATCGGCGCGCGCCGCTTTTTTCCCTAACATTCAGCTGACCGGGCAGACCGGATTCCAGAGCCTGGCGCTGAAGACGCTGTTTGGCCCCGGCGCCTGGTTCTACACCATGACCACCGCGCTCACCCAGCCGATCTTCGACGGTGGTAATCTGCTCGGCCAGCTCGAAGTGCAGCAGTCGAACCAGCTCATTGCGCTGCAGACTTATCGCAAGGCGGTGATCAACGGATTTTCCGATGTGGAGCAGGCTTTGATCGCGCTGGGGCAGCAGACCCGGCGCGAACGCTTGCAGGCCGATGCCGTCAGAAGCTCGCGCACCGCCTTCAATATTTCCGAGACCAAGCTGCGTGAGGGAACACTCGACCTCGTGACCTTGCTCAACACGCAGCAGACCTTGTTCACGGCCCAGGACCTTCTGACCCAAGCGCGGCAGGCGCGGCTGCTCGCGGTCGTTGCCCTGTTTCAGGCGCTTGGCGGCGGCTGGCCGCCCCGCATTGGAGATGAACCCGTCTATGCGCGACAATAGCCAAGAATCAGGGCTCGGCGGGACGAGCGTGGGCGACGCTGCAAAACGTGCCGAGGCCGGGGCGCCGATCTCCGCGAATGAAGTTGTCCCCCCTGTCGTGTCGGCGCAGCCGAAAAGGCGACGCCGCGGGGTGCTGTCGCGGGTGGCAGGCTACGCGGTTGCGCTCGCGGTGATGGGCGGGTTGGCCTATCTCGTCGTCGCGCAAATGCCGGCCCGGCAGAGCCGGAGCAGTGGCGCTGGCATGGGCCGCTTTGGTCCCGGCAGCCGTTCTGGTCGCGACCGAGTGGTCCCGGTGCTGGTGGCGACGGCCAAATCCGCCGACGTGCCGGTCTACTTTGACGGGGTTGGCACCGCGCGGGCGCTCAACATCGTCACCGTGCGCTCGCAGGTCGACGGCAAGCTCATCAAGCTGAACTTCCGCGAGGGCCAAGACGTCGAGCGCGGCGCTGTGCTGGCCGAGATCGATCCGACCATCTATCAGGCCGCGCTCGATCAGGCGGTGGCGAAGAAGGCGCAGGACGAGGCGCAACTCGCCAATGCCAGGATCGACCTTGATCGCTATACGCGGCTGGCGCAGTCCAACGCCGCAACCAAGCAACAGGCCGATACTCAGCGCGCCCTCGTTGCCCAGCTCGAAGCGCTGGTGAAGGCGGACCAGGCGCAGATCGACAATGCCCGCGCCTATCTCGATTACACCAAGATCGTCGCGCCGATTTCCGGGCGCACTGGTATCCGCCTCGTCGATGCCGGCAATCTGGTGCGATCGAGCGAGACCAGCGGCATTGTGGTGATCACCCAGCTGCGTCCGATCTCGGTGATCTTCACCCTGCCGCAGCAGGAGCTTCCGGCCGTCAACAAAGCGTTCGCGCAAGGCCCGCTCACGGCGCTCGCGCTCGCCAGCGACAATCGCACCGTGGCCGATCGTGGCGTGTTGCAGGTGATCGACAACCAGGTTGACCAGACGACGGGAACGGTGCGATTGCGCGCGCAATTTCCCAACAAGGACCTCGCGCTCTGGCCCGGCCAGTTCGTCAATGTGAAGCTGCTGGTCGACACCCTGCGCAACGTCGTCGTGGTGCCGACGGCAGCCGTGCAGCGCGGCCCCAACAACACCTTTGCCTATGTGGTCAGGGAGAGCGAAGCCGGCAAAGCGAGCAGTAGCGAAAAAGGCAGTGCCGGCGGCAAGGGTGGCGCGACCGTCACGGTGCGGCCTGTCACGGTGAGCCAGCAGGATGACCTCCAGGCGGTGATCGCGAGCGGAATTCAGGCCGGTGAGCGCGTGGTCACCTCCGGCTTCGCCCAGCTCACCGACGGCAGCCGGGTGGTGATTTCGCGCGAGGAAGGACTTGCGCCACGCAGGCGTGGCGGCGAACGCGAGGGCGGCCCGCCGCAATCCGAACCTCCGGCCATGCCGCAATCGACCGCGCCGCAATCGGGAGCCCAGGCAGAGCCTGCCACAACGCCGGCGCCGACCACTGGCACGACGCCCCCTGCGACGGTGCTGCCGCGCGAGCGACCGGTTGAGCGGAGCGCACGCGACGGCGAACCACGCCGCCGCCGCGGCGACGCCGGGAGAAGGCCGCCGCGATGAGCGTCTCCTCGCCCTTCATCAACCGGCCGATCGCAACCTCGTTGCTCGGCATTGCGGTGATGCTGGGCGGATTGCTCGGCTACTGGTTCCTGCCGGTGGCCTCGTTACCGCAGGTCGATTTCCCCACCGTGCAGGTGACGACGCGCCTGCCGGGCGCGAGCGCCGACGCCATGGCCTCGCTCGTCACCGCGCCGCTCGAGCGCCAGTTCGGGCGAATTCCCTCGCTCTCGACCATGATCTCGTCGAGCTCGTTCGGCGTCAGCCAGATCACCCTGCAATTCGATCTCGCCCGCGACATCGACGCGGCGGCGCAGGACGTGCAGTCGGCGATCAATGCCGCGGGCTCGACCCTGCCGCGCAACCTCCCTTATCCCCCGGTCTATTCCAAGGTGAACCCGGCCGATGCGCCGATCATCACCATCGCGCTCACGTCGCATACGATCCCGTTGCGCACGCTGAGCGATCTCGCCGACACCCTGATCGCGCAGCGCTTCGCCGAAGTGAGCGGAGTCGGGCGCGTCTCGGTGCAGGGCAATCTCAAGCCCGCCATGCGCATCCAGGCCGATCTTGCCCGGCTTGCCGCCTATGGCATTGCGCTGGAAGATTTGCGTGCGGCGATCATGGCAGCGAATGTCGCCGGGCCGAAGGGCGCGCTCGATGGCGCGCACCAAGCCTACACCATTGCGGCGAACGACCAGATCAACCGCGCCGAGGGCTATCGCAACCTCACCATCGCCTATCGCAACGATGCCCCGGTGCTGCTGCGCGACATAGCGGACGTGGTCGAGGGCTTGGAGAACAGCAAGGTCGGCGGCTGGTATCAGGGCGAGCCGGCGGTGGTGATCGACATTCAACGCCAGCCCGGCGCCAATGTCATCGAGACGGTCAAGCGCGTCACCGCGGAGCTGCCGCGGCTCGAACGGGCGATGCCGGTCGGCGTCAATGTCACCGTCGTCAATGATCGCACCGGCACCATCCGCGCCTCGGTGCGCGACGTGCAGTTCACCTTGCTGCTTGCGATCGGGCTCGTCGTGCTGGTGGTGCTGATGTTCTTGCGCAGCTTGCGCGCCACCATCATCGCCGGCGTGGCGTTGCCGCTGTCGCTCGTCGCCACCTTCGGCGTGATGTGGTTCTGCGGCTTTTCGCTCAACAATCTGTCGCTGATGGCGCTCACCATCGGCACCGGCTTCGTCATCGACGACGCCATCGTGATGATCGAGAACATCGTGCGCCATGTCGAGCGCGGGGAAAAGCCGCTCGCGGCGGCGCTCGCCGGTTCGCGCGAGATCGGCTTCACGGTGATATCGCTCACCATGTCGCTGATCGCGGTGTTCATCCCGCTGCTGTTCATGACCGGAATCGTCGGTCGCATGTTCCGCGAATTCGCGCTGACGCTGACGATTGCAGTCGTTGCGTCCGCCATTGTGTCGCTGACGCTGACGCCGATGATGTGCGGACGCTTGCTGCGCCCGGACAACGAGGAGCGCGGTGAGGCGCGTGGCCACGCGCGCGCGGGGTGGTTCACCCGCCTGCTCGACCGCACCGTTACCGGCTATCACGCGAGCCTCGACTGGGTGCTGCAGCACCAGACCGCGACGCTGATCGTCACCGCGCTCACGCTGGCGGCGACCGTGGCGCTCTATGTGATCATCCCCAAGGGATTTCTGCCGACGCAGGACACCAGTCTGATTACCGCGGTGATCGAAGCCGGCCCCGAAGTTTCTTTCGCCGAGATGGAGCGGCTGCAGGCGCAGGTGGTCGCGGTGGTGCGCAAGGATCCCGATGTTGCCGGCACGGTGGCGGTGATCGGCGCCAGCACGATGAACCCGACGCCAAATGCCGGCCGCCTGACGATTGCGCTCAAGCCGCGCGACCAGCGCCGTTCGTTCGTCACCGCGATCATCCAGCGGCTGAAGGCGGCGGTCGCGCCGATCCCCGGCATGGTGGTCTATTTCCAGCCGGTGCAGGACATTCAGATCGGCACAAGGTCGAGCCGCGGTCAGTATCAGTACACGCTGAGCGGCAGCGATGCCGCGGAGGTCAGCCGATGGGCCGACCGGCTGGTGGCGCGGCTGCGCGGCGATTCCCAGGTGACCGATGTCGCCTCCGAGGCGGAAGACGGCGGCCTGCGCACGTTTCTCAAGATCGATCGCGAGCGCGCCGGCCGGCTCGGCATTTCCATGCAGGCGATCAACGACACGCTCTACAGCGCGTTTGGCCAGCGACAGATTTCCACCATCTACAGCCAGTCGAACCAGTACCGCGTGATCCTCGAGGCGATGCCGCAATACCAGACCGATCCGTCGACGCTGACCAAGCTTTTCTTGCCGGTCGGCACGTCGACCCCGCTTGCTTCGCTCAGCAGCTCGACCGCGGCGACCTCGCTGATCCCGACGCTGTCGAGCAATCTGGTGCCGCTGTCCGCGATCGCGACGGTCGAACGCACGACGGCGCCGCTCGCGATTATGCATGAGCAGCAGTTTCCCGCCGCCACCATCAGCTTCAATCTGGCGCCGGGCGCGGCGCTCGGCGACGCGGTTGCCGCCGTGGCGACCGCGGAAGCCGCGATCGGCATGCCGCCGACGATCACCGGCAGCTATTCCGGCGATGCCGCGGAGTTCGCGAAATCCTTGCGGGGCGAGCCGTGGCTGATCCTCGCCGCGGTGGTCACGATCTATATCGTGCTTGGCGTGCTTTATGAGAGCTACATCCATCCGCTGACGATCCTGTCGACGCTGCCCTCGGCCGGCGTCGGCGCGCTGCTGGCGCTGATGCTGTTCGGCTACGACCT
>CAZTTL010000129.1:3449-9764 GCA_964616635.1 uncultured Rhodoplanes sp. | reverse complement strand
CATCGTTCTTCAGGCGATTGCTCTCGGCCTGTGCGTCGTGTTCCCGCAGATCGTGTTGTGGCTGCCGAGCCTGGTCTATCACTGAGGACTGGCAGAGGTCGATGTCCTGAAAGTGCTGGTCGGCGCTATTAAACCTGTTGCCACCTCACAGCCGCAGCGCTCGCCGCTCTAAGCCGCAGCGGTCGCCGCAGGCCGCACGAACGCCAACGCGACGACATGCGTCGCGCGGCAAAAGCGCAGCTCGATCACGCGCTGATTGCGCACCACGGCTTTGTTACCGGCAAGATCGACCTCGATGTCGTGATATTCAAGAAAAACCCGGTCGCGCGGATAGAGTGCCTTGTAGACGGCCTCCTTGGCGGCAAACAGCAGCCGGCCACGCAGCGGATCATCGTTGAGGCCGTCCCGTTCCCGTGCGGTCACGACCAGGTCGACCACATCGGGCGGCAGCGGCTCCGCCGGTTCGATATCGATCCCGACCGCCTCGGCCTCGCGACGCGGCGCGACCGCGGCGACGGCAATGTGATCATCGTGGGCGAGCGACCCGGCGATGTCCTCGGGCCAGGCCGGCAGGCCTGATGCGGTCTTCGGCAGCGGACAGGGCGGATGGCCGAGCCGCGCCAACAGCTCGCGGGCGATGAGACGGGCGGCGCCGCTCGCGCGGCGCACCGCGACCACCGTCGAGCCGATCGATTGCGCTTCATCGTCGGACAGCGCGGCTTCGTCGCCGGGGACGATCAAGCGATGGCCGACGACAATCCCCGGCGCCAGGTTTTCGAGTGCTTGTTGCAGGTTTGGATCGATGGACGCGGACTGTGTCACGTTACGCAGCTCACTGGGTCAGCGAAAGCTCCGCAAAAACCTCGTCATGCGCGTCGCGCTCGACCTCTCTGAAACCAAGGCTTTCGTACAGCACCCTGGCAGGATTCTTCGCGGCATAGCAGATCGACACTGCGGCGATGCCGCGATGCTCCCGAAGCTCGTCAAGCAGTAGGTTGAGCGCGGCGCGGCCGTAGCCGCGGCGCTGGTGGCGGCGATCGATCATGAAGCGATAGATCGCGGCGCGGTCGGGTTCGTCGTCGTCCGGCAGGTCGTACATCAGAAAGCCGACAAGCTCGGTCCCGGCATAGATGGCGCGGGGGCAGGCGAGGGGGGTGAACTTCGCTTCGGCCAGCGAATAGAGGTTGCTGGCGACGAGATCGCGCTGGTCATCGCCAAGTTCGAGAGCGACGACGTCATGCCAGTTGTCGGCCGTGACCTCGGCGAGCCGCATTTTGGGCTTGGTTTGTGGCGCTTTGGTCGATCGAGGCGCGACCTGGTCCGTCATCATGTCACTCGCCGCAGCAAAATTCCGTCACGCCGGCATCGGTCGAAGCGCGCTCCACGGCGTGCGGGCTGCTCCGGCACGAAACGCCGATGGCCGGGACAAAGCCCGGCCATCACGAAGAGCATTTGGGGGATTGTGCCGATCGCCCTCGGTCACTTCACTACTCCGCGGCGATCCGATAGTCGGGCTCCACCGTGTCAGGCGCCTGATAGACGGTGGCACCGAGGGCGCCATCGGCCGTCGCACGGCGGCAGAACAGCTTGGCGGGGTTGCCGCGCCAGGTCGTGTAGGGATCGAGGACCTCGCCCTTCATCAGGAAGGAGTCGGCGTCGATCACGACATGGTCGCCGAGCGTCACGCCATAGTGGACGAATGCGGCGGGGCCGAGCGTGCAGCCTTCGCCCATGCGGATGTCGTCGGACTTGAACACGCCCTCTTCCAGCGAGTGGGCCTGCAGCACGCTGCCCTCATTAAGGTTGGCGTAATCGCCGATCTCGGTCAGCGTGCGCTCGGTGATCGAGCAGCCGGCATCGTAGACCATGCGGCCGATCTTCACCCCTGCGAGCCACAGGATCAGGTTCTTGAACGGCGTGCCCGGGAAGAGTTGCATGATCGGCGAGTCGGAGAGCTTCCAGTGGCGCTCATGGGCCCAGAACTCGGGGTCGTAGATGGTGATCATGGAGGGCTTCAGCCGGCCGAACCTCAGCGACGCACGTTCCATCAGGGAGAAGTACAGGATCGCCCCGGCGGAGGTCGCCGCGGCGGCGGCGAACAGCGCGAACACGCCGAAGTCCGGATAGGCCAGCAGCGCGGCCTGCCAGACCATCAGCGAGGCGAACACGAACAGCCAGCGGGTCGCCAGGAACAGCGCCGCGGTGACGGCGTTGTAGCGGTTCTTGGCGGCGAGGCGGCGCAGCCGCTCGTCCTCGCTGATCGCGCCAAGCGCGCTCTTGTCACGCTCGACCATGCGCGGGATTTCGAAGGGCGGCGAGCCGAGCAGGCCGACATTCTCGCGCACCGGGCCGTCGACCGGGATCATCGTCTTGGTACCGAGCAGCACGTTCTCGCCGGTGCGGCCGCCGGGCGGATAATGGATATTGTTGCCAAGATAGTTGCGGTCGCCGATCCGCGTCCGGCACAGGCGGAACGACGAGCTCGACATTTCGAGATTGATCATCGACAGTCCGTCGGACACCATCGTGCCGCTGCCGATGTCGCACAGCAGTGGATTGTCGTGCTTCTGGTTGGTGCCGAGATTCGAGCCGGTCTGCTCGACCTTGTTCAGGTTCCAGCCGATCAACCGCATATAGTGGACGATCGCCGATGAGTCGCCGAACAGCACGTTGAAGAGCGGCACATTGCTGATCAGCGCCGTGACGTTCTGCAGCCAGACATGGATGCCGAAGGTCGAATAGGTCCTGCCTTCCTTGAGGAACAGCTGGATCAGCCGCGGACCGGCATAGACACCGAGGAGCCCCGTCGCGAGCGACCCGAAGAAGGAGATCAGCGACACCAGGAGGACGGCCGGAGCCGATCCCCAAAGTCCTGTGGAAGCTGCGCTGGAACCCGCGCCGTGTTGTTCCCACAGCGCCAGCGCGACAATCGGAAGCGGAACCGCAAGGGCAAATACGACGGCAAGCTGCAGCGTCTCTGAGACGGCAACGCGCAGCGCCGAGCACGGCCTGGCCTCGACCCGGCAATAATCAGCGGTGGTCTCGGCCGCCGGCGAGCCGTGAAAGCGCTTGCCGTCGGGCACGCGCTGGCCGCTCTGCAGTGACGAGCCGTGCCCGAGCTGGGTGTCGTTGCCCATCGCCGTGTCGATATCGAGCACGCTCGCCTCGCCGACGAAGGCGTTGCTGCCGATGGTGACCGGCCCGGTATGGATGAAGTTCGACTGCGCCCGGTGGCCGAGCAGGATCGAGTCCTTGCGCAGGATCGTGTTGTCGCCGATCGAAATCAGGTCAGTGCAGATCGGGACGAAGCGGCACTTCACGATCGTGTTGCGCCCGATCTTCGCCCCCAGCAGGCGCAGATAGATGTTGTAGATCGGGTGACCGGCAAACAGCCCCACGGGGGCGGTGCTCATCAGCGTCTTCACCGCCCAGAAGCGGAAATAGCGCAGGCTCCAGATCGGGATCGATTCCACCTTGAAGCGGCCGATCAGCAGCCACTTGGCGACGATCGCGACTCCCGTCAGGCCGACAAAGGCCACCACCGCCGCGATCATGCTGCGCAGATAGAGCTGGACCGGGTCGCTCGCCGCTGTGGCCCATTCGAATCCGGCGTCGAGCATCCACAGGCCGAGCAGGCTGTAGGCACCGTAGAACAGGAGCTGCAGCGCGCCGCAGCCGTAATAGGCGAGCCGCGTCGGGCGGTGGAGCGGTTCTGCCGGCGCGACGACCGACTCGTCCTGCTGCTCGCTCTCGTCGAAAATGCGCGCGAGCTTGGCGATGGTCGGATTCATGTAGATGTCGCGCATCGACACCTTGCCCATGCCGGGATTACGGCGGATGCGCGCGCAGAACCGGGCCATCAGGAGCGAGTTGGCGCCCAGATCGTCGAAGAAATGGTCGTCGATGGAAACCCGCTCGACGGTGAGGATTTCAGCGATCGCCTCAACCAGCAGACGCTCATTGTCGGTGGTGGCGGCGACCACGTTCTCGCTGCCGCTGCCCTGGCAGCGCGGTCCGCGCGGCTTTGGCAGCCGCTTGCGGTCGGCCTTGTTGCTGGCTGACATCGGGATGAACGGCAGTTCTTCGAGATAGGCCGGAACCATATAGGCGGGCAGCCGGCGCTTGAGCGCCTGCACGATTTCCCGGCGCGGCAGCTCGGACGCGCCCTGCTTGAGCGCGTAATAGCCGACCAGCTCGGGCTGTCCGGGCTCGGGCTCGAAGGTCGAGACCGCCGCCTGGGCGATCTGCGGCAACTCCATCAGCACCGATTCGATTTCGACCAGCTCGATGCGGTAGCCGCGAATCTTCACCTGGGTGTCGATGCGGCCGAGATACTCGATCTCGCCGTCGTCATTGATGCGGCCGAGGTCGCCAGTGCGATAGATGCGGTGCGACGGGTTGTTGGGGAGCTTGAGGAAATCGGGAATGAATTTTTGCGCGGTCAGCTCGTCGCGGTTGAGGTAGCCGGCGGCAAGCCCGATCCCGGCGATTCCGATCTCGCCCAGCTCGCCGCGCGGCATCGCGCGCTCGGCGGTCGGATCGAGAATGACGATCGCATAAGTCGGCATCGGCGTGCCGATGGTGACCGGCTTGTTCGGGACAAGTTCGGTGACGGTCGCGGTGACGGTCGCCTCAGTCGGCCCATAGGTGTTCAGGATGGTCCGACCCGGACGGCTCCAGCGTGCCACCAGTTTCTGCGGACAGGCCTCGCCGCCGACGAGCAGGACGCGCAGATGCGGCAGGTCTTTCTCGATGGTCGACAGCAGGGTCGGGCAGCAGCACATCGCGGTGACGCGCTGATCATGCAGGAAGTCGGCGAGCTCCTCGCCGACCAGGCCCCCTCCCGGACGACCGGGGACCAGCGTCGCGCCGGCCATCAGCGGCACCCAGACCTCCTCGACCGAAAAGTCGAAGGCGATGGTCATGCCCTGGTAGACGCGGTCGCCCGGCCGGAATCCGTACACCTCGGCAGCGGCCCGCACGAAATTGCAGATGCTGGGATGCTCGATGATGACGCCCTTCGGGTTCCCGGTCGTCCCCGAAGTGTAGATGATGTAGCAGGTCTGGTCGGCGGGGGGCTCGACCTCGCCCGCGGCCAGCCGTTTGTGCGACTTTGGCTCGATCGCCTGCTTTTCCGTGTCGAGAAACACCGGGCGCACATCGAAGCCTGAAAGCTTCTCCGTGAAATCCGAGGTCGAGACGATCGTCTTGATGTTGGCGTCGCCGAGAATGAAGCGGATGCGTTCGACCGGCAGGCCGGGATCGAGCGGCACATAGGCGGCGTTGGCTTTCAGCACCGCCAGCAGGGCGGCATAGGTCTCGACCGACTTGTCGAACAGCAAGCCGACGCGGTCGCCGGGGCGGACGCCGCGCTCGATCAAGTGGCGCGCGATCTGATTGGCGCGATTGTCGAGGCTGCGATAGCAGATGACCAGATTGTCGGCGACAACGGCGGGCAGCTTGCCAAAGCGCACGCAAGCCTGCTCGAACAGATGGTCGAGCCGCTCGCCCGGCGTCCAGCGGATGGCGTTGCTGTAGGCACGGCAGAACAGTGCATCATAAGCCGCAAGCTTGCGTTCGAGATTTTGCACGAAATCCGGCGCGGCGAGATGCCCGAAGGGCACGACCTGCGCCCCGCCGGCGCCGCTCGTAGACGCGTCGAACGCCCCGCTGAACTCGATTCGGTTTGCCATTTTGATGCTCTGATTGCCGTTTGCGCGACGTTCTCGCGATTCCGCACGTGCCCACGGCCCAAACGACGCCATCGCTGCGGCTCAAGCAGCCGCGGCGGGCACACCGGGATGTGAGATGTCGAAGACCCGCGAAGGCCCCCCTAGGACTTTTGCTGGGTCGCCAGCTCGTTGTGGGGCGGAGAATGTAAATTCCCACATGAACGGCGCCTGAATGGCCTAGTTAGGTTGTCATCACGCGGCCGCTTTGGCGCGGCAAAACACCTGTGGGGCAGGGCTTGCATGCCTGTTGTCAGAGCTAATACTTACGACAGATCGAGGCAGGGCCGCCGCGGTGAGCTGCTATCTGAGGTTGGTGGCCTGAAAAAATCGATGGTGGCAGCGCGCCAACTGCCCAGGAGCAAGGCCTGCGGGGTGGGGATGGCGGAGCAGGGACCGCGCGGGCGCAATGGACTTGCCGTGTGAGAGCGAATTCCGTTTTGTTTGAATCGGAATTCGCTCTGTTGCTCTTCGGCCGCTGCCCGGTTTCGGCAAGAGCCGGATGTTCACCGGGGACGGTCACTTGGCCATGATGTCACTTGGCCATGCAGTCACTTGGCCACGATGTCATTTGGTCAAGCAGTCC
>CAZTTL010000129.1:1862-3349 GCA_964616635.1 uncultured Rhodoplanes sp. | reverse complement strand
GATGTCACTTGGCCATGCAGTCACTTGGCCACGATGTCATTTGGTCAAGCAGTCCATCATGAAGGTGCGACGTGCTGGGCCCCGCAGGCCGTTGTCGTTGGCCTTGCTCCAGCACGCGGCATGCTTTTCGGGGTTTTGGGTCCGCCAGCATTGGTCGCTGTTCTTGCCCTGGGCACAAGGACCAAAACCCATGGGGCCTGGTCCGCCGCCAGGCCTCATGCCTTGCGCGACCGCAGCGAGCGGGGCCGCCATCAGAACGGCGGCAGCGAAAATGATTGCCAATTTGCGACGCATCTCAATCTCCTGTGGTGCCCGGACCCTGTCCGGATGGCAGCACGGATCGTGCGCTAGGCCGCATGATAGCCGTCTGATAATCCTCGTCAGCCTGCCGTCAGCGGAGCGGGTGTAGGGGCTTTTCGATGTTTACCCGTCGCTTGGTGTTCCTTGGTTTGCTCGGCCTCGCGCCGGCCTTCGGCGAGGAAGGGGAGGAGCACGGCGAGCGCCGCCGCTGGCGCCGACGCCATCGCTGGGGCCACCGCCATTTTTACGATCAGGAAGTCGCCCGCCGCGCCTTGCAGGAAGGACGGGCCCGCCCGCTGGCGGAGATTCTGGCGAAGGCGAAAGAGAGCATCCAGGGCGACGTGATCGGCGTCGAGCTCGAAGAGCAGGGCGGCGCGATGGTCTATGAATTGAAGGTGCTGCGTCCTGACGGCGAGCTGGTGGAGATCCGGGTCGACGCGCTGACCGGCGCGGTGCTGCGGCAGGACGGTGACTGATGCGCGTGCTGGTCGTCGAGGACGAGCCGCGGATCGCCGGTGATGTTGCAGCGGCGCTCAAGGCCGCGGGCTTTGTCCCTGAGATCGTCGGCAACGGCGAGGACGCGTGGTTCAAGGGCGATACCGAGGACTATGCGCTCATCGTGCTCGATCTTGGCCTGCCGCGGATGGATGGCCTTGCGGTGCTCAAGCGCTGGCGGGCGGCCGGTCGTCAGACGCCGGTGCTGGTGCTCACGGCGCGCGGCGCCTGGGCCGAACGAGTCGAGGGAATTGACGCCGGCGCGGACGACTATCTGCCCAAGCCGTTCCGCATGGAGGAACTGGTCGCGCGCGCCCGCGCGCTGGTGCGCCGCTCGGCGGGGCTGGGCACGGCCGTGATCGAGGTCGGATCGCTGACCATCGATCCGCGCCAGATGCGCGTTATCAGGAACGGAGTGGCGCTGGCGCTGTCCCCGCTCGAATACCGGCTCATCGCCTATCTCGCGCTTCACAAGGGGAGGGTTATTTCCGCGCACGAATTGATCGAGCAGGTCTATGGCGACGATGATGCCCGCGACGCCAATGCGCTCGAAGCGCTGGTGATGCGGCTGCGCCGCAAGCTCGGCGCCGAGGTCATCGAGACGCGGCGCGGCTTCGGCTATCTCCTCCCGGAACCGCAGTCGTGACGGCCGGATCGTTACGGCTGCGGCTTTTCCTGGCCGGCGTCGTCGC
>CAZTTL010000129.1:0-1762 GCA_964616635.1 uncultured Rhodoplanes sp. | reverse complement strand
GTCGAGCGGCGCGTGGTGCTGCCAGCACGGCTCGGCGGCGAAACGGTGCGGGTTGTCGTCGCCCGCGATGCCGCCGATCTTGTCAATGCCACACGCACCTTCACCAAGGACCTCACGCCGTTTCTCGCGCTCATCGCGCTCCTGTTGATCGGGGCCTTCGGGGCGCAAGTTGCCATCGGGTTGGCGCCGCTGAAAGCGGTACGGGCGCGGCTTGCTGCGATCCGCTCGGGACAGGTGGAGCGCCTCGGCTCGGCATTCCCCGACGAGGTGCAGCCGCTTGCGGGCGAGATCGATGCGTTGCTCGATGCGCGCGAGCGGCAGGTTGCCGCCGCCCGCGCCCGCGCCGCCGATCTTGCTCACGGGCTGAAGACGCCGCTGCAAGTCCTGGCCGGCTGCGTCGAGCGCCTGAAAGCAGGCGGGGAGAGCGAGATCGCCAGCGATCTCGAAAGCGTCGGCGAGGCGATGCGCCGGCATGTCGAACGCGAGCTGGCGCGGGTCCGGCGCGGTGCGGCGCCAGTCGATCCCGCGGCTTCGGTCAGGGCCACCATCGAGCGCGTCGTTGCCGTCGTCGGGCGAACGCCGAAGGGGGCGACGCTCGACTGGGTGATCGATGCAAGCCCTGACCTTACGGCACGCATTCCGCCCGATGAACTCACCGAGGTGATCGGCAATCTGCTGGAGAATGCAGCGCGGCACGCGCGCGAGCGCGTCGCTATCGCGGCGAGCGGGTCGGACGGCGAAGCGCTGATCACGATCGTCGACGACGGTCCCGGCATTCCACCCGAACACGTCGCCGAAGTTTTGCAGCGGGGCCGCCAGCTTGACCAGGCCGGCACCGGCGCAGGCCTCGGCCTCGCGATCGTCGCCGACATTCTGGAGGCCTGGGGCGGCGCGCTCGCGCTCGGTCCCACCGCGCCGGGCGCGATGACCGCCACGGTCCGATTGCCGCTGACAGGTCGCTGACAGCGCGGATCAGTCCGGCGTCAGCGACGCTGATGCATGGCTCGTGTGCATTTCGCCACGCATCGGACCACTCTCATGACTCAGAACGACGACCGGTTCTCTCCCGCGACCGCGACTCCGCCAGGCTACGATCTGCTGACTCAATCCGTGCACTGGCTCTCGCTTGGGGTGATCGCGGCTGCATTCGTTTTTGGCCTTCTGATGGAGGACGTGCCGCGCGGGCCGGAAAAGACGCTGCTCGTCAATCTGCATGCCTCGCTCGGTATGCTGGTGGTCGTGCTTACGGTCTTCCGCCTGAGCTGGCGCGCGATCGTCCCGACACCCAAAGCGGTCGGCTCGCCGTCGTTGCAGATCGCCGCGAAGGCGATGCATGTGGCGCTATACGCGGCAGTCCTTGCGGTTCCGCTGTGCGGACTCCTGATGATGGCGGCGAAGGGCCGTGCCTTCGATGTGTTCGGCCTCTTCACCGTGCCACCGCTCATCGCCACCGATCGCGCATTGGGCGCGACGCTGGAAGAGGCGCACGAAATCCTCGCCTACCTGCTGCTGGTGCTGGTCGGCTTGCATGCTGCTGCCGCGATATTCCATCAGGCAATCCTCAAGGACGGCACGCTATCGCGCATGCTCCCGTCTGTTCGAGCCGGCAACGCCCAGGCAGGTTATTCCGCTCATTCCCGCGCAAGCGGGAATCTAGCGACATAGTCCCTGGGTCCCCGCATTCGCGGGGACGAGCGGAGAAAATATGCGCTGGCGGCGAATGTGTTCAGATCTCATTCGTTGGCTCTTCCGAGCAAATCGA
>CAZTTL010000128.1:0-9831 GCA_964616635.1 uncultured Rhodoplanes sp. | reverse complement strand
CAAAGAGACATAGAGCGAATTCCGATTCCACCTGAACGGAATTCGCTCTAGACCCGACGTAAAAGATGAGGCGGCTCCGCCCGTGAGCGAAGCCGCCATGAATTACGTTCGGTTCAATAGACCCCACGGGAACTGCCCCCGCTCGCCGTTCGCCGGCCACGCATCGGCAGCACGATGACCTTCGCGCCGGGCTTGGTGCGGCCGTAGAGATCGATAATGTCGGCATTGGCAAGGCGGATGCATCCGCTCGACACCCGCTTCCCGATCGTCGACGGATCATTGGTCCCGTGAATGCGATAGACGGTGGCACCGAGATAGAGCGCCCGCGCTCCCATCGGGTTGCCCGGTCCGCCTGCCATGAAGCGCGGCAGATAGGGCTGGCGCGCGATCATATCCGCCGGCGGACGCCAGTCCGGCCATGCCGACATCCGGGTGACATGCTCGACGCCCGACCAGGTGAAGCCTTCACGGCCCACACCAATGCCGTAGCGCAGCGCGCGCCCGCCGCCCAGCACGAGGTAAAGATAGGTGTTGGGCGTATCGATGATGATCGTGCCCGGCGCTTCGTTGGTTGGATAGCTGACGATCTGCCGGCGCATGCGACCCTGAGCGGCGGCCATCAGGTTGTCGCGACGATCATCGCGCACATAAGGATCGATCGCTGACGAGGTCCGATAGCCGGTCGACGCCCAGGCCAACGACTCCGCCTTGCTGGGCGCTGCGGCCAGACTCACAAATCCGATTGCCAGTGCCGTGCTGATGACCAGAGAAAGCTTCGCTGAGCGAGCCATGACGCACCCCCGTAATGTTTTTCCCCTCAGCAGTCGCCTGCTGCGACAACAACGGAGTAGGCGGGGAAAAGTTCCCGATCGCGCGCGAACAACTTCGGGAGGGCTTGTAAAAATGCCAGCAATAACTTCGATGGCGACAATAGCTGCAGCAGAGTGACCAAAGCCAGATACGAAATACTCAAACGAGACAGTAATCGTTAACGCAAAACAGCCGGGCACGCGCCCGGCTGTTAACTCTATTCTGGCTGAGGATATCCGACGCGGATACCAGTGTCGCGCTCAGTAGAGCGAAGCAACCTTCACCGAGCTCGGCAGGGCAACGAGGCACTTGCTCAGAATGTGCGCCATCTGCGGCGCAGCGATCGGGCTCGCAGCCGCATCGCAACCTTCCGGAATACGGGTGCGCTTCGCTTCGCCATTCTGCCTGCTCGGCGACTGGCGCCGGTCAGCGGAGTCGACGGGCGCGACCTTCGCCGGCACCGACGTGGTGACCGGCTGCACCGCGCGACCTGGCGCTTCGCGAATGGTGACCTCCGGCAGCACGACACCCTTGGTGATCAGCGTCGCGTTGTTCAGCGGGTCGCTGCGATAGAGCAAACGGCCGTCGCGATCGCGATAAACAATGGCGGTATCACGCACGCCAACGACCTCGACGGTGGCGATCGGACGCGCTTCGTTGCGCGCGGTGCCGATCACGAGACGATCACTTTTTCGTGTGCGGTCGACCGTCATTGCGATCGCAGCGCGGCTCACACTGGCCTCGCTGTCGCGCGTGCTAAGAGCGCCTGAAAAGCTCACAGCGGTCCCTGCGACCAACGCAGAAATGCTGATAACCAAAAGGGTTTTGAGCTTAGTCATGATTATCGCCCCGTGCAGTGGACCGTCCCCCTGACGATCTGCCCCTTTAACGCGCGCTTAACGCTTTGGTTCCGTGAGCGGGGTCACATAATTCGCTGACTGTGGGGGGCGGCCGGGGCCGCGGCGTGCGTCGCAGCACATGGGGCCGCGCTGGGTGTCGGCGCGCACCCCGGCAATTCAGCGCGCCGCCAGCACGTGAGAGGCGGGGATCAGCATCCGGCAGCGCACGCCGCTCGGCTCAAACGACAGGGCGACTTCGGCATCGAGGGCGCGCGACAGGTTCTTCTCCACCACCAGGCTGCCGAATCCTCTGCTGGTCGGTGTGGTCACGCCAGGCCCGCCGTGTTCGGCCCACACGATCTCGATGCCGTCATCGGCGTTGCGCGTGGCCGCCTGCAGGCGACGCCAATTGATCTCGACCCGGCCTTGCGGGATCGACAGGGCGCCGAAGCGCTCCGCATTCATTGCCAACTCATGCAGCGCAAGACCGAAGCTCTGCGCTGCGGCCGGTTTCAGGTGAACGGGCGGCCCTGACAGGGTCACGCGGTTGGGGGTGCCGTCGATATACTTGGCAAGCTGGCGGTGGGTCAGGTCGTGCAGCGAGGCGCCGTACCATCCTTCCTGGACCAGGAGGTCATGCGAGGTCGCAATCGCCTGCAGGCGGTCACCGAACGAGTCAAGAAAGTCGTCGATCGAGCCGGCATGGCGGGCGGTCTGTCGCGCCATCGATTGAATGACCGCCAGGAGATTCTTCGAGCGGTGAGTCAGCTCGCGCATGACCAGGCGCAGGTGACTCTCATGGGTCTTGCGCTCGGTGATGTCGAATAGTGCACTGGTCACCCCGATAATCTCGCCCTTCTCGTCGGGGAGCGGCTCGACATGGAGTTCGTAGCAGCGGGTCTTGTCGGCCTCCTTGATGCTGACTTCGCCGCTCCGGGGGCGCCCGGTCTCCAATGCCGCGCGGGCCAATGCGCTGAACTGTTCGCGGCTCGCCGGCGGAAAGATGTCGGCGTCGGTATGGCCGACCACGTCCTTCGGCTCTTTGCCGAACAGCGGATTACTGACCGAGCTGAAGCGCAGGTCGTGATCCTGCGTGAAAAGCGTGACGTGCGAGCCCCGCAATGCGATCTCGTAGTGGTGAAGCGCCGTGCGCAGCTCGTCGGCCAGGCGGCGCTGTTCACATTCGAGCGATCGGACGCGCGAAATGTCGATCGCGGCGCTGGTGAGTCCTTCGATTTGTCCGTCGGCGCCAAATGCCGGTTCGATGTGCAATGAATAGAGCGCGCGCCCGCGTGCATTGACTGCGGCGACCTCGCTGCTTTCCGGCAATCCGGTTTTCAACACGTTTCGCTTGATCGCCACCACGGCGTCGCGCATGTCGGCCGGCAAAATGTCCTCGTCGGTGCGGCCGATCATTTCCTTGGCGCTGTCGGGGCCTTCGGGATCATAGACCCAGGTATAGCGAAGGTCGCGATCCTGAGAGAAAGCATGGACATAGGCGCCGCGCAACGCTGTCTCCAATCGTGCTTTGACGAGGCTGAGTTCGCGCGTGCGTTCCTCGACCCGGGACTCGAGCTCGCGGCGGGCGGTTTCCAATTCCTGCACGGTGATCGTCTGACCGAGATCGGCGAACGACGTCGGGCGCTCGATGTCAGGCGGGCTCGCTGCCGGTTTCGTTGCGTCGCTCTGGCTGACCGCGCGCCAAAGCTGCCATGCGGTCATGAGGCCGATGACCGCGACGGCGGCCCTAACGACCGCGGCGGCGAGTCCGGACGAGCCCGCACCGAACGCCGCGATGAGATGAACCGCGCCGAGCAGAAGAAGCCAGCCCAGCGCAAGCATGACTAAGATGCGCGGCTGATGCGGTCGATCGATGTTGCGGCGCAAAAATTGAACAAGGCCGGCCAAGATAGCGAAGAGGCCGAGCGCAATTCCAATATCCGCCGCGACCACGACCGGCGCGAGGAGTTCGGATCCAAGGCACGCCAGTCCATGACAAGCCGGGTCAAGCGCGGCAGTCATCCAGTCCAGCTCCATTCAGGCGATGCGGCAACAACGGTCTCCCCGCCGCAGCATCGTCATCAACTATCGAAAAAGCGACTAGAATTCGATAAACTCCTCACGCCAAAATTGAAATCTGCGCGGCGCTCGCTTAGCGCCGGGTCTTTCTGATGGCCGAAACGTTCGAGCCACCCTACTTGTTTCCGTCGGCGTGGGAACCAGATACCTCCCAACGGAATTTACAACATGCAATTTTTCGACGTGCGGCGGCGCCAAAATTATTTTTTGTGGGCGGGAACCGGGGATGCTGTCTCGCGTTTTAACGTTGACCGGCCGCCATTCCCCCTCCCCCCGTGCTCGGCCGGCCATCTAAGGCGTGGTTGACTTTAGTCAGCCACGCCTTTTGTTTTTCGGAATAAATTTCCCCGCGGCGGTGAGTCTGAGCATTATTTCGGCCTGCGCTGACGGGCACCGATGGCCGCGCGGAACCGGAAAGATCGATCCAGATCAATATTTTCTGGTCGCCGCGCGCCCACTATCTTAGACCGAGACGGGCCCCGCATCGGGGGCGAGCCGGGAAGCTTCGCCATGACCAAGCTGCCGCACGACCTCAAGCGCATTCGGCTCAATCTCGCCCGATCGAAGGAATTTCCTTCCGGATCGGCGCGGCATGGCTACGAGTTCGTCGCCCCGCTCGACAGTTCCGGACATATCGACCCGGCACTCTGGCACAAGCAGCGCGAGCACTGCCGCGTTCGCCGCTTCTGGGGCGACGAAGACGAGGAGGTCGGCCGCCTGATCCACAAGCCGGGCGGCAAGGAGCACGCCCGCTGGGTCTTCGACTACGATGAAGCCGTCGAGGAGGATGACGAGGCCGGCTATCGCTTCGGCAGCCACGCCTTCCGGCCGGGCGAATATGTCTCGATCCGCGATGAAGACGGCGAGATGCACACCTTCCAGGTCGTTTCCGTCGAATCCGCGACGTGATTCGGCATTCGTCCGATTCTGCCCGGCGGCGAGGGGGTGAGCCGCTTGCTGCCCGAGGTTACAAAAAACTCATCGGATCGATGTCGATCTCGCGCTTGAGGTCGCGGGTGGGGGCAGGCGCTGCCGCGAGCCAGCGGCGCAGATAGGCTGACAGGTCAAGAGCGCGGGGTGAGCGCACCAGGATGCGGAAGCGATGGCGTCCGCGCACCAAAGCGATCGGCGCTTCCGCCGGCCCCAGCACGCGGACCCGGTCGTCGCGGGGGGCGGCTGCGGCGAGCTTGCGCGCATGGCTTTCGGCGAGCGCGCGGTCGCGGGCGCTGATGACGAGGCTCGCGAGCCGGCCGAACGGCGGATAGTGGTCCTTCTCGCGCGCGGCAATCTCGGCGGAATAGAAGGCGTCGCGATCGCCGGCGACCAGCGCTCGAATCACCGGGTGGTCGGGCTGGGTGGTCTGGATCAAGGCCTCGCCGCGTCCTTCCGCCCGGCCGGCGCGCCCTGCCACCTGATGGAGCAGCTGGAAGGTGCGCTCGGCGGCGCGCGGATCGCCATTGGCGAGGCCGAGATCGGCATCGATGATGCCGACCAGATTGAGCTTGGGGAAATGGTGCCCCTTGGCGACGAGCTGGGTGCCAATCACGATATCGACCAGCCCGTCCTCGATTTCGCGCAGCTCGTCGCGCAAGCGCTCGACCGAGGTGACGAGATCGCTCGACATCACCAGCACCCGGCTGCCCGGAAACAGCGTTGCGATTTCCTCGGCAAGCCGCTCGATCCCCGGCCCGCAGGCGGCAAAGCTGTCGAGCGCTTGGCATTGCGGGCAGGCGTCGGGACGTGGCATGGCAAAACCGCAGTGGTGGCAGACCAGCCTTCGGCGGAAGCGATGGTCGACCAGCCAAGCCGAGCAGTTCGGGCAGCCGAAGCGATAGCCACAGGCGCGGCACAGCGTCAGCGGCGCAAAACCGCGGCGATTGAGGAACAGCAGGGCCTGCTGCTTGCGCTCCAGCGCGAGCTTCACCGCTTCGGCGAGGCGCGGCGCGATGAAGCGTCCGCGCGGCGGTCCCTCGGCTGTGAGGTCGATCGCCTCGACCATCGGCAGGGTCTGCCCGCCGAAGCGCTCCGGCAAAGCGAGCCGGTGATAGCGCCCGCGCCGGGCATTGACCTCGGTCTCAACCGAGGGCGTCGCCGAAGCGAGCACGATTGGGATTTTGCTGATATTGGCGCGCACCACCGCCATGTCGCGGGCGTGATAGCGCACGCCGTCCTCCTGCTTGTAGGCGGGGTCGTGCTCCTCATCGACGATAATGAGACCGAGGTCAGCAAACGGCAGGAACAGCGCCGAGCGGGCGCCGGCAACGACCTGTGCCTCGCCCGCGGCCGCCGCCTGCCAGGTGCGCGCACGCTTGCGCGGCGACAGCTCGGAATGCCACTCCGCCGGCCGCACCCCGAAGCGGGCGGCGAAGCGATCGAGAAATTGCGCGGTCAGCGCAATCTCCGGCATCAGGATAAGAGTCTGGCGGTTTTGCCGGATCATCTCCGCCACTGCCTCGAAATAGACCGCGGTCTTGCCAGAGCCGGTGACGCCATCAAGCAGCGTCACCGAATAGCCGGCGCCGACGCGCTGCTGCAAAACATCGGCCGCTGCTTGCTGCGCCGGGGTCAGGTCGGGCCGGCAGAAGCCGGGATCGGGCGGGCGCGCCGCCGGCTCGGGAGGGAGCGGCAGGGCTTCGAGCGTGCCCTCGTCGATCAGGCCATCGATCACGCCGGCGGAAACCCCCGCCTCCTCGGCGGCCTCGCTTTTGCTTTGGGTCAGCCCGTCGGCAAGCAGCGCGAGGACCCGCGTCCGCGCCGCCGTCATCCGCGCCGGCGGCGGACCAGCGAGGCGCACGCCGATCCGCAGGCGCTCCGGCCCGAGATGCTCGCCCATCCGCAACGCCATCCGCAGCACCATGCCGCGCGGCGCCAGCGTGTAGTCGGCGACCCAGTCGATAAAGTGCCGCATGTCGTCCCGCAGCGGCGGGACATCGAGCCGGTCGGTGATATCCTTGAGTCGGTTGTCGAGTCGCTGGTCCGGTTGCGCCTGGTCGGCCCACACGACACCCGCATACGCGCGCGACCCGAGCGGCACGCGCACGAGGTCACCGGCCGTAAGCCTAAGTTCGTCCGGCGCCCGATAGGAATAGCCGTGGTCGAGCGCGACCGGGACCAGCACGTCGACAATGCGCTTGGTCATGCCGGTCTCGCGATCCATCCGGGGGTTAACAAAGCGTGAACGAACAGGTGCGATAACGACGGCCGGTGTCAAGGCGGACCACTGCTGATGAACGATGTTTTTGCGACCAAAGCCCTCGCCGCGCGGAAGAAGACGGCGGGCTCCGAGACTTCGCCGCGTCCGAGTGGGAAGAGGTCGGCGCCAAGGGCGGCAGGTGAGGGGGCGCCAGCGGTCAAGAGCCCCTCACCCCAACCCAAACCCCCCAACCGGGGAGAGGGGGAATAAGACACGCGTCCCATCACCGCCCCCGAGGTGGCGGCCGAGCTCGCGCCCTGGCTCGCTTATCTCGCGAGCGAACGGCGCATGTCGCCGAAGACGGTCGAGGCCTATCAGCGTGACGCCCACCAGTTCCTCAGCTTCCTAGCCCAGCACCTCGGCGGTCGGGCGACCTTACAAAACCTCGCGACGCTGGCACCGGCCGATGTCCGTGCCTTCATGGCGGCGCGCCGCGCCGCAGGGATCGCCGGCCGCTCCCTGATGCGGGCGCTGGCGGGCGTGCGCTCGTTCGCGCGCTTTCTCGAGCGGGAAGGGCGCGGCAAGGTCGGGGCGCTTGCCGCCGTGCGGGCGCCGAAGATCGCGAAGACCTTGCCAAAACCGCTGGCGATGCCGGCGGCGCGCCGCATCGCCGATGTCGACCTGCGCGCCGGCGAGGAGCGCGAGCCCTGGGTACTCGCGCGTGATGCCGCGGTGCTGGCGCTGCTCTATGGTTCGGGCCTGCGCATCTCCGAGGCGCTCGGCCTCAAGTGCAAGGATTTTCCGGCGCCGGGGACAGGCGATGTCATCGTCGTGACCGGCAAGGGCAACAAGCGCCGCATGGTGCCGGTGCTGCTGCGGGTGGCGGAGCTGGTGGCCGATTATGCCGCGCTCTGCCCCTACGACCTCGATGCCGACGGCCCGCTGTTTCGCGGCGCCAAGGGCGGGCCGCTGGCGCCGCGCATCATCCAGCTGGCGATGCAGCGGATGCGCGGTGCGCTCGGTCTGCCCGACACCGCGACCCCGCACGCGCTGCGCCATTCCTTCGCGACGCATCTGCTCGCCCGCGGCGGCGACCTGCGCGCGATCCAGGAACTGCTCGGCCACGCCTCGTTGTCGACCACGCAGATCTATACCGGCATCGACAGCGAAAAATTGATCGAGGTGTATCGCAGCGCGCATCCGCGGGCCTGAACGCCGCATCCTGCCGCCGAGGTCACGCTATGGCGCGGCGGCGCTCGTATGCGCGAGCCGGCGCACCCGCGCGAGATGGCGGATGAAGCGCCCAGCCCGCCGCGGCCGCATCAGCCAGGCGAGGCGGCGCATCCGGCGACGCAGCGGCCTCAGCTCGCGCCGTGCCCAGGCCTTGAGTTCGGCCTTGATCGGATCGACCAGTGCATGGGCGCGGGCGAGCCAATAGAGCACATGCTCGTAAAGCCAGCAGAACCAGGGCAGCTGCAGCAGTTTCGGCCGCGTCACGTCGAAGATGAAGGCGGTGACGCCCATGCCCACCGCCTTGGCAAAGGCGAGCGTCGCCATCGCGCCGAGCCACGAGCCGCGCGCCAGCATCCACAGGCCGACGAATTTCAACGGCAGCAGCAGCACGATCGGCACGAGAAAGACGAGCAGCGTCGGGTAGGGCGACAGATGCCCGATCGCGCCTGCCACCTGCGCCTTCAGCCGTGCCCAGGCGATGCGGTCGACGATCCAGGCGACCACCGGCCGCAGATGCTCCCACAGCCACGCCTCGAACAGGAAGACGAGCGCGAGGAGAATCCAGAACGGGCGGGTGAGACGGCGCATGGCGTTTCAGTATATGGGACCGGCCTCCGGGGTTCATGCGGGATTTTTGGCCGCAGGCGCCACGATCGCAGGCCTCGGGAGAACTTGCCCTTCTCGCTCGCCTTCGGCCATGATGGCGCTGGTGCGCCCCGCGTACGGCGCGCCGAACCTTTATCTGCCCGCCTCGGGCCAGTTCGCCCAAGAGAAAGCACCTTACAATGAGAAAGCAGCTCACCACGGTCTTTCGCGGCTTATGACCAGCACCCCCAGCACCCCCAGCACCGCCAGCACCCGTATCGATCGGCGCTTTGCCGCGCTCAAAGCCGAGGGCCGCGCCGGGCTTGTCACCTTCACCATGGCGGGCGATCCCGACCCCACGACCGCGCTCGCGATTCTGAAAAGCCTACCCGCTGCCGGCGCCGATGTGATCGAGCTTGGGATGCCGTTCTCCGATCCGATGTCGGACGGGCCGACCATCCAGGCGGCAGGCCAGCGCGCGCTCAAAGGGGGCCAGACGCTGGCAAAAACGCTGGAGGCTGTGCGTGCCTTCCGCACCGGCAATGACGACACGCCGATCGTGCTGATGGGCTACTTCAATCCGATCTATGTTTACGGCGTCGAACGCTTCCTCGAAGCGGCCAAGGCGGCGGGCGTCGACGGGCTCATCATCGTCGATCTGCCGCCGGAGGAGGACGAGGAGCTGTGCCTGCCGGCGCTGCGCGCTGAGCTCAATTTTGTGCGGCTCGCGACGCCCACCACCGATGACAAGCGCTTGCCCGCCGTGCTCGCGAATACGTCGGGCTTCGTCTACTACGTCTCCATCACCGGCATTACCGGCATGGCCGCGCCCGACCCCGCAAAGGTCGCGAGCGCAGTTTCGCGCATCAAGAGCTTCACCACGCTACCCGTCGCGGTCGGGTTCGGCGTGCGGACGGCGGCCGACGCCGCCAATATCGCGCGCGGCGCCGATGCGGTGGTGGTCGGCTCCGCGCTGGTGGCGGTTTTGGCGAAAAGCCTCGATGCGAATGGCGCCGCGACCGCGACGACAGTCGACGCGGTCAGTGCCGCCGTGCGCGATCTCGCCGCCGGCGTGCGCAGCACGCGCTGAGGCCGTTGCTCACCCCCCGGTCTCGAAGCCGGGATAGAGCGTCATGCCGCCGTCGACATAGA
>CAZTTL010000127.1:0-9880 GCA_964616635.1 uncultured Rhodoplanes sp. | reverse complement strand
TGCGCAGGCTGCGCAAGCTTGCCTGCGACGCATGGTCCCCCTCCCCCGTTTCACGGGGGAGGATGAAGCGGATAGCCGCCGCAGCGTCACTCCTACTCCGCCGCCTGCTTGAGGGCGGTGTCGCGCGGTTTGGGCCTCGCCCTTAGTTTCAGCTCGGTCAACTCCGCGCGGTCGCGCTCGCTGTTGCGGAAAATCTGGTCGCGCCCGGCGTAATATTGCGGCGGGCAATGGATCGCGGGCGCGCCGTACCAGGCCGCCGCCTTTATGGTGAAGGACGGGTCGATCAGGTGCGGGCGGGCGAGCGCGACGAGGTCGGCGCGGCCCGAGGCGACGATGGTGTTGACCTGGTCGGCGGTGGTGATGGCACCGACGCACATCGTGGCGAGCCCCGCCTCGTTCCTGATCTGGTCGGAGAACGGCGTCTGGAACATGCGGCCGAACAGCGGCTGCGCGTTGGGCGTGGTCTGGCCGGTCGACACGTCGATCAGGTCGCAACCCGCCTCGGCAAAGGCGCGCGCCACCAAAACAGCATCGTCACCTGAAAGGCCGCCATCCTCCCAGTCGGTCGCCGAGATGCGCACCGACATCGGCTTATCGTCCGGCCACACGGCGCGGACGGCGCGAAACACTTCGAGCGGAAAGCGCAGCCGGTTCCCTAACGTGCCGCCGTACTCGTCAGCGCGGATATTCGTCAGCGGCGAGATAAAGCTCGCGAGCAGGTAGCCGTGCGCGGCATGCAGCTCCAGCATGTCGAAGCCGGCGCGTTGTCCGCGCTCTGCCGCCTGCACATAGTCGGCGATCGCCGCATCCATGTCGGCGCGCGTCATCGCACGCGGCACCTGGCTGTGCGCATGGTAGGGCACCGGCGACGCCGAGATGATCGGCCAAACACCCTCTTCCAGAGGCTCGTCGATCCCCTCCCACATCAGCTTGGTCGCGCCCTTGCGGCCGGCATGGCCGAGCTGCAGGCAAATCTTCGCCGCCGAGTTCGCATGGACGAAATCGACGATGCGTTTCCAGGCCGCCTCCTGCGCGTCGGAATACATGCCGGCGCAGCCATAAGTGATGCGCGCCAGCGCCGACACGTCGGTCATCTCGGTGAAGAGCAGGCCGGCGCCACCGATCGCGCGGGCGCCGTAATGCACCAGATGCCAGTCGCCTGGCACGCCGTCCACGGCCGAGTACTGGCACATCGGTGAGACCACGACGCGGTTCGCCAGCGTCATCCCGCGCAGCCGGAACGGCAGGAACATCGGCGCCACCGGCCGTGCGGTGTCGACCGCAAAACCCTGCCGCTGCACATCTGCGGCGACCGCGTGGTCGACCTCGTCGACGAAATCCGGCGCCCGCAGCCGCAGATTGTCGTAGGTGATCGCCTTGGAGCGCGTCATCAGGCCGAACATGAAGCGCTGCGGGTCCATGTCCCAGAAGCGGTCGACATGCTCGAACCACACCAGCGACACGTCGGCGGCGTGCTGGGTCTTTTCCACCTCCTCGCGCCGGGCTGTCTCGTAATGCGCGAGTGCCGCGCCCACGCCGCGCCCGCCGGTTGCATGGAACGCTTCGTAGAGCGCGATCGCATCCTCCATCGCGAGCTTCGTCCCGGAGCCGATCGAGAAATGCGCGGTCGCCTTGGCGTCGCCGATCAGCACGATGTTGCCCTTCACCCAGCGCGCATTGGCGACGCGGGGAAAATTGCGCCACATCGAGCGGTTGATCAGCAGCCGATGGCCGCGCAGCTCCTCGCGGAACACGGTTTCGAGAAACGCGGCCGACTGCGCCTCGTCGCACCGGTCGAGGCCGGCGCGCACAAACGTCTCCGGCTGCACTTCCATCACCCAGGTCGAGCGCCCGGGCTCGTACTGGTAGCAGTGCGCGATGAAGATGCCGTGCGCGGTCTCGCGGAAGAAGAAGGTGAAGGCATCGAAGGCGCGGGTCGAGCCCATCCAGGCAAATTTGTTGGGCCGCAGATCGATGTCGGTGCCGAAATCTTCGCGCCGCGCCTCGCGGATCGCGCTGTTGATGCCGTCGGCGGCGACGATCAAGTCGGCATCGGCATGCGCCGCCAGGCTCGCGTCGACCGTGGTCTCAAAGCGGAACACGACGCCGAGCACGCGGGCGCGCTCCTGTAGGAGGCGCAGCAGCGTCATCCGGGCGCAGCCGCAGAAACCGTTGCCGCCGATCCGGCGCACAGTCCCCTTGAAGTGGATTTCGATGTCGTCCCAATAGGCGAAGTTGGCGACGATCGCGCGGTAGCTCTCCGGATCATGCATCGCAAAGGTTGCAAGCGTCTCGTCGGAAAACACCACGCCGAAGCCGAAGGTGTCGTCGGGCCGGTTGCGCTCGAACACGGTAATGTCGGCATCGGGCCGGCCCTTTTTCATCAGGATCGCGAAATAGAGCCCGGCGGGTCCGCCGCCGATCACGTCGACCTTCATCAGGCGCCTCCTCCGGCTCGTCCGGCGCGCTAGTCCCCTTGCGGGATGCTGCCGCCCGCTCTTACTTGAGATATAATAAGTCGAAACAAGCCGGGACCGGCACAGAGGATACGCGCATCGGAGGTCGGTCTGTGAACGCGACAGAGAAATCCTACCCACCGCTCCACCCTTCAGCCCATGTCGACACGTTCACGCGGGACAATTTGCCGCCGCGCGAGCAGTGGCCGGATTTCCTGTTCCGCTTTCCCGAGCTGCACTATCCGCCGCGCCTCAACTGCGCGACCGCGCTGGTCGACCACTGGGTGACGCAGGGTGAAGGCGACCGCCCCTGCGTCTTTGCGGCAAGCGAGTCCCTGACCTATGCCGCGTTTGCCGAGCGGGTGAACCGCATCGCCAATGTGCTGACGCGCGATCTCGGCCTGGTGCCGGGTAATCGCGTGCTACTGCGCTCGGCGAACAATCCGACGATGCTTGCGGCCTATTTTGCCGTACTCAAGGCGGGGGGCGTCGTGGTCGCGACCATGCCGCTGCTGCGCGCCAAGGAGATCGGCTTTCAGCTCAACAAGGCCAAGGTCCGCTTTGCGCTGTGCGGTCACCGGCTTGCCGAGGAGATGGAGAAGGCGAAGGAAATCGCGCCAAGCCTGGAGCAGATAGTCTATTGGGGCGGCGGCCGGCAGGACTCGCTTGACGCGCTGATGGCGCGGCCCGGCTATGCCGAGTTTGCGGCCTGCGAGACCGCGAATGACGATGTCTGCCTGATCGCGTTCACCTCGGGGACGACCGGCGAGCCCAAAGGCACGATGCATTTTCACCGCGACATGCTGGTGGTTGGCGACACCTATGGGCGTTATGTGCTGCAGGCGACCGGCACGGACCGCTTCATCACCACGGCGCCGCTCGCCTTTACCTTCGGCCTTGGCGGCATTGCGATGTTCCCGATGCGGATCGGCGCCTCCTCGGTGCTGATCGAAACGACGACGCCGGCCGAGCTCATCGGGGCGATCGAAAAGTATAAGGTCACGGCCTGCTTCACCGCGCCGACCGCCTATCGCGCCATGCTGCCGTTGCTTCCCGGACGCGATATCTCCTCGCTGCGCAAATGCGTCTCGGCCGGCGAGACGCTGCCGAAGGCGACCTTCGAGGCGTGGCAGGCCGCGACCGGCCTCAAGATCATGGACGGCATCGGTTCGACCGAAATGCTGCACATCTTCGTCGCCGCCCCGGAGGACGCGATCCGCCCCGGCGCGACCGGCCGCCCGGTTCCCGGCTATGAGGCGCGGGTGATCGATGAGGAGGGGCGCGAGGTCCCGCCCGGCACCATCGGCCGCCTCGCGGTGCGCGGCCCGACCGGCTGCCGTTATCTCGCCGATCCGCGCCAGAAGAGCTATGTGGAGGACGGCTGGAACATCACCGGCGACTCCTACCTGATGGACGCCTACAGCTATTTCTGGTTCCAGGCGCGATCCGACGACATGATCGTCTCGGCGGGCTACAACATCGCCGGGCCGGAAGTCGAAGCCGCCCTCCTCCAGCATCCCGCAGTCGCGGAATGCGGGGTCGTGGGCGCTCCCGACGAAGAGCGCGGCGAGGTCGTCACCGCCTATGTGGTGCTGCGAGCGGGCATGGATGGCGACGCAATGGCCAAGGCCTTGCAGGACCACGTCAAGTCGGTGATCGCCCCGTACAAATATCCGCGGCGGATCATATTCGTGCCGGACCTGCCGAAAACCTTGAACGGCAAGTTGCAGCGCTTTGCGCTGCGCCGGCTCGCCGCAGAAGGCTGACTGATCACCCGGCTAGAGCGAATTCCGTCCTGACGGAATCGGAATTCGCTCTATTTCTCTTTGAGTGGTCGCATTTTCTGGCGGCGAACCGGTATCCACTTCGCGGGAAGATGCTCTAATGTTTCGACGCTATCAGAAGAGTCACTTCGGCCTGCATTATGCCGGATCGGCTTGCGATGGCCGCGCTGCTAACCTTCCCTCCCTCTGGAAGGGGGAGGTCGGCGAGCGAAGCTCGCCGGGAGGGGGTCAATTCACGCAACCTCCTCCCCGCCCTCCCCCTTTTAGGGGGAGGGAAAAACGTCTCTCTTACGCCGAAACAAACGGCGCCTTTCTGAGGTCGCTGCAATCAGGCGCGCGTCAGCTTCACCTCGGTCGGCGGGCCGTGCTTGATGGTCTGATAGACGACGCAGTAGCGCTCGGTCAGCTTCAGCAATTGATCGAGTTTCTCCTGCGGGGCGTCGGTGTCGACGGCGAAGTTCAGCCGGATTTGCGCGAAGCCGACCGGGGCGTCCTTGGCGACGCCAAGGGTACCGCGGAAATCGAGGTCGCCCTCGGCGCTGACGGTGGCCGCGCGGACAGGGATTTCGAGCGCGGTCGCCACCGCCTTGAGGGTCACGCCGGCGCAGGCGGCCAGCGCCTCGAGCAGCATGTCGCCCGAGCACAGCTCGAGGCCGGTGCCTCCCGATGCCGGATGCAGGCCGGCAACCGCCAGCGCCCGCCCGGTTTCCACCTTGCAGGCGATCTTCGCATCGTCGAGCGTCCCCTTGGCGCGCAGCGTGATGACGGCGGCCGCAGGGTCGGCTTTGTATCGGTCCTTGATCGGCGCCTGCAATGCGCGCAGCGCGGCAGCATCCATCATCGTCTCCTTCGCCGGATCCGGCCAAGAACGGCTTCGGGCTGCCACTTGATAGGAAATTTGGATTAGCACAAGCCGGCGTCTGGCGTGGCAGCAGAGCGGCCCGCATCGACGTGCCGCTATGAAAGCGGTGATCCTGTAAGAAGTTGGAATGCACTTGGGTTCGAGGGATGCCTCACATTCGGCCACTTTAGAGCGTGTCGTAGGGCTGTCATCGATGCATAATCGAATGATGGGGTTTCGACGGCCTTCCCCCTGATGGGGTTTGCGATGCAAACGAGGCGTCGGTCGGGTCTCGGTGGCTGCCAAGGCGTCTCGGGCGCGGGCGGGGGTCTTCCAAAATCAGAGGTACCGTTGCAGACGCGACCTTGTCGTCAAGCTGCTGTTTGATGTTCGGAACGACATGAGAGAGCAGCGCGCCGAAACCAAGCCGATCAGCGTTCGAGCGCCGATCCGGACGCTCGAATTTCTCGCCGGCGGCGGCGAGATGGGCGCGCTCATGCGGGCGCACGACTGGAGCCACTCGCCGCTCGGTCCGCCTGGGCAGTGGCCCGATGCGCTGAAAATGGCGGTGAGCATCTGTCTTAACTCCCGGTTCCCAATGTTGCTCTTTTGGGGGCCGGAGTTCGTGATGCTCTACAACGATGCCTACCGGCCGATCCTCGGGATGACCAAGCATCCGGCTAGCCTCGGCAGCCGTGGCCACGACATATTGCCGGAGATCTGGGGCATCATCGGGCCCCAGCTTGCCAGCATCTGGCGCGGGGAGGCGACATGGTCGCACGACCTGCTGCTGCCGCTCGATCGCAATAACTACCTGGAAGAGGCCTACTTCACGTACTCGTACAGCCCGATCAAGCACGCCGACGGGCGCATCGGCGGGGTATTCACCGCCGTCACCGAGACCACCGAACGGGTGCTGAGCGAGCGCCGCCTGCGCATCCTGCGCGAGCTTGCCACCCAGACGGCGCAGATGCACGGTGTCGACGATGCCTGCCAGAACGTCATCCACGTTCTCGGCGCCTACAATCCCGACATTCCCTTTGCGCTGCTCTATCTCCTCGACGAGAACAGCGGCCATCTGCGCGCGGTCGGTTCGACCGGGCTTCCCTTCGACAAGTTCGCCTCGGAGATCGCCCTCCACGGCGACGATTCCTGGAGCGTCAGCCGTGTCGTGCGCACCGGCGAGCCGCTGATTCTGCACGACCTCGGTGGCCGCTTCGGCGCTTTGCCCGGGGGCACCTGGCCAGAGCCGACCAACCGCGCGCTGGTATTGCCAGTGGCGAAACTTGGCACCTCGGCCTCGACCGGGGCGCTGGTGCTCGGCATCAATCCGCGGCGGGTCTTGGACGACGATTATCGCGGGTTCTTCGAGCTTGTCGCTGGCCACCTCGCCACCGCCATCTCCAATGCGCGCGCCTACAGCGAGAGCATCGATGCCCTGCGCCTGAGCGAAGCCCGTTTCCGCGATTTCGCCGATTCGGCGCCGGTGATGATCTGGGTCGCCGACGCGCGCGCGATGTGCACCTGGTTTAACCGGGCCTGGCTCGCCTTCACTGGCCGTATCATGGAGCAGGAGCTGGGAGACGGCTGGACCGCCAATATCCATCCGGAGGATTTCGCCCGCTATCGCAATACCTACCGCTCGTCCTTCGAGCGGCGCGAGCCGTTCCGCATGGGGTTCCGCCTGCGCCGGCACGACGGCGAATGGCGGCACATTGATAATACCGGGGTGCCGCACTATGCGGCCGATGGCACTTTCATCGGCTATATCGGCTCCGCCGTCGACGTGACCGACGCGCGGCGGTGGGAAGCAGCGCTCAGGCGCAGCCGCGAGGAACTGCTGCGGCTTAACGAGACGCTCGAATTGCGGGTTGCCGAGCGCACCAAGGACCTCGCCGCCGCCAATCGCCAACTGCTCACTCAGATCGAGGAGCGCGAGGAGGTCGAGTCGACGCTGCGCCAGATGCAGCGGCTCGACGCCATCGGGCAGCTCACCTCCGGCGTCGCCCACGACTTCAACAATCTGCTGACGGTCATCCTTGGCAATGTCAGCTATCTCGAAAAGACCTGGGCGCAGACCGACGATCCAAAGCTGTTGCGGCGGCTGTCGCATACGCGCATCGCCGCCGAACGTGGCGCCAAGCTGATCGCGCAGCTGCTCGCCTTTTCGCGCCGGCAGCGGCTTGAGCCGCGCACCATCGACCTCAATGAGACGGTCGGGCGCATGCGCGACATTCTCCAGAGCACGATGGGCGGCAGCTTCGAGATCGAGACGGTGCTGGAACCGGGGATTTGGCCGGCGCTGGTCGACCCGACCCAGCTCGAGCTGGTCGTCCTCAATCTCGCGATTAATGCACGTGACGCGATGCAGGTCGGCGGCCGGCTCACGGTGTCGACCGAACAGGTCACGCTCGGCGTGCCGACGCGGCCGGAGGAGCCGCCGCCCGGCGATTATGTCGTGTTGGCGGTGAGCGACACCGGCTCCGGCATGACCGACGACGTGCTCACCAAGGCGTTCGAGCCGTTTTTCACGACCAAGCGGGTGGGCAAGGGATCGGGCCTCGGCCTCAGCCAGGTGCTGGGCTTTGCCAAGCAGTCCGGCGGCGGCGTCCACATCGACACCAAGGTCGATGTCGGTACGACGGTCCGCGTCTACTTCCCGCGCTCGACGACCCTCAGCGAAGACCAGGCGCCGCTGTCAGCCGAGGCTTTGGCGGCACATCCGTCATCGGCGGTCGTGCTCCTGGTCGACGACGACGATCACGTCCGCCACGTCACCGCCTCCATGCTGGAAGGGCTCGGCCACACCGTTTTCGAGGCGGGCAGCGGCGGCGCCGCGCTCGAACTCCTGCTCGGTAAGCGCAAGATCGATGTGGCGCTGATCGACTTTGCCATGCCCGGCATGAGCGGGCTCGATCTCGCGCGCGAGGCGCGCCTGCGGCTGCCGGCGCTGCCGATCGTATTCATCACCGGCTTTGGCGATTCAACCGCACTCGCCGGCATTCGCCACGAGCACATCCTGCGCAAGCCGTTCCTCGATCAGGATCTCGACGTGAAGATCCGCGCCGCGCTGCACAACAAGCATGTCGGTACGCTCGACGAGCTGATGTCGCTGGGTTGATTTTCCTTGGCGCATTGTCCGGCGAAGCCTGCTCCCGGACGTGAGCCGGACGTTGGACGCAGGTTCGCCGCAGGAGGCAGCCCGACAATTCACGCCGCCATTCTCCTGCCGATCGGCGCTGATGCGTCGCTTTGGATGACGGACATTGGCGCGCCAATGGAATAAAATTCGCGAATCAAACCCTGGACAGGGAAAGGCGCTCCCGTGCAGCCGGCGGTCCGCAGGTTAACCTTTCCCGGATATATCAGGGCCGTCTTGCTGGTCGTGACACCGTCCGTTCCGGCCGCTATTGATTGCTCATGGATACGATAACCGACCGTAAGCCGGCCGGGGCCGCCGAGCTGCTTGACAGCGAAGCGGTGACGGCCGAGCTCAACCGCCTGGCGCTCGATTATGGCGGCCGCGAGCGCGAGTTGCGTCTTGCCGTCGCGCAACGCCTGAAGGCGGCGGTCGCCGAAGGCATGGCGAAGGCCGAGGAGCTTCTGTTCCAGGATCGGCAGGGCCGGCGCTGCGCCGAGCGCCTGTCGCAGATGCAGGATGAGATCATCCGCATCCTCTACGAATTCGCGGCGACCCACCTCTACACCGCGCAAAACCCCTCGGAAGGGGAGCATATGGCGATCGTCGCGACCGGTGGCTACGGGCGCGGCATGCTGGCCCCGGGCTCGGACATCGATCTCTTGTTCCTCTTGCCCTACAAGCAGACCGCCTGGGGGGAATCGATCGCCGAGGCCATCCTCTATTGCCTGTGGGACATGGGGCTGAAAGTCGGTCACGCGACGCGCTCGGTCGACGAGTGCATCCGCCAGGCCAAGGCCGACATGACCATCCGCACCGCGATCCTCGAAGCGCGCTTCCTGCTCGGCGAGCAGAGCCTGTTCGACCAGCTGGTGCAGCGCTTCGACAACGACATCGCGCGCACGACCGGCCCGGAATTCGTCGCCGCCAAGCTGGCCGAGCGGGAGGAGCGGCTGCGCCGGGTTGGGCAGTCGCGCTATCTGGTCGAGCCCAATGTCAAGGACGGCAAAGGTGGGCTGCGTGACCTGCACACGCTGTTCTGGATCGCCAAATATGTCTACCGCATGCGCAAGCCCGACGAGCTGATCGACTGCGGCGTGTTCGACCGCCAGGAATATCGGCTGTTCCAGCGCTGCGAGACCTTTCTGTGGTCGGTGCGCTGCCATATGCATTTCGCTGCCGGGCGGGCGGAAGAGCGACTGTCCTTCGACATCCAGCGCGAGATGGCCGAGCGGCTCGGCTATACCAGCCATCCCGGCATGCGCGATGTCGAGCGCTTCATGAAGCATTACTTCCTGATCGCGAAGGATGTCGGCGACCTCACCGCGATCCTTTGCGCTGCGCTCGAGAGCAGGCACCAGAAAGAGGTGCCGATGCTCAACCGGTTTGTCGCGCGGCTGCGGCGGCGCCCGCCGCGGGTGCTGCGCGAGAGCGACGATTTCATCGTCGACAACAATCGCATCAACCTCGCCGATCCCGACGCCTTCCAACGCGACCCGAAAAATCTGATTCGCATCTTCCGCCTAGGACAGCGGCACAACCTCGCCTTCCATCCCGACGCGATGCGGGCGGCGACGCGCTCGCTGAAGCTGATCGACAAGCATCTGCGCGCCGATGGCGACGCCTATCGTCTGTTCTTCGAGATCCTTACCGCCAAGAA
>CAZTTL010000126.1:0-9970 GCA_964616635.1 uncultured Rhodoplanes sp. | reverse complement strand
AGCGACAAAAGGATAGCAATTGAATCATCAATAAAGCTGCGCGATTGGCGGCGGCACACACCTTCACAGGCTGGGGCACAGATCGAAATCGCCTCCCAGCACGAGATCAATACGGCCGGTGCGCCACTTGCCGTCACCGCTGCGCACGAGCGGCGGCTCGTCGCGATAGCGACGCACGATCGCGCTCGTGGGCGGCGCCCGATCGAGCGCTGCGCGCATGGCGCCCAGCTCCTTCGCCGGCTCTTCGCCAAGCGGGACTGGCGCCACCCGAACCCGTGCCGTCACCCGCTTTCCTGGCTCGTTCGGCACCTCGGCGACATGAAGGCCGACTTCCCGGACCAGCGTGCGGTGCGCACCGAAGCCGCTGACGACCAATATCAGGGTATTCGCGCTGGCCTGCTGCTCGGCGAACTGCATCCGCCGTTTTTCCGCCCAGGCATGATACATCGACATCAGGCGCCGGCACCATTCGCACGCTGCCTGCTTTTCGCTTGTCGCGGTGAACAGCGGCTCGATCGCCAGGGCGACCTCGATAGGCGCGTCGTCGAGCACATCGTTAATCCCCTCCTGGAGCAGGTGAATCTGCAGTGCCAGCCGGGAAACCAGCGGCGGCGAGTAACGCCGGGGCGAGGGCGAGCCGCGGTCAAGCCGTGCCCGCAGCCCTTGCGCCGCTTCCAGGGCGGCGCGGACGCGATCCATCAGGGCAAAGCGGGCGAGCGTATGAAAGCGATCTTGCCGCTCCCAGAAGCTGGCGGCCGACATCTCCGCGGTGAGTCTTGCCTTGAGGTTCGACCAATCCGCCGAGTCCACCGTCTGCTCGACGGCCGCTAAGTCGCTGTCGAGTGCCTGCGTTTCCACCACGATACCCGCGGGCGTGAGAATCATCTCGACGAGGGGAGGGGCGACTGCGGGTTGGGCTTGCCTGCTCTCCTGCGGCGCGATGGCGTCGGCATCCGGATCGACAAAGTCAGCCTGGATCGCCTGTCCGTCGCTGCGCATGAAGACGAACTGCTCGCCTTCCGGAAAGCGCTTCTCCACGATCATCGCGGCAAGCGGCGCGACGACATATTGGTCGATCGCCCGTTTGAGCGGGCGTGCGCCCATCGCGGCGGAAAAGCCCTTCATCAGCAGGAATTCGAGCGCGGACGTTTCCCATTCGATCGCCCAGTCCCGCTCCCTGAGGCCGCGGCGACCGAGCAGCGCCGTCAGCTCCTTCTTCAGGATGCCGCGCATCACCTCGCGCGTGAGCGGGTGGAAGATGATCACCTTGTCGAGCCGGTTCTGGAACTCGGGCCGGTAGGTCTGGCCGATGGCGCGCATGATCTGCTCGGCGCTGAACACGTCCGCCGGCGGCGCAAAGCCGAGCCCGAGGGTGCGGTGGGCGGTCGCCCCGAGATTCGAGGTGAGGATGATCAGGCAGTGGCGGAAGTCGGTCACCTGGCCGACCGCGTCCGACAGCCGTCCCTCATCGAAGACCTGCAAAAAAAGGTCCCAGATCATCGGATGCGATTTTTCGAACTCGTCGAGCAGCAGCACCGAGAACGGCTGCTTGCGGACGCGGCTGATCAGCGACTCGGCTTCGATCGGCGCGCTCGTTGCCCCAAGAATCTTGCCGATCGATTCCGGCGTCTGGAACTCGCTCATGTCGAGGCGGATCAGGCGGTCGGCCGCGCCGAACAGGAAGGTCGCGACCGCCTTGGCGAGCTCGGTCTTGCCGGTTCCGGTCGGCCCGGCAAAGAGAAACACGCCGATCGGCCGGCCGGGATCGTTCAGGCCGGCTTTGAGCATGGCGATGCGGTCGACCATCGTCGTCACCGCCTCGTCCTGGCCGATCACGCTTTTGAGGAAGAATTGCTGAATTGCCTTGAGGTCGATCCGCTCCTTGGTGTCGAGGATGGAGACGGGGAGGCCGGAAAGCTGGGACAGGGTTTCCAGGACCTGCCGTGGCGCGATTTCCTTTGCGGTATCCGTGGCGCGCGTCGCTGTCAGCTTGAGGATGAGCAGTGCCGAGCCGGGCAGTCCGCTCGTCCCAAGAAACTGCCGCGCCGTGTCGAGCGCGAGCTCGGCGCAATCGGGATGAAACCTGATGGCAGTTCTTTTCGCCAGCACCGTGACCAGGTCGCGGGCAAGCGGCAGCGTCTCGTCCACGGACAGCGGCTCGAGACCGATGATCTCCAAAAGACTGCGCAGCGACGGCGCCAGCTGAACAAGGCGGGCGGCGCTCGCCGGGGTCGCTTCGCACCAGACCACCAGCCGGCCGTCCGCGACCGCCGGGAGAATCTGGTCGAGCATGCTGGCGCTCTGCCCCTGATGGGTTCCGCTGCGCGCGAGCTGGACGATGTCGGGGATGTACCAGATCAGCTTGCGCGTGGCGTTGAGCTCTTCGACCGCAGTGCGGATGCGTCCTTCGAGCTGGCCGATATAAATCTGACCGGCCATCAGATCGGCGCCGCCGGCCTCGAAAACGTGCCACCCGCCTTGCGCCACCCGGTCGGCAAGCAACTTCAGGAACGAGGTCTTGCCGACCAGTGGCTCGCCGGCGACGAGCAGCGAGCGCGGCGGATTTTGCCGCAGTGTTGCTTCTGCAAGCGCAAGCGACTTTCGCCACCCAACCGGCTCGATCAGCAATTCGTGCTGCCCGCTGGCATCGGCGCTGCGCCAGAAGCGGCCGAGCGAGGCAAGGGCATCGGACCTCTCTTCGGTCGGCGGGGCCTCGTTGAGCTCCTCAATGAGCGCGCTGGCGAAGGGATGGCTGATGCGCTGCAGAAATTGGCGGATCGTCGCTTGCTGAAAGGCAGAGGCTGAGTGCAGCGCCAAGCCGAAACTCGCAGTGTCGCCGAGCGCCTCACGCTTGGCGAAGAAGTCACGAAACATGTGCGGCATGAACGGGTTTTCCGCCCACAAATCCTTGGCGCCGACCAGCGGCGCGCCGACGGGAACGCGCGGCTCGACCTCGGCGAGGAAATCGAGCGCGAAGTACATCGCCCAAGCGCCGAGGTTCTCGCAGTGCCGCACCACCCGCTCCACCGCTTCGCTGCGGTCGGCGCGCTGCTTGAGGGCTGCGAACGCGGCGCATGACAGCCCCCAGTTCGCCCCCTCCGCATATTGCAGCACGGTATCGAGTGGGATGTCCGGCGACGCCAGGAGCCCTACCGTTTCCTGGAATTGCGCATGGGACAGCAGCGCGCTCGGATGTGCCGCGTTCGAGCCGAACGACACGAAACCGCTTTCCAGCTCATGCAGTCGCGCCGGCAATGCATCGCGATCGGTCGCGGCCGGGGGAAGCAGCTCCGCCGCGGGCTCAGCCTTTTGGGGCGCAGACGTGCGGCGCCAACGCTGGCCAAGAAGGAAGCCGACGACGAGCGCCGCCAGGACGAGAAGCAGGTAGCTCATGATCAGGCTTTCATGTCCGTCAGCGACATCGGTTTAACCGATTTTGCGGCGAAGCATATCCTTGAACTGCAGGCACGCTGCTGGGCGCACGCGTGAACAATATGCGAGCGATGCCGGTCAAATCGGAAACGACAGACCAAAAGCATTTTCCGGCGACGCAGGCCCTCGTTGGCACGATGCCACCGACCACACCGACCGGCTTAGCGATCTTCGCCAATTGCTTGTTGTCGTCGATCTCGACTACGCCAACCGTTCTTGCCTCGTTGAGATCACGCATCAGTCCCCGCGCGCGCGCCGTCGTACGCGCCACCTTGCTTGCGACGTCCCCCATCTGGATGGCGCGCCCGTTCGGCGATTGGGGCGTCGCGCACGACCCCACATCTTTCGATTGCGGCAACGACGCGCTGAACCGCTTTATCAAGCTCTATGCCCTGCCCGGCCAGCGGGCCGGAAAGTCGCAAACCTATGTCGCCGCCACAGGGCCGGAAATCATCGGCTATCACACCCTCGTCGTTGGCCAAGTGGCGCATGACGATGCACCGGATCGTCTCGCCAAGGGCCTGCCGCGCCACCCTGTGCCAGTGATCATTCTGGCGCGGCTTGCCGTCGATCAGACGTGGCAGGGCAAGGGGCTAGGCGCCGCGCTGGTGGTCGATGCCATGCGCCGCATCTTGCAGGCCGCTGACATCGCGGGTGTCCGCGCCATGGTCGTCCATGCCAAGGACGAGGTCGCCCAGCGCTTCTACGAGTACCTCGGCTTCGTGCCGTTCACAGGGAAGCCGCTGACCCTCAACCGGCTTCTCAAGGACATTTGCGCGATGCGCGGCGAATGATTTTCCCACACCTTAACTCATAACCTGAAGGTCGGAGGTTCAAATCCTCCCCCCGCAACGAAAGGACCCACGACTCGCACCGCCCCCGCCGCTGCCGATCCTTTGATCCGTGTCAATCCCGCCGGCCGTCGGAACCGCCATGATTCGACATTGGTGGCGTGGCGGCCGCGTGCCACAATAGCCCAACCCCGTCGATTGACCGCTTTCCCAGCGCAAGGATCATCTGATGACGATTTCACCGATTGCCGGCAAGCTTCCGCCCAAGGAGCTGCTCGTCGATCTCGCGCGCCTCGAGCGCGCGTATTACGACCGCAAGCCCGATATGAACGACCCCTATCAGCGGGTGTCGTTCGGCACCAGCGGCCACCGCGGCTCGTCCCTTTCCGGCTCGTTCAACGAGGCGCATATTCTCGCGATCTCGCAGGCGATCTGCGAGTATCGGGCGAGCCAGCGCATCGACGGCCCGCTCTTTCTCGGCAAGGACACCCATTACCTGTCGGGGCCGGCGCAGCGCAGCGCGCTCGAAGTGCTGGCGGCGAACGGCGTGACGGTTGTGATCCAGCGCAATGACGGCTTCACCCCGACGCCGGTCATCTCGCGCACCATCATCGTTTATAATCGCGGGCGCTTGGAGCACCTCGCCGACGGCATCGTGATAACGCCGTCGCATAATCCGCCGGCGGATGGCGGCTTCAAATACAACCCGCAGCATGGCGGTCCGGCCGATACCGACGTCACCAAGTGGATCGAGAACCGCGCCAATGAGCTGCTGCGCGGCGACAATCGCGACGTGAAGCGCATCCCCTATGAGCGCGCGCTCAAGGCGGAGACCACGCAAGAGGAAGATTTCATCCAGCCTTACGTCGACGACCTCGCCAATGTGCTGGACATGGAGGCGATCCGCGCTGCCGGCCTGAAGCTCGCGGTCGATCCGCTCGGCGGTGCCGGGCTGCCCTGCTGGGAGCCGATCAACAAGCGCTACGGCCTCGACATCGATATCGTCAATACGGCGATCGATCCGCAATTCGCTTTCATGCATGTCGACCATGACGGCAAGATTCGCATGGACTGCTCCAGTCCCTATGCGATGGCGGGCTTGGTCGGCCTGAAGGACAAGTATCGGGTCGCGTTCGGCAACGACACCGACTCCGATCGCCACGGCATTGTCACGCCGTCGACCGGGCTGTTGAACCCGAATTATTATCTCGCGGTCTCGATCCGCTATCTGCTCACCCATCGGGACGGCTGGTCGAAGGAGGCCGCGGTCGGCAAGACGCTGGTCTCGAGCAGCATGATCGACCGGGTGGTCCAAAAACTTGGGCGCAAGCTCTCGGAGGTGCCGGTCGGTTTCAAATGGTTCGTGTCCGGCATGATCGACGGCACCTGCTGCTTCGGCGGCGAGGAAAGCGCCGGCGCCAGCTTCCTGCGCAAGGACGGCACTGCCTGGTCGACCGACAAGGACGGGCTGATCATGGATCTGCTCGCGGCCGAGATCACTGCGGTGACAGGCAAAGACCCCGGCGAGCATTATGCCGAGCTCACGGCGGAATTCGGCGCGCCGTTCTATACGCGCATCGATGCCGCGGCGAGCCCGGAAGAGAAGACGCGGCTCTCCAAGCTGTCGCCGGCGGCGGTCACGGCGAGCAAGCTCGCGGGCGATCCGATCACCGCGAAGCTCACCAATGCGCCGGGCAACAATGCGCCGATCGGCGGGCTCAAGGTGACGACCGCCAATGGCTGGTTCGCGGCGCGGCCGTCGGGGACGGAAAATATCTATAAGGTCTATGCCGAAAGCTTCCGCGACGAGAAGCATCTGGCGGCGATCGTCGCCGAAGCGCAGGCGATCGTGAGCCAGGCGCTCGGCCGCACTGAAGCGCCCAAGGTGGCGGCGGCGGGATAGATTCTTCCGTCCGCGTATCCGTTTACCTGCGGTATGGCCGGGCTCGTCCCGGCGCGTCCCGGCCATCGACGCTGTTCTGCACGGCAGAATGATGAGGCCCGCGCCTGAACGCGAGCATGACGCATGAGCGTCTCAGCCTCAGCCGCGGCAAGCGTGTGTGAATAGCAGGGATAAGCGCCGCCTTCGGCTTGCCAAGGTCGGCTCCTCTTATTGAAGAGACTCACGTTTTAGGCCCGAATCAAGCATGAGCCGCTTTCCACCCGAATTTCTTGAGGAACTGCGGGCCCGCCTGCCAGTCTCGGAGGTGGTCGGCCGGCGCGTGAAGCTGAAAAAAGCCGGGCGCGAGTGGAAAGGGCTGTCGCCCTTCAATCAGGAGAAGACGCCGTCCTTCTTCGCCAATGACCAGAAGGCGATGTGGTTCGACTTTTCCTCCGGTCGCAACGGCAACATCTTCGATTTCGTCATGGCGACCGAAGGCGTGTCGTTCCCGGAAGCAGTCGAGCGGCTCGCCGTGCTTGCCGGGCTGCCGGTGCCAAAACTGTCGCCGGCCGCGGAAGCCCAAGCGGAACGGCGCCGCTCGCTCTACGACGTGATGGAACTGGCGGCGAAGTTTTTCGAAACGACGCTCGCCGCACGCGCGGGCGCGCGGGCACGCGGCTATCTCGCCGATCGCGGCATCGACCCGGCAACACAGCTGGAATTTCGGCTCGGCTATGCGCCAGCCGAGCGTTTTGCGCTGAAGGAGCATCTTGGCGCCCAGGGCGTATCAGTTGACGATATGGTCGAGGCTGGCCTGCTCGTCGCGGGTGACGATATTCCGGTGCCCTTCGACCGTTTTCGCGAGCGGGTGATGTTTCCGATCACCGACCTACGCGGTCGGGTGATCGCCTTCGGCGGGCGCGCGCTCGATAAGGACGTGCCGGCGAAGTATCTCAACTCGCCGGAAACGCCGCTCTTCCACAAAGGGACGACACTCTATCACGGTGCCGCCGCGCGGGAGGCTGCCCACAAGGGCACGCCGTTGATCGTGGTCGAAGGCTATGTCGATGTGATTGCGATGGCGACCGCAGGGTTTCCGGCGACCGTCGCGCCGCTCGGCACCTCGCTCACCGAGGACCAGCTCACCTTGCTGTGGAAGATGGCCGACGAGCCGGTGCTGCTGTTCGACGGCGACAACGCCGGCAGGCGCGCCGCCTACCGCGCGGTCGACCTCGCGCTGCCCCTTCTGCAGCCGGGAAAGAGTCTCGGCTTTGCCACCCTGCCACAGGGGCATGATCCGGATGACCTGATCCGGGTCAGCGGGCCGGCCGCCATGGCGGATGTGCTCGCCACCGTGCAGCCGCTTGCCGAGGTGTTGTGGCTGCGCGAGATTGAGGCCGGCCGTTTTGATACACCGGAGCGGCGCGCGCGCCTTGAGGCGCGCTTTTCCGAATTGACCGGCATGATCGGCCACGAAAGCGTGCGCCGCTACTACCGGCAGGACGTCAATGCCCGGCTTCGCCGGTTGCTCGCGCCGCAGCCGCAGGGCCGGGGTCCCTTGCGCGACCGCGGCGGCCTGTTTCGCGATCGCGGTCCCCCGTGGCACGGACGCGTTCGCGATGCCAAGCCATCGGCGCTGGCGGTCGCCATCGCCGCTGCCGGTGTTGGCCCGCTGAGCCCGAGATTGCAGGTAAGCCCCTTGGTACGTGGTGCCCGCTCCGCAATCCCCGCGCGTGAGGCGCTGATTCTGCTCGCCATTCTCAACCATCCCTGGTTGCTGGAGGAGCATGCTGAGGAATTCGCCGAACTCGACCTCGCCCACGCCGATGCCGACCGCCTCCGCCGCGTCATTCTTGACGCCAGCGCCCATCACGAGATCGCCGCCGAAACCTTGCAGACCATGCTCGCAGAACGCGAACGCGACCTCAGCCCGGTGCTGACCCGCGTCGAAGCAGCTCTGACCCACCTTGCGGATTGGCCAGCCCGCGAAGGCGCAGCCGCCGAGGATGTGCGCCAGTGGTGGCGGCAGGTCCTCGCCTTGCATCGCAAAAATCGCACGCTAAATAAGGAGTTGAAGGAGGCGGAACGCGCGTTGGGCGAGGAGCCGAGCGAGCGCAACTTTGCGTGGCTACGCGATGTCCAGGGCCGCCTCGCGGCGATTGAAGGGACCGAGGCCACGATCGATGGCTTCGGGGCCTTGTCGGGCCGGCCGGTGCGTGGTTTTTAGCGCCTCTCAGACATCGAATCACTGAGTCGGGGGCAAGCGAGCCTGTCGCCGTGAGCCGCAGACCCGTCTAAACCGGACCTGGGAGGCGAACCGGCTTGAGAGAATCCTCATTCGCGCCGCGGTCGATGGGCCGGGCAGGCATGGCCGGTGACGGCCGCTTCGACGCGTTTCTGGTCAGGGTCGGTATTTTGCCGGAATGATTTGCGCGCGAGGCAGGCCCATGTTTCGACAAATTGCGCCCGCGGATCCCGGTCCGCGGGAGGAGGCATTGTCTGCCGCGGGATTCCTCCCGAAGCACCGCGGGGGAGGAGGTTTTGGGAAGCGATGAAGCGGGCGACGGCGCTGGCTTTTCATCGCGCGGGAAACAGAGATTTGCGGGCGGCAAGCACGCTGCCCATTTTTGGCCAATGGTCCGGGCGCAGGTTGCCGCCAAGGGCGGGGACCGCGGGGCCGCAGGAGAACGCATGGCGATCACCACCAAGGCGAAAACGACCGGAAAGGATAAGGTCGTGAAGGACAAGAGCGACACGCCCGAGAAGGATACGCCCGAGACGTCCGATGCGCCGCTGCCGCTGCTCGACCTTTCGGACGCCGCCGTTCGCAAGATGATCAAGCTCGCCAAGAAGCGCGGCTATGTGACCCACGACCAGATCAATGCGGTGCTGCCCTCCGAGGAGGTGACCTCCGATCAGATCGAGGACATATTCGCGATGCTCAACGAGATGGGCATCAACGTCGTCGAGCAGGAGGAGAACGAGACCGAGGAGGCGCTGGAAGAGGCGCGTGAAGAGCCCGAAGAGGACGAGAGCGAGGGCGAGCTGGTCGAGGTCGCGCGCACGCCGCCGGCCAAGAGCGAACGCACCGAGCCCGGCGAACGCACCGACGATCCGGTCCGCATGTATCTGCGCGAGATGGGCTCGGTCGAGCTGCTGTCGCGCGAGGGCGAGATCGCCATCGCCAAGCGCATCGAGGCCGGCCGCGAGGCCATGATCGCCGGCCTGTGCGAGAGCCCGCTCACCTTCCAGGCCATCATCATCTGGCGCGACGAGCTCAATGCCGGCAAGGTGTTTCTGCGCGACATCATCGACCTCGAAGCAACCTATGCGGGGCCGGAGGCGAAGAATGTTGGCGCGGCCGCGCCCGGGGTAATTCCGGGCGAAGGTGGCCTGCCGCCACGCGATCCGGCCGCCGCGCCCGCCGGCAGCCCGACGATCGGCTCGCCCCCGCTCGTTGCTGCTGCGCCAATGCCACGACCGGCGCCGCCGCCCAGCCGCGACGACGTGAACAGCGTTGGTGACCCGCCCGATGGCGCGCTGGGCGATGGCGATCTCGACGACGACGATCTCGACGGCTCGATGTCGCTCGCCGCGATCGAGGCCGAGTTGAAGCCGAAGGTGGTGGAGACTTTCGATACCGTTGCCGAGCATTACAAGAAGCTGCGGCGCCTGCAGGACCAGAACGTCGAGTCGAAGCTGAAGAACGAGTCGCTGTCGCCCGCGCAGGAGCGCAAGTACAAGAAGCTCAAGGAAGACCTGATCGGCGAGGTGAAGTCACTGCGGCTCAACCAGGCGCGCATCGATTCACTGGTCGAGCAGCTCTACGACATCAACAAGCGCCTCGTCTCCAACGAAGGCCGGC